>CAYFHO010000004.1:0-147224 GCA_964342825.1 uncultured Verrucomicrobiota bacterium
GCTTCAAAATGGATTCAGACGGCGATTTTGCGATCGCCCTTTGGACACCGTTCCATATGAAAAAGAACCGGGAAAATCCAACGATCCTTTACGCACAGTAAAAACTAATTTCGAAATTGCCGAAGACTTTATCGACAATCAATGCCTGACACGCTTTACGGACAAAGCCATTGAATGGATGGCAGAAAAAACAATCAACAAGGAGGGCACCAACCCCTTCTTTCTATACCTACCATTCACATCTCCTCACTATCCCGTATGCCCATTACCAGAGTTTCATGGCAAAGGACAAGCTGGAGCCTACGGAGAGTTTGTGATCGAAACTGATTTTCATGTAGGACAGATATTAAATTTTCTGGAAGATTCCGGCCTGGATCAAAACACACTGATAGTTTTTACCAGTGACAATGGCCCTGAAAATTCCTGGAAAGGACGGATAACCGAATACAATCATGACAGTCGAGGAGGTCTTCGAGAAGGTAAGCGTTCAGTCTATGAGGGAGGGCACCGAGTCCCCTTTCTGATGAGATGGCCTGAAGGCATCGCTAAGCCTGGTCGTCGTTGGGAAAAAATCGTGGGACAAGTGGATTTGATGGCAACTTTCGCAGAACTTCTGGGGACCTCGCTACCCGAAAATGCCGGAGAGGATAGTCAGAGTTTTGCATCAGTATTATTTGAACCTGATTCAGAAAATGAACGACTTCCATTAATCAATCATGGAAACAATCGCAGGTATGCCATCACTGAAAAAAATTGGAAACTGGTCATGCCCTCCAAAAACAAGCAGGCGGAACTTTACGACCTAGAAAATGATTTTTCGGAATCCAAGAACCTCGCATCCAGCGAAACGGAACGGGTCAAAGAATTGACTCATAAAATAAACGAAATCATCAGAAATGGTCGAACCACCCCAGGCAAACCGCAAAGTAATGATACCGGGTATTGGCCTGACCTTTATTGGATGTCTCAGGAAGATTACCGGCACAATTGATCATTAATCCCTCAGGAGTGCTTTAGTTTGAACTATCAACGGCGACAGATGTCGGTCCTCAATCATTTCATTTTTTCAAGCGCCTTTTCCTCCGAAATTACGGATGGAGGCACAAACTTAAGGGGATAAGCTTCGCCTGATACCAAGCCTAAATATTCCGATTCTGAACCTTTCAAAGGATTTTCAAAGTCTGGATCTTTCAGCCGTATTGTTTGCCCACTGCCCATCCTGGATTCATCTCTGGCTTTAAAAGTGATGTGTGTCACATGACCCTGCTGATTCAAATGACGGTAAATCATGATGTATGTTCGCCCGCCAAAATTCATATTAAGTTGCAAAGCGCCTAGTAATTTACCCTGTCGTTCGGTTCCACCAAAAACCATGACCCTGCGGTGATATTCTGCCACGAGAGGATGTGCCTGCCTGAATTGAAGCAGAATGGAATATCCATCCCCTACTCCTATAGCTGCGCAAGTTTTCCATCGTTTTTCAGCAAGAGCTTCTTCGGGATTTTGGATATCGAGTTTCTTCTGATCCATCCCTGCCTTGTACTCTTCGTTGGAGATGCCATCCTTGACAGCCTGCGCAAACACATCATTCTTCAACAACTCTTCACACGACCATGTTTCAATACTCAAAAACAACAACGAAGCAACGAACAGAAGGAATGATAACTTTGGGAACGGGTAAAACTTTTGATTGAACAAGCGGCTCATAAGGACAGGAATTTACTTTGCAGCACAAAGTAATCAACAAAAAACTGCGATGACGCAGCCTAGGAATACCGGATAAACCTGCAGCACAACACTTGATCCACCTGGGGCTGGAACTAACCAACGCGCCAAAAATAATCCTAATTGTAGTCCCAAAAATGGCTTAAAATTTCATGTAACCCATTGATTTACAATAACCGCACTTTTGTAACTTAACAAAAGTGACGAACTTGAGTTAACGGAAGCACGGAATCAGGTTGTAATTTATTTAGCCTGCAATTTGCTTCTAAACAGCAAGAAACTATGATTGAATGGCCTCACCGCTAGTAAACGCATGCGATATGAAGAAATCGATCCGCACATGCAAAAATCCTTTGTTTAACCAACAAAAGGAGTGGCTATGCTCGATCCTTGCATTGTTAGTAACTTTCGCTGTGTCTTTTGCGGAGGGTCAGGAAGTTGTCACTTCTTCAAGTGTCGATCCCAAGAGCGGAACCACCGCCGTACCCGAGATCAAAGCAGGCCCTTCTGAATCAGGAGCCCTTGACCAAAAGACCTTCAGGGAAGTCGTCAAGCCGGTACTGAATAA
Organism: uncultured Verrucomicrobiota bacterium; assembly: GCA_964342825.1. Classification (GTDB taxonomy): domain Bacteria; phylum Verrucomicrobiota; class Verrucomicrobiia; order Limisphaerales; family AAA164-E04; genus AAA164-E04. The sequence goes on from CAYFHO010000004.1 coordinate 2,294, forward strand.
GTATTGTGTCAACTGCCACGGCCCAGAGAAACAGAAGGCACGACTGCGTTATGATCAGATGGAAGGGTTCCAGATATCCGATCGGCATTTGTGGACAGCGATTCACGAGCAACTTTCCTTTGGAGACATGCCACCAGATGACAAACCGCATCTTACTGGTCCAGAGAAAATGAAGGTGCTTGAGTGGATTGAGAAAGAGCAAAGGGCACTGGGCACCGGAAGCACACGACGGCTGAACCGGCGCGAGTTTGGAGCAGCTTTGCGGGATGTGACGGGCCTGAACGTCGATTTCTCTTATACCATTCCAGGCGATGGCAAGGTAGATGGTTTTGATACGGGTGCTGAGGCCTTGCAGGATGCCTCGGATTCGGTGATGCAGATGATGGAAGTCACGCGTCGAGCTGTCGAAGGGATACGCTTCTTGGAACCGTCCCCTGGTGAAACCCTCAAAGTGGATTTGGTGAACGTGGAGAAAGATCCACGCAAGTCGTTCGACACATGGAAGGCCGCAGGTATTAAGCTCGAAAAGCTCCCTGGCATTGCCAAGCCGGGGCTTGGGGCACTCGTTGAACCCAAATGGCCAAAGGATCGCAGCAGTAATTTGTTCAGCGTACCGACAAGTCACGGCAAGGAAGGACTGATGAGGGTCAAGCTCAATGTGGCTTCATACTCCGCGTTTCCCGACGTCCCAGATCCCATCCTGTGGACCAAGATTGGCGGCCGTGTCTTGGAGCGACGAGAGATCACTGGACCGACAGAGCTCGAATACACGGTACAGATTGAGGACATGATCGCTGGCAAACACGGACTTGGATTTGCCTTCACACCAAGAGTTGAATTGGCGTACCAAGTCGACGGGTTTGAAAATGAAGACAAATCTAAGCCTGACCAATTACCAGACGGTGCTGGCTTGTTTCGCCCGGCTTTCGACAAGAAGAAATACCGGAAACCAGAAGAACAACCGCGGCCATTTCTGGTCATCAAAGACATTGAACTTGAGCCTCACTACGTCGCAGCTTGGCCACCCGCAAATTGGGATGTCGATCTAGGACCGCTTGGTGACAATACTGATAGTGCTGAGAAGCTGTTGCTTCTGTGGATGGATCGTGCGTATCGACGCCCCGTGGCAGAAGAAGAGAAGGTTCGCTTCCTTGCTTTCTACAAAAAGCTCCGCGCTGACGGTATGACGTTTGACAATGCCTTGCGCTCGACCTTTCAATCAGTCCTCATGAGTGGTTCGTTCCGCTATCTGGACTCGACAGCACACCAAGACAGACTTGTTGCCGATCACGCCGTTGCGTCGCGTTTAAGTTTCATGTTAATCGGAGCACCACCAGATGCAGAGCTGCGTCAACTTGCCCTTGCGGGAAAGCTGAGAAATCCCGATATCCTGAAAGCTCAAGCCGAGCGCCTGCTGAGAGATGTAAGAAGCACTGATTCCTTCCTTCACCCCTTCGTGACTCAGTGGCTGGAGATGGAACAACCGATCACCCTGGTTGATGATCGACGTGGCAAGGCAAGCTATCACTTCCGCCGATTTCTTCAGGACTCGATGCGGGAGGAAACGTATGCCTACATCGGACGCATGCTTGCCGAGGACCGTTCAGCGCGCGAATTGGTCTCCAGTGATTGGACCATGATGAACAACACGCTTGCCCGCCACTATGGCTACGAAGGCATTGAAGGTGGCCACCTGCGCAAGGTGAATTTGCGCAAAGACGACAAGCGTGGCGGTGGCCTCCTGTCGCATGCTGGCATTCAATCGATGCTTTGTTGGATGGGAAACAATTGGGTCATCTATCGGGGTGCCTGGGCCGCTCGTCATATTCTCAATGATCCACCGCAATTACCGCCTCTGGAAGTGCCAGAACTGGATGCCAATGCAGGTGATAACAAATACCTCACAGCGAGGGAACTGATGGCCTTGCATCGCGAGGATCGAAATTGTTCGGTCTGCCACACGAAACTCGATCCTATCGGATTCGCTTTTCAGAATTTTGATATCAGTGGGCGCTGGAGGGATGTGGAGCACGAATTTTACGAGATGGACGAACTGGATTCTAAGGTCGCATGGCGTGGCACAGGTAAGACGAGGCCTGTCGATACTCTCGGAAAACTTCCGGGCGGCGAAACTTTTCGCAATTACGAGGAGTTTAAGAAATTGATTGTGGAGCACTATCTGGAAGACATGGTCCGCGGTTTCATGAAAAATATCATGCTTTACGCCACAGGACGCAAACCAGACATCGATGACATGGCTGAGATACAATCGATTATGGACGATCATGCAGCGGATGGGTATCCGCTTCGCACGATCTTGTTGGCTGTCTTTCAAACAAAAGCTTTTTTAAGTCACTGACATTAATGACATCTTTTTAAGTCTCAGAAAAAATGAAAGCATCATTTACTCGCCGTTCCCTTCTTCGTGGTCTCGGAGCCACCCTTGCCCTACCATTTTTGGAAGCCTTTAGTAGCAAGACCCTGGCTGTCGAGAAGAAGGAGAAGGATCCTTCTAGATTCGCCTGTTTCTACATTCCGGGCGCAATCAACCAATACGCATGGTTCCCAAAGGATACCGGCCCCGACTACACCCTGGCTGCTTCACATGAACCATTGGCACCTCATCGCGATAACTTCTCCGTCCTCACAGGACTATCGCACATCCAAGGTCGCATCAGCGGTCATACACATCCCTATAGTTGGTTGACTGGCCATAACATAAATCTTGTTCCTGGGACGCTAACAAACACGATCTCCGTCGATCAAGTCGCAGCAAAACATCTCGGGCCGACCTACCTGAATTCTCTTGTGTTGTCGTGGACCAATGGAGTTGGAACCACCACGCTTTCGCGTAATTCTCTGGGTGTGGACATCCCTGCCACAGCCGACTACCGGCGTGTATTCGAGAATCTGTTTCCTCCTTCTGATCGGGCTGAGATCAAAAAAGCTCAGGAGCGGCTGGCGCTAAACCGCAGCATTCTTGATACTGCCATGGGCGAGGTGAATGCCATCAAGCGCAAGTTGGGACGAATCGATCAACAACGGCTTGAACAGTATTTGTACTCAGTACGCGATGTTGAGAAACGGCTCATCCAGAAAGAAGCAATTCTTGAGGATGGACGGCCAAATTTCGATCAAGCCAAGGTGCGTCTTGAACGGGAAGCAAGGAACAGCATGCAAGAACACATCGAATTGATGACCGACCTTATCGCCCTGGCTTTTCAAACCGACATGACACGTGTCGCCACGCAGTGCCTGGGAGGAGAAGCAGGGCCCAACTACGATGACTACAAGGATTGGGCAAGACAAGCGGGTGCGAGGCTTCGAGGTACGCATGATGTTCACCACAAAGGTGGCGGTAATCGGGGTGCGACCAATCCAGATGTGATTGCGCTGGGATTACGTGACAAGATGCTCTGTGCATGCATCGCTCGGTTCATGGAGAAACTTCAAAACATTGAGGCTTCCGAAGGATCTCTATTAGACCACACTGTCATTCTCTTTGGTGGCGCGCAGACAGCAAGCCATGTTGGAGTTAGTTTCCCCACCATCGTGGCAGGCGGCAAAGCATTGGGAATCAAGCATGGTCATCATACTCGATGGCCTTTGGACCAGCGACCCATGTCCGATCTCTATCTCACCATTCTTCAAAAACTCGCGTGCCCGGTAGATTCGTTTAAGGAAAGCTCAAATACGATTTCTGAATTACTCGTTTAGTTCACCATGGAACCAGCGAGAATATTCAAGGGGCACGACGGCTGGGTAACCGCTGTCGGGTTCAGCACTGATGGAGATTATCTTGCGGCCACGACCAAGGGTGCACTGAAGGTTTGGTCTATCAAAGACTTCTGAGCTAAAATTCCGTTCACTGGTTTGCTATTGCCTTAAGAAACCGGACAGCGGGCTGTTTGGTGCGTTCATCGCGATGGTCTACCAGGGGTTTAAGCTGCTCAGCGTAGGGTGTGGGATCGATTTCTTCAAAGGCGAGCATCAGGCCGCGCAGGCGGTGCGGATATAGATTCTTCTTGTCCTCCCACGTCTTTTCGAGTTCTGCGACGGCGGCTTGACGGGTTTCCTCTGGAGTGGACTTGTCATTGATCAAGTGGAGCAACTGTAGGTGGGCGTACTTGTTGCTGTCTTTCTCGCTGCTTTTAAAGAATGGTTTGAGTTCCTCAAGTTTGCCGATGAATTCCTTACCACTGACAAATGTCTCATAAGCTTGCCGCTGACGTTCTCCCGCCGCCTTGCTTTCTCCCCAGACGCGGAGGATGTGGGCACGGTTGAAGTAGCTCTCGGGAAGAGGGCCGCGCTTGAAGTATTCATAAATTTGGATCAGCTCATTCTCGGGCCGTTTCTTGTCTGCGACAGCGTTCATGAGCCGGGTAAACTCCGTGCTTGTGAGGGTTTCCCTCTCAAGAAAAGATAACACTTCGTCGAAATCGATCTCCAGATCCAGATCATCTTCAGGAACTTGATTGAGGCGCATGTGTCTAAAGAGTTGAGCATAGTCTCTAGGATGCACTTTGCGAAAGCCTGTTCTGATCGCTTTGCGAACCGCTGGTGTCTGTTCCCAGGTTGCGCATCTATAGTAGGGCCCTTTAAAGTTGGGCCGGTTGCCCCACCAGGAATTCCCATCCCAGGGGGCTTCGCGATGATAGAGCCTGAACAGTGATAGAATAATACCATTGATCAACTGCTGATTGTGGGTGGCTTCGAGTTTAGCGATAAGGCCTGACACGACCTTGGAACTGTGGATTTGCTGCAGTCCACGGAGAGCGGGCTCTTGAAGCTCGATGTCGTCCAACTTGCTCAGCAAGAGATCGACTGCGTTCAGTTTGACCACTGCCTTGAGAGCTATATGAGAGAGCGCACGCTTGGATGAGGAAAGCATTTTCTCTTCTTTAGCCAGAGGCAAGATGGCTGCAGCCAAAGAGACGTCACCCGATCGCGCCAAGGCGATGATGGCATGCATCTGGACTCTAGGGTTCTCGTCTGCCAACGCGCGCAAGAAGATTCCCTTTCCATCTCTGTCTATTTCAGCAGCTACATCGCCGAGTGCGCGGACGACAAACTCGCGCATTTCAGAATCCGCATAGAGCAACTCCAACGCATCATGCGAACCTGTTCCATCGAGCTGCTTCAAGGTCATCAAGGCAGCAACGCGAGCATAGAGTGGAGTATGGGTATCCTTTGCGATCAAGAACAAGTCTTCTGAAAAGACAGGTTTGCTTCCACGAGAAACCATTTCGCGCATTGCATGGAGTCGTCGGACCTGGCTTCTGCTGGCCAGGTGGGTCGGCAGCTCAGCATCGGTGGCCTTGTTGATGTCGGGATATGCAGAGACCTCATTTCTAACGCTTGCCTCAATCCTATCAACATGACCAAAGGGCTTGCCTGAGCTACCGAAGCCGCCGCCGGCCCAGGAGGTGAAATGCATGCGAGAGAAACCATCGACAGCGATCCCGGTGTTCTTGGGTAGATCCATGAAAGGCCGCTGCTGGATTAAATAAGATTCTCCGAAACGCTCCCTGGGGTGAATGGCGACACCAGTGTTGAAGTCACCCGAGTAGAGCGCATCGCCAAAGTCTTCCGGAAGTCCTGGTTCATGCAGGTAAAGCATTCCGGTTCCTGCTCCAGTTCCGTAGTCAGCCAGCGATTGCCGGTGCTCGTGGCTGAAGTTCCGATAAAGATGCGGATAGCCAAAGTCTGCCAACTCAGTCAGGTGATGCAGACGCGTGTTCCAGCCGCCCCCATCGTTGGTGTTATCTCGGGAAAAGAGATCGAGATAGGGATCAACGGCGATAGCGTATAGATTCCGTGTCCCGGTAACGAGAATGCTTAGTTGGCTTCCATCGGGACGAACACGCAAAACCCCGCCACCATAGAGCTTCACTTTGCTACCGTCGGAACCGGTGGCTTCATGGCAACCCCGGTCGCCAATCGTCAGGTAGAGCCATCCATCGATACCCATACTTACACCGTTGGCGCAGTGATGGGCTGGAGTAGCCTGAAGGGGTTGACCTAGTTTGGTGATGAGTATCCTCTTCCATTCGGCAACACCATCGCCATTGGGATCTTGATAGGCAACCAGGAATGGCGGCTGCATCAGGTAAAGAACATCGTCAACATAGCAGCTGCCGCGTGGTGAGTCGATGTTACTGACGAAATCGCTGAACTTGTCCGCCACGCCATCACCATCCGTATCCTCGCAGCGAACGACTTTGCCGACCTTCTGTCGGTGATTAGTCATCCCGTTTGGGTCACAGCTTACAAACGCCACACCCTCAGGAGAAACTGAGATTCCGGTAGGTGCGGTGATGTGTTCGCTGGTTGCAAACCGAGTTCGGACGAATTTGGAAACCTTTTCTTCTGCACGTAGGCTCCCATATAGCATGAGAAAGGTAAGAACCGCTCGCATCAAAATACCATCAAAGTTTCGTGCAGGATTGGCTTCTGTGAACGGTGACTTAGGCTTCTTCCTGTTCATATTCATGCTGGGACTAGGAAACATTATGCCATTCATGCGGTCTTGAAGAGGCAAGTTTCACTGACTCGGATTAAGCGGTGATGACATGAATGGTGCAACTGGTAATATCAATTCTGCGGTAAGTTTTTTTCGCACATATTTTTCGATCAGTTCTGAAGGGGGATAGAGATATTACTCATGCTCCTGTTCCAAGTTCGTTAAAGTTTAAATTACAAAAGCGGGTTAGGCAGCTGATCTATAAAGAGATGTGCGGAATATTTTTCATCCCGATGGGCTTTCTATTCTTGGGGGCACTGCGTCCTTGATCTTTCAGTTGTTTTAGCAAAGCCTGCAGTTCTTGCCGAATCTCTGATTCCTTGAAATACAAATTGGTGGTTTCACCTGGATCCACGGTGAGGTTGAATAGCTGACCGGGGGCATCGGGTTCGGTTTCTTGCAGGGCGTATTTCGCAAGCATACCTTTGTCGTAGTTATTCCCGCCAGAGCCCTGATGATCAAGGTACTTCCAGTTTCCTTTTCTGATCTGAAACTCACCGCGAAAGCTTTGTGTCAGCATATGTGGCCGAATCGCCTGGTCGGCATCCTGTTTACCCAGCATGGCAGGCAACATGTCGAAACTATCAGTGGCAGCATCATCAGGCAGTTGGTAATCAACGACGGACGCAATGGTGGCGAAAATATCGGTCGTATTGGTCATTTGATCCGAAACTTGCCCTTTGGGTATGCGTCCTGGCCATCTGGCAATAAAAGATACCCGGTGCCCTCCTTCCCATCCATCTCGCTTCATTCCACGGAATCCCATGGATGGATCATGATCATGGTCCTCGCGCATCCAATTCACATGCATGGTCTCTGCCCCATTATCGGCATTGAAAAGAATCAATGTTTCTTCGTCGATCCCCAAATGTTGAACCAAGTCCAGGACGCGCCCCACCAAAGCGTCCAATTCGTAAACAAAATCTCCCCTGGGCCCTGCTTTGGTACTGTTATTGAACTCAGGTGCAGGTAAGACGGGAGCATGTGCTATTTGGGTTGAAAAAACAGCAAAGAATGGTTTTTGAGGATGTTTCTCGCGATGTTTGCGAATGAAAGACTCTGTTTTGTCGTAAAATAACAAATCAGCCTCCACGAATTCATAGCCCGGAGCCATCCATCCTTCATCATTATCCCAGCGCCACTTTCCCCCCGGGTTCGGCAGGTTCACTCGCTTATGACGGCGATCGGCAGGAAAAGGAACCCTACCATTCTCGATGTAGATGTACAACGGATCTGTCGTTGGGCAGTTAGGAGTGACGAAGGATTCATCAAATCCGCGTGTGTTGGGGCCATCCAACAAAGGGGTGGATTTTTCGTAATCGATGAGCAGAGAGTTTTTAAATCCGCCTCCGAGCCTTTTACCTTCCTTATCAAACCAGGTGAGACCAACGTGCCATTTACCAAAGACACCTGTCCGATACCCCTTGGTTTTGAGCATGTCGGCAATGGTCAGAGTTCCAGGCTTGAGGTAGCTGGGACCTCCTGGACCTTCAAAAGCACCACCACCACGACCTGTTGATCGGTAAATTTGCTGCCCCGAATAGAGCCCGTATCGGGAAGGAGAACATATCGTGGAAGGACTGTGGGCATCTGTGAATCGAATCCCTTCGTCAGCCATCCGATCCAATCTGGGGGTCTGATAAGCTGAATCGGGGTTGTAGGCCGATAAATCACCCACCCCTAGATCATCCGCATAAATGATGATGATGTTGGGCAATTCTGCTGCGGCCAGCGAAGCCTGCCCAAAAGCCGACGTCAAAATAGCCAAAACAAGCAGCAGTCGTGCGGCAGGGTGCATGCCATTCATGTTTCTATCCGAACAAAATCCGAGGAATCCAGTTTGCCTGAGAGGAGTTTTAAGGTTCACAAGAACGTGATACGCCAAATGAAGTATTTCATCCAGAAAGAACCTGGGGCAGGATAACCTCTTCACTGAAAATCTTGTTTGAATCAAATCAAGATCGGAACCGTCGGATAGAAGCAAGTTACCACTTGATTTCGTAACCGATTTAAGCACATTCTAAAGAACGTTTCTTGCTCCGATAACAGCAAAAAAGAACCGATCATAAGGTGATACATTTTAACCTAAAGTCATTGATGGAAAACATAAAAGCTTGGCTCCTGGCAATTTGCTTTTCGGTGTTGATTTTTACCGGATGCAAACAGGATTCGCAGATCGAAATCTACACAGTACCAAAAAAAATTGCGTACAAGCTTCCATCCAACTGGCAGCAAACCCAAAACACCAGTACCATGCGATTGGCCACTTTTGAGGTTAAAGGTGAAAACGAGGAAACAGCCGAGGTTGCCATCCTTCCCATGCCAGACCTGAAAGTGGAGGATCATGAAATAGTCAATCTTTGGCGCAGTCAGCTGCAATTGGATCCCATTACCAAGGAGGAAGTGGATCAATCATCGGAATCGGTAAAAATCGGAGAATTTGATGGACGTATTTTCGATCTTACCGCGCCCGAAGCTGCTCCCGGGGAAATGTCAGGTATGCGCATTATTACCGCTTTCGTAAATTCCCCCATAGGGACATGGTTTTTCAAAATGACTGGAGCCAGTGAACATCTTGAGAAAGAGCGTTCTGGTTTCGTCAGCTTCCTGGAAACGGTCAATTTGAGCCAAATGCAGGCGGAGATTAAGGCAGCACGACAATCGGCCGATCCGCATGCCGGCATGGACATGAGCCAGGCAGGAGGCACAGCGACTGCACCACCGGTTTCAAGTTCAACCAATTCATCATCGAAATTGCCAAAATGGAGTATTCCGGCCGGTTGGACTGACAGTGGACCAAGCTCCATGATCCTGGCTAGTTTCAAAGCGACTGGAAATGGAGGCGAAGTAAAAATCACCGTTTCCTCGCTGGGAGGCGCAGCAGGCGGCCTCTTGCCTAATATCAATCTTTGGAGAGGGCAAGTAGGATTAGGTCCTGCGAGCAACACCGAGGTCGATTCGATCACATCCGATATCGTTGCCAGTGGAATTACCGGTAAATTAGTGAGTATACCGGGAACTTCCCAACGCATTGATGCCGCAATCATCCCTCACGCGGGACAAACATGGTTCTTCAAGGCCATGGGTGCCCCCTCCGCCGTTCAACGTGAATCAGAAGCTTTTAAATCCTTCGTAGAATCCGTTCAATTCAACCATAATGCTGAATAAAATCGTAAAATTCTTTACCTCACTCAAGCTGACGGTTACGTGCTTGTCACTGTTCATGCTGATCGTATTTGTAGGCACCATCGCTCAAGTAGAACAAGGGCTTTACCTGGTGCAGGAACGCTATTTCAAGAGCATCTTTGTTTATTGGGGCCCAGAAAATTCTGACTGGCAGATTCCGATTATGCCGGGCGGTTATCTGGTGGGGACATTCTTGATGTTAAATTTGGTGGGAGCATTCATCACCAGGTTCAAACTCACTAAGAAAAAAATAGGAATCTACATTTCACACGCTGGCCTCATCTTACTGCTTCTTGGTCAACTTTTCACGGACCTTCTTTCAAGAGAGAGTGCTATGGAAATCAAGGAAGGTGAGACAGTTTCACATTCGTCTGATTTTCGATTGAATGAACTGGCACTGACAGATCACACCAATCCAAATGAGGACAAGGTGTACGCTCTCTCCGAAACTTACATCCAGAGCAAATCAGGAGCAGTGATTCCAAGCGGCCCCTTACCCTTCAAATTAAAAATCAAAGATTACTGGCCCAATGTCAGCCTGGTTGGCAAGGAACAGGAAGGTTACAGCCGTGTTGAAGCCACAAGTGGTTATGCCAATGTTTTCCTGAAACCCATGCCACCTGAAACAGCAATGGATCGCCGGGATGTCGCCGCCGCTATCGTTGAAATACTGGATGGAGAAACAAGCTTGGGTGAATGGCTGGTGGCTACCGTACTCGACCCTCAGAATTTTGAACAACAAGGCAAACAATATTCCATCGGAATGCGAGCCAAACGGTATTATGAGGATTTCTCTTTGACTCTGTTGAAAGCCACACACGAAAACTACACAGGGACGATGGAGCCTAAAAATTTCGCCAGCCGAGTACGACTTCAAAACGAAAACACGGGTGAGGATCGCGAAGTTCTTATCTACATGAATCACCCGTTGAGGTATCATGGTTTGACCTTTTTTCAGCACCAAATGTCGGCAAATGAAATGGTGCGTCGCCAAGGCCTGACCGCCACTTCGACTTTCCAGGTGGTGCAGAATCCTACGTGGCTAACACCTTACCTTGCATGCACCATGGTCGGAGCAGGATTGACCATTCAGTTCATGATCCACTTGATCGCTTTTACACGTAAGAGACGAAACATGTCACCAGAGAGATCCAGCGGTAAAACTCCAACAGCGAAAACCATTCAAACACCTACACCGAAAAACGCCTGATTATCGAAATGAAAAAGTATGTCCCCTATTTGATGCTCGGCCTGTTCACTTTATGGATTCTGTCAGCATTACGTCCACCGAAGGCAAAAGGATACATGGATGACGTCTCATTTGGACAATTACCGGTCCTAAGGGAAGGCCGTCTCCAGCCTTTGGATTCTGTTGGCATGAATGCACTCCTTCAAATCAGGGGGACTCGCAAAGTTCCTTTGGAGGGAAACAATGAGAAAGGTGAATGGGGCCCATTTCTAGAAATTCGTGGGGCAGATTCCGGACAGTTATCGGAGAGACGGTGGTTTCAATTTGGAAAACATCCCAAAAAACTGAATGCATCAGAATGGTTGATGGAAGTCATGATGCATCCGGAGATTGCTGATGAACGCTACATTTTTGCGATCAACCATCCAGACCTGTTAGACGAACTGGGACTGGACGGACAAGGAGTCGAAAAATCCGGTTTGTTCTACTTTACATTCAATGAAATCCGGCAACATTTCCCTACCATCCGCAGACACGCACAAAGTGCTTTTGATCAGGAAGCGGCTTTGAGAACCCCGTTTGAAAAAGCGGTCATCAAAGTTTGGGTGGGCATGAATACCTACCTTGAATTCAAGAACACCATCGCACCCCAAGATTTCCACGACTTCAACAAAGATCTGGACAACTACCTGGCATCCATAACCCCTGGTTTGGAAGCTTGGCGCAACCAAAATGCGGGCAAGGAGCACGACGAACAGGCCCTGGCGCTGTTCTCCAGTTATATGGACCGTTTTCAACACCTTAGCTCGGCCGGAACTTTAATCATTCCACCCAACAAGGATTCGAGTCCTGAAGATCAATGGAGTACCATGGGAACCAACCTCATTCAGGCCATTCAGACCATGGATATCAAACCTGCAGTCCGTTCCTATGCCAAAATGGCAAGTGCCTTTCACAATGATAATTCGGGAAATTTCAACCAGGCTGTCACCCAATATCGAGAGTCACTTAAACCAGAGTTCGAGACAGAATTGAAACGAGCCTCCACGGAATTTAAATACAATCGATTTTCACCTTTTTATAAAAGCACGGTGATCTATCTCATCGCTTTTCTATTCGCCTGCAGCACCTGGTTCAATGGAACTGAATGGACTCGTAAGACGGCATTTTATTTGATCGGGCTCGCAGCCATCATTCACACAGCAGGATTGATCACGCGCATGTATCTTGAAGGCAGACCTCCTGTCACCAACCTTTACAGTTCGGCTGTTTTTGTAGGATGGGGTGCGGTCTTGCTGGGAATGGTCATTGAACGCATTTACAAGGATGGTGTTGGAGCTGCTATTGCGTCGATCGTAGGAGTGCTGTCATTGATTGTGGCGCACAACCTGTCATTGAGCGGGGATACCATGAAAGTGTTACGAGCCGTTCTGGACACCAATTTCTGGCTGGCCACTCACGTTGTGATCATCACCCTGGGTTACGCTTCAACTTTCTTTTCCGGCTTCCTGGCCATCGTCTTCATTATGCGTGGTTTCTTCACCAAGTCGCTGGATCAGGAAACTTCGAAGTCATTGACTCGCATGGTGTATGGAGTCGTCTGTTTTTCAACTTTATTCAGTTTTGTTGGAACAATCCTGGGTGGAATTTGGGCAGATCAATCCTGGGGGAGATTTTGGGGGTGGGACCCGAAAGAAAACGGAGCCCTGCTGATTGTCATTTGGAACGCCATCATCTTACACGCAAGATGGGGAGGCATGATTAGAGAACGTGGCCTGATGAACCTTGCCGTGTTTGGTAATATTGTGACTGCTTTCTCGTGGTTCGGAGTGAACATGCTCAATGTCGGACTCCACAGCTACGGATTCATGGACGCCGCGTTCAAATGGTTGATGATCTTCAACGCATCTCAAATATTGATAATTGCCATCGGACTTATGCCCTTGAGCACTTGGGCAAGCTTCAGGTCGGGCTCAGCCAAAACCGCCTGATCAAAGAACACTCTTTGGGATCTCATTCAAGGTGTAGTAGGCGGCCGGATTCCAGAGCCGTTCTCCAGACTGATTCATAACTCCGGGAAGACGAAGTTCATGAACGTGACCAATCTGTAGCTTGTCGATGATCAACCGAACACTGAGCCCGTCTTCACTTACCACCACTGATTGGATCTTTGGTGCGGTCTGATCAACTTCGGGACTTCCATAACTGCTTTGGTATATGTAGGTGTAGGTTTCGATTTGATAAGAAGAGAGGTCCGAAGCTGAGGTTTTGTTGACAGGTTGAGTAAACGAAAGCAGGAAGCCGTCATCTTTCGCTTTCATGCTCTTGACTTCAAACGGAATTTTCCCTGTCCAACGGGTGCGTTGAAGAGCATAGGGTTTCCCTCCTCTTGCCCCCCACCCCCGATCGGTACCCCCCACAAAAAGAGAGCCATCAGGAGCAAATTCCACACTTAGATTTCCAGAATCATATCCTTTCAAGAACGGAAAACAGGCTCCTTGATAGACACCATTAACCTGCTCCAGATCAACCCTCATCACGGTACTGTGAGTTTGATCACAAACAAGAAGCTGATTTCCAAAAGGACCGAATTTTCCTCCTGTCTCATCACAAATAATACCACTGGCTGATTGCCCCATTTCACCGTACGGAAAGTAAATTGCAGTAGGAACCAGCTCAGGAATTTTGCCTGCTTCTATGTGCATGCGACTTCCGCTGACTGGATCCAGAGGGCGAGGCCCAAGCGCATCGGTCAGTTCATACCAACGATTGCCCGTTGGATTCCCCATGAACCCACCAGGTTTTAAATGTTTCAATCCACTTGTACCATTCCAAACCCCTTGATTGTCGGTATAAAACATATCCCCTGAGGCGTTCATCCCAATCCCGCCTGGTGAGCGAATGCCACTGGCTGTGGGAATCATTTGACCATCAGGAGTCACTCGCAGACACCAACCTCGATAATCAATTTCACTGGTGAAGGAACCGGTCAGGCAGAGGACAATCCAAATGTTCCCATCTTTGTCGAATTTGGAACTGAATGCATATTCATGATAATCTCCGGTAATGCCCCAGTCATCATTGACAGTTTCAAAAAGATCGGCCCGGCCATCGTGATCCAGGTCCTTCATGCGGGTCAATTCACAGCGTTGCACGCAATAGAGCCAATCATCCTGTTTGGCCAAACCAAGAACTTCATGAAGTCCACTCGCAAACAATTTGAATGAAACTTCTGAAGGATCTTCCGCCAAGGCGTTATCGATAATATAGATTTCTCCCAGTCTTGTAGATACTGCCAACTGGTCCTCGCCCAACCATTGGAGAGCCCCGGCTTCCAAGACAATCCCTTCAGGTATGGGCAAGGTGGCGGTTTGATAGAAATCGGACTGTTCGGCCGCTGAAATCTGACTACTTTGGCCAGATAGAAAGATCAGGCCTAATAAACACAAAAGCACATGAACCAGATTCGGTTTCAAGGTGCGATCTGAGAAATTAATAATGAAATCCGTCATAAAATACCTTTACCAAATAATTTCCTGAACAATGTTGGCTTTACCGTGATTCAATTCCACAGGAACAAGCAGCTCCATAGCCCCTTCCGCACCCTTGACGACTGGCTTTTCATTTCCAGAGGTTTCAAAGCGCATTCTTATTTTCTGATCTATCAGGTAAGCTCCATCTTCTTCCTTTTGGATCGTCTGTCCGGTCGCAACGCGCATCCATAAATTGACGTAATGCGCTCTTGAATTGAAAGTGAGATAACGTCTCAGAAAAGCGTCCAGCTCTCCGGGCACGGCGACGGTATAATCTTCCACATCCAATGCCATGAATTGATATTTGAATTTTGGCCGTCGTTTGGAATCCAGCCAATATCCCTGGAAATCATATCCGGCCTTGCTTCCGGCTAAAGTTGGCCAATCGGTGTGCTCGGGATCGACCGAAAAAGCAAATGGCGGTCCTTCAGGAAATTGCACCAAGTTATGTCCCAGGGGTGGTTCAAATCCGGCTCCCCTACCGGAGCTATGGCGGGCACCATCGATGAATGGCCCCTGCCAAATCATGGCAAGGCGCATCTGGTTGGCATCAAATGCGATATTCGCTTTTTCCGGGTATCCCACCCCGATCGCTCTCGGCCCGGCGCCTTCGATGAAATTCCGATACATCACGGCTTCTTTTTCTGCGATGATCTCCTTTTGACCCTGAATCAATCCGGTGGGAGGATTGTTATCATCAGCAATATTCAAGTAAGACCAGATCGCATCGATTTGCCTTTGTGTGTCACCGTCGAATACATCCTTGTTCACACTTTCACCATCGGGCCAGAAACTGGGCATGCGGGTTCCGGGCCTCAAAGAACCTGGGTCTTTGAGATATCGAACAAACCAATCCTTTTGAAGCCTCTTGCCGGCACTGGTCAGATCTAAAGCTGGAATTCCAAGTGATCCAAACTTCCCAAAAGTATGGCAAGTAATACAAGCCATGCCGCCCACCCCGACCAATTTTCTTCCGTACTTGGCATCCTCCAGCGAGATTTTTTCCTGGGTTGCATCCTGCTTGCCTGTTTGATCAACGGCTATCAAATGATCAGCTAAACCTTGGATATTCTTAGCGCCAAATATAGGCATCCGGGATGCCATATAAGGTCGAACCGAAGCCCCATCTTCCAATACCTCAAGCAACCATTTTCGTTTGAGCTTCTGGCCAACGCCAGATAGATCTGGGGGAAATCGTCCTTCGTCTCCCAAATCAGCCTCGCCATTGGTTTGAAAATACTGTTTCCGATAACTGCTTGGGCCACCCAATTCTCCACGGACGTGACAAGCAAAACAATTGAGAGCGGTCATGGTTTTGATCACTTGCTGGCCAGACTCAAGAGCAGTCGACCAATCCCCAGTATTGGCGAGGGCTGATTTGATTGCCATGCGTTCGCTGGCGGAAAGGTAATAAAAGGCTGCGTTGTGTCCTGGACTTTCCGAAAAACAACTTTGCCCCGATTCGGCATCAATTTCAGTCAATGGTTTGGCTTGAAAGGCGGCCATGGAGGCAGCTCCTGAATCCGCAATGTCATGACACGAAGCACACCCCAGTTTATTGAACCAAGCCTTACCCTGTGATGCTTTGGTTTTATCAACAACAAATGAATTTCCACCCGTTGGTAACATCGGTTGCCCCAAATGAGACAACCAGTCATCAGGAATCGGTTGTTTATCAATTCCAGGTCCCACTACGTATACACTTAAGCCTGCAGGACCGCCGTTATTGAAATAAGTAACCTTAAATGCATGATCTCCAGCTGTTAGGGATACTTTCCCGCTGCGCTCGGTCATTCCGTGATCACCGTCATTGTTGACTACCAGACCGCTCCCAACATACAAGCGTGAACCATCATCTGAATTTGTAAAAAAGGAGTAGTCGCCCTCCTTGGGAATCGAGATGTAACCTGAAAATACCAGCGCAACCTGTTCCTGCCTTTGTTTGAGTGCGTCGGTGATCTCATGAGTGATCCCGCTGGAGACAAAATGAACCGATTTTGCAAGGGATGGTGCTGGGTTGCCGGGGTAGTGTTCGATAAAGTCCTGAGTTGCATCGTGTGATTCGGCAGTGGGTGATCCTAATTCCAGGTAAGAATATTTCAGACCGCTAGTCTTTTGTAATTCTGTATCTTCTTCAAACATGCCTTCGGCTTGCCCACGGAGGAGGTACATCGCCAATGCGGAAGCTTCACTGTCACTTAACTTGAAATCCGGCATTCGGCCTGAGGGTCGCGTTTCAAGGGGATTCTTTAAAAAACGAGCCAATTCATTAACGGTGGTTTTTCCATCGAGTTTGCCCATGAGAACCGAATGTCCGAGTACGGATTCAAATTCACCTGGAACTCGACTTTCAGGTTCAGGCAGATCTGGCTGAGATAAATCCTCCAAATCTTGATGTGGCTCATGACAGGCCACACAACCTATTTCATGATAAAGCTTACGGCCCAATTGCATTCGGAAAGGATCAGCAGCCACCGGGGTTTCAGACATTGCTCCTTGTGCATCGATCAAATAGTGGGTCAACGCATCAACAATAGCTGCCTTTTCATCATTCTCATAGGCATGCAACATGTCAGGCATCGTGCGTGCCTGACCGGTTGAAGCTGGGTTCATGAGTAAATTACGAATAAACTGAGGCGTAAGTTTGATTCCATGGTCACCCAAAATAGGACCTTGCTTGGAGGCCAATCTCTGCTGTGCCTCCGTGTCTGCTTTGTGACAGCCAATGCAATTGAGTTCACCAATCAATAATTCTCCCACATCGACACTTCCACTCACCGAGTAACCAAGCATTGTTTGGAGCATGTCACCTTTGGGGTTTTGAGCATGAGCCAATTGGGTAATGATGAGAGAGATCAACATGAAAAACATGCCGCTTGCTCTCCATATCAAATGAGGCTTCACCAGCGAAATACGGTCGAAAAGTTTCATTATTGGAATGGGGGGAGTATGCCAAATCAGGCGGTTTGCAGGCAATCATTAATCAAAAATCCTAAACAAATTCGACTGCAAAAGGTTGCAAATCTTTTTGTAAGGCGTAGATTCGACAACATCATGAAATCCACAGCAACAGTCCTGCTTGTATTGTCGTTGGTCGCCAATGTTTTTCTCCTCTCACAAAAGTTAAAGAAAACAGAAATCGTCCCGGAATCGAAGGCTGATACTCAACCGATAGAAGAAGCCAAAAATGCATCTGGTGGAACTTCAACTGAATCGAAACCGCTCAATTCGGCAAGCCTGAGAAATGCAATCACCTTTGATTGGCAACAGGTGGAGTCCGAAGATTATCAGGATTACATAGCAAATCTGAGATCCATCGGCTGTCCAGAGGAAACGATCAGGGACATCATTAAGGCAGATGTGGACAAATTATACGATTCAAAACTAGACGAACTCAAGCCGGAGAAAAAACCTTTTGAATATTGGAAAACGGGAAACACGTGGATGGCTTCCATGCAGCCCGATATGGCGAGCCTTGAAGAACAGAACGCGTTGAAAAGCGAAAAGCGAAGCGTCCTGAAAGCTTTGCTTGGCGAGGAATACGAACCGGAAACCGATTGGTTGGGCGCCATGGCTGGGTTTAATCCGTTCGATCAGATGCTGGATTTCTTATCCCCTACGAAGAAAGCAGAGGTGATGGAGACATATCAAAAGTTTGCCGCCAAACAGTCAGAGTTGGCAATGAACGGCGCGATGGATCAGGAAGATATGAAAGCCCTTCAGGACATCCAAAAGGAAAGGGATTTGGCACTGGCTCAGCTACTGACTCCTGAAGAAAAACGAGATTTTGATCTCAGGATGTCCGACACAGCCATGATGCTTAGGGCTCAATTAACAGGGTTCGAGCCCACCAAGGAGGAGTTTGAGCAAATCTTTGAACTGAAAAAAGCTTTCGATGACGAGCATGGCGGTATTTATGGAATGGCTATGCAAAACCAGGAAGATCGACAAGCCTACCAAACCGCACAAAATGAATATGAAGACGGCCTTAAATCCATATTGGGAGAGGAACGCTATGGTGATTACAAAATGGGCCAGGACTACAATTATAAGGGACTTCAAAAGACGTCGGAGCGATATGGAGCCGATCCTGAAACCGCTAAAGAGCTGTATCATTCCATAAAAACGGCCCAAGTTACCGCTCAAGAAATCCGTAACAACGCCAACTTAGACCAAGCCCAAAAACGAGAGATGCTGCAGGGCATTCGAGGCGAAACAGAAGCTTTACTGGTGGATTCTTTTGGGCAGGAAGGCTTTGAAAAATACAGCAAGGAAAATTATGCAAGGTGGCTGGATCGCTTGGACCAGGGCTTTACCGATGAAGCCATTATGGATGAAGCAATGATGCAACGTTACGGTCTGGAGGCACCTGCGACTGAAGCTACAACCGAGGCTATTGCAGAATAGGAGATCAATCGCGGGTAATATCCCAGGCAGTGATCCACTCCTCTCGTGCTCGTTGGAAACCGGATCTCAGCAAGCGCTCGCCCATATCGGGCATGTGGCCTGCTCCATAAAATATAGCGATCTGTTTTTTTCCAGATCCGATCACCTGATCAAGGACCTCAAAGGCTTTGTCATTCCGTCCACGCAAAATGACTGAACCTGTACCGTCCACCCCCTGGTCTATACCAGCCATCATGGATTCCAATTCATTCAACTGTTGAGCAAACATCCATTTCAGAGTGTGTTCGCGATCATCACTGGCCAGAGCAAAAAGCAATCCGATACCATCCAACCCCTGAAGCTGACCACTTGCCATCATTCTCTTCTCCTGAAAAAACGACTGGAGAGCCAGGGTGAAAAAGCTTTCACCTTTCTCTCCTTGGAGCCTGGAAAATGTGGCTGGGTCGAGATCCGCATGGACGAAATTCTTAACGCTGTAATCTATTCCCTCTAGTTGAAATTCCAGCCCCAAAAGAGACTTCATCCCCATCTGCATCTGGCTGATCGGGTGCCCGCTGCCCGAAAGCTCTGTCGGGTCAACATCCTCATCTTTGATCATTTCATAAAGAACAGCGTCATAGGATTTGAACCTTTCGTTTAATTGATCATAATAAGATTTATCACCAATATGCACTGCACTGATCAAGGCGACTTCAACACCCGAGGGATGGCGGTAGGTCTGGATGGCGGTATCGACCCGACCTTCATCCTTGCCTGATTTGACAAAGCGCATGAATGAAGCTGGTTCCACTGCAGAAACGTGGTTCCATAGCGTCAATAAACAAATCAGGGCACTCCAAACGGTTGTGATTCCCTTAAGCTGATTATTCATAAGTCTTAAATTAGCATATGTGATGCCAGCTATCCTGGAAATTATTTTTCCGTTTAAACCACATAAGTGCCCCGGAATCCTGACAGATAATGGGGTGAAGCGATTCAGAAAGGCACAGAAAATTCATAACGATGAGAAGATAAAAAACCTTGGCAAAGATAAGCTTATCCAAATGGTGGGTTCACGGGTTACTCAAGCTTACACCCCACGTACATTTGATCTACATTTTTTGTATGAATCCAATGGATGGATCCCCATTAAAGAAGATGTTCAAAATTCAATATCAATTGATGCTCTGCACGTTAAGTAAATTACCATGATTTGGCATTGTTATTGCGGGGATTGTAGTATGAATCATGTGGCCATAGGTAAACGTCTTAATACCTGGAATGGAGCTGTTATCGGAATGCTTTTTTTCGCCTCAATAAACAGCGTAAGATCGGAAGCGAATCTTCACCATCTATCAGAATCTCATGCATCCAATGGCGTTGAATTTGAGGAGTATAAAATCCGTTCCAGATTGCCCAAACATGCAACTCTGATTACTGGTTCCTTTTTAGGCAATGCATCCACCGACATCGCTTTGGCTTGTCCCACCGGTGAGTCCAAATCAGAAATTGAAATATATTCTGATCAAGGCAAGGAATGGAATCTCAGCTTGAAATCAAGTGTTCAGGTTGACATCCAGCATTTAGATAAAGGGATGATTCAAGGTCAGGAATATTTGGCGTTTTACACAGATCAAGGCATTTTGCTTTTTGATCCAGATACAAAAAATACAAAGACCGTTATTGAGAAAGAACTGAACCCAGAAAATGATGCCATTCAATCCATTTCGCCATTAGATTTCTTAAGGGATTTGAATCATGATGGTCAGGATGACTGTATTCTTCTTCTGCCTGATCGTATTGAAATTTACCTTCAGAAAATGGACGGTTCCTTCTCGGATGCATTCATCATAGCTGATCCATCAAGATCTGAAGGGCTTGATTTCCGCCGAGAACAGATTCAAAAAATTCACAACGTCGACTGGAATTTGGATCAAAAAACTGACCTTGTTTTTTGGCAATCGGGGGAATTCAAAGT
Source organism: uncultured Verrucomicrobiota bacterium (assembly GCA_964342825.1). GTDB lineage: Bacteria > Verrucomicrobiota > Verrucomicrobiia > Limisphaerales > AAA164-E04 > AAA164-E04. The sequence continues at coordinate 23,089 of CAYFHO010000004.1, forward strand.
ATTCCTACAAAACGAAGATAACAGGTTCCACATCGCCCCCACCAAAGTTTCATGTCCAATTAAAATACAAAGCGTCGGGACCGGATCTCAGCAATTGGAAAAAGAGGGTGACAACATGATGAAACTGCTTCTTGGTTTCAGAAAAAAAATAAAACAAACAGCACTTGCATCTTTCCAGGATTTAAACGCTGACGGTTACTCTGATTTAATCACACACTCGCTTGAGGGAAGGAGCTTGCTCCGCTTAAAGATCGTCATCGAAACCCATATGAGCCAGCCAACACCCTCGGGTATTGGAATTCCCAAAGCAGCTGCATCCACCGTGAGTCCATCTGGAAAACAACCCAAGGAATATTCCAACCATCAATTTCAGGATCTTAACGGGGACGGTCAACTTGATCTGATCCTCACCAGTGTAGACGCAGGGATTGGTGATATGTTCGAAGCATTGACCGCAAATACTATCGATCTGGATCTTGAATTTTACCTCATGAACAATGGAAAATATCCTCCTAAGCCAACCACCACGAGAAGGATTGCGCCCAAATCACATTGGTTTTCAAAAAACGGACCTTTCTTTCCTTCGGTTTTGATTGGGGACATTAATGGTGACAGGTTCTTGGATTTAGCTGTCGGATATGACTGGAAGGAATTGAGAATTTATGAAGGCATCCAAGGAAAAACCCTGTTTGCAAAACAAGCTCAAAAATTTAGAGTCAACATACCCACGAATGAACAGAATGCTCGACTGGTAGACCTAAATCTTGACGGAAAAAAGGATATCTTATTTCACCAAGCCTCACCTTCTATAAACCAAGAGATCACTCTATTGATTACTAAATGAAAAGTCAAAATGCCCTACTGCTCAGGAAGGACTTCTGAAGTCATTCCGGTCAAGAAGTGAGGGATGGATAAGTGTGGAACCTATTGAAATTCACTTGAGGTATTTCAGTAAAGCGAACCCTCCAATCAAAAGGACCAAGAAAGCCCAGGCACACCAATTGAAGTATTTTTCAATAAAACTTTTGATACGTGGACCAAAGGCGTACATCAAACCTGCGACGGCAAAGAATCTGAGAGAACGACCAAGTAAAGAAGCCAGCATGAATTCACCAAACGAGAACTTAAAAACGCCAGATGAGATGGTAAACAATTTATACGGAATGGGGGACACTGCTGCCACAAGAATTCCCCAAAATCCAAGTCTGTCATATTTATCCTTGATTACTTCCATTAGCGACTCACCGTGATAAGCTTTAACAATCGGTTCTCCAATCGCCTCAAAACCAAAGGCTCCGATGCCATAACCCACCGCTCCTCCCATCAATGAACCCAAGGTGCAAATTGCAGCAAAACGGAAAGATTTTGTGACGGCACCGACGCTCAGAGCGATGAGTAGTACATCGGGTGGAATTGGAAAAAAGGAAGACTCAGCAAATGCGATAAAAAACAAGGCCCAAGTTCCCTGTGGTTTCTCAGCCCATGCAATCGTCCAGTCATATAACTGACGCAACCAACGCGATGGGGCAAATCCAGATGAAGAGACAGCGGGACTAGGTTCGTTATCCATGGTAAAAACTGGCAGAGAAAGGTGATTTGATGAACGAATAAAACACTTGGTTGCCTCTCAACCAAGATCAACCTCTCCACAAAGATAAGTCTCCAACCCGAGAGCCTGCATGGCAGCGGCCTTGATCCGGCAACCTCTATGAGCCTGCTTTTTATTGGGAGCATAAACCACCTGGATATGGTTGGATTGATGCCGGGCCATCATTTGATCACGAGAAACCCCTTTTAATACGGCATGCATAATGGGCCATTGAGGCGTCGTTTCCTGCCATCTTCTTTCCGTCTCGGCTTCGGGAAGTTTTACCACTTCGGCCACTCCCAAATCGCACTTTAATCTTCCGTCCTTTACAAACACACGACTCCAGACGATCCAGCCGGATTTGGAGATTCCCTTCACGGTCCCTCCTCCCAAACGAAAATACATTGGAGGTTGCCGCTCACTCGAGGCCCCTTTGAAACCACCCGTAAAATGAGCCGGAGGTGCAGCTCCGCTGATGAGGAAAACCCATACATAATCGTTTATCCCTCCTCCTTTGTAGTGAGCTCCCCAGCGAAGATCATGTAAGGTCGTTTCCGGAGCCCACCCCAATTGATTCCACAGGCGATGAGTTACAAGGGCATCAAGTCCAGCGCACTCATCCACTTCATTAAAATGCGGAAGAGCACTTCTCTTGAATAATTCTTCCCCTGTTTCAGGGCTGAGAACGGGTGGTCGGTCCGTATTGTTCAACAATCCTTCCACCAAGTCACTGGCAGGGAGCAAATCCTTTAATCCTTGTTGATATTGAATCCCAATCGTGTCGCAACCAAATTCATCAGCGATCCTGAGAGCGGCCACATACATTTTACACTGCAAGAGCACCTGGGATTCCGTAAGTTCGGTAGCTTCGTCGGTGCCCAAATTGAATTTCATGCCCTTTTTCTTGAGCCAGGCATAAACAGATTGGGCCACTTCATCCGAAACTTCCTGGGTTGCGGCATAGAGCGCCGATTGACTTAATCGCTCCTTGAACACGCCCACCGGATTCAACAATTCGTCAGGGATAATGGCATTGTGCATCCCCATACAACCCTCATCAAAAACTCCCATGATGGCCTTTCGAGTTTTGAGAGCCCTGGCTGCCTCACGTCCAATGGACAAATCATCCTTGGGCAGCTTCAACACACTCAGAGGACGGACATGACTTTGGTCGTGATCAATGGTGCCTTCCTCCAACCATTGCCTGAGACCATCGAGAAAAAAGCGATCTTTGAAAGCTTCACTCCAAAGTGTGCTGTATTCGACACCCATTTTGGTTAGGGAACCATTTAAATTCAACATCCCCACCAACCCAGGCCAAGTTCCACTCCAATTAGCCACCGTCAGGATAGGTCCAAGGTGGGTGGAAAGCCCCGGCAAAATGTGCTGACTGTATTGCCAAACGGATTCAGCCACAATGAGCGGCATCTTGGGGTCTATATTACGAAAGACCTCCATTCCCATTTTTTGAGAATCGATAAATCCATGTTTTTTGATCGCATCATAGCGATGACCGCGCACCACCTTCCAACCCTCACCCCGCAATGCCCGGGTCAGGGTGTCTTCCATTTTCTTTTGTTCCTTCCAGCACTTTTGGTTGGCGGAAAGTCGTAAATCGCCATTGGCGATCAAGCAAACTGTACGTGATTGAGATGTTGTCCTGCTCATGATGGCTGCTGAATCTTGCCAAGTTTAGACTTAACAACAAGCGGGACACAAGCCCACTCTGAGGATTAAGCTATAAACTGAATAAATCCTGCTGTTCGGGCGGGGGTGGTACCGAGAGAATGCATTCGGGGTCGTCGTGCTCAACTTTATTGACTCGATCTGAAACCGGGTGAGTCTTCATCAGGTCAGCTGAATAAGGTTTGAAAAAAGGTTGAACCGAAGCCGGTTGATTGACTTTTTGATCCAACCAGGTGGCCCAGGTTTCAGCAGGCAATATCACGGGCATTCGATCATGAATATCGCTGATCAGAGAATTAGCAGCGGTCGTCAGGATGGTGAATGTTTCGATGACCGCTCCATCCGGTCGATTCCAATGATCCCAAAGCCCTGCCACCGCAAAGGTGGATTCATCTTGCAACAAAATCCTCCAGGGCTGTTTCTCACGTCCAAACTTTTTCCATTCAAAAAAGCTGTCCAGCAATACCAAACAACGCCGGTACCGTAAGGGTGTTTTAAAACTGGCCGTCGTATCTGCCTTTTCGGACCGTGCATTGATGGTTTTAAAAGCAATGGAAGGATCCTTTGCCCAGAAAGGGATCAATCCCCATTGTAATTTGTCCAATGCAGGAGGGTGGCCTTCAACACTCCTAATCACCACGGCATGCTGGCCGGGGGCTATGTTGTAACGTGGCTCTGATGGAATCGAAGGAATTCCCAGCCGAGTTGTTACATGATTGGGGTTGCCTGTATAGGAATATCGTCCACACATAAATCACCGGAAACTTCAGACAGAATAATGATGTCCTTAAAATTGGAAAGTCACTTTTAAAATCCAACAAACATTTAAATATTGGGAAAACAGAACCTGGGCTAAGGCCGTTCCCCAATCGATATGAATTTAGAAATTCAATATTGCCAGACAGGCATGCAACAATGATAACTTGCCTTCATGACAAAGATTGAATCAGACATTTTGGATCGACTTAATGAGCTTGAAGATGCGGTTGATCAACTGGCGGCAAAAACAGGAAAACCGGACCTGGCATCTCTTTTTCAACAAATTGATGATTTGACCGCACAACTCCCCAAAAACAGCGACCCTTCCCTGCTCCATTACCTGCATAAAAAAAGCTACCAGAAAGCACGCTTGTTTTTACTGGGACGCGAATCGGAAAATGCAAGGGGCAATTGTCACGGACACCGTGAATGATGGTTCCCTTGGCTTGTTCTCATGGATAGAAATCTTCAATCATTGGAGGATACCATTGCCGCCATCGCCACCCCGGTGGGCGAAGCTGGTCTGGCTGTACTAAGGGTTTCGGGAAGCGATGCTTTTGACATTGTTGATCACTGTTTTGAGCCGCTTGGAAAATCATCCAAAAAAACGAACCTGGCTTCCACCCATACGATTCAATACGGACATATTCGTCAAAACGATCGGATCGTGGACGAGGTCATGGTGAGCGTCTTTCGTGCACCGCGCACTTTCACGAAGGAAAATGTCGTCGAGATTTCCACCCATGGAGGGACATTGCCAGCCAAACTGGTATTGGACACCCTACTCCACCACGGTGCCCGACTCGCCGAACCGGGTGAATTTACCATGCGGGCTTTTCTCAATGGCCGCATTGATCTAACACAGGCCGAGGCCGTGGCGGATGTCATTCACTCAAGAACCGAACTGGCACTGCAGGCTGCGAATGAGCAACTGGCTGGAAAATTAAGTGATAAAATCAAAGAATTACGTTCTCAGTTAATATCGATCCTGGCACATATTGAGGCACATATTGATTTCCCGGATGAAGACATCTCGCCTGATACGACTGATCAGATGATTCAACGTATCCGGGAAACACATCATTTTATTGATCAGTTACTTTCTACTGCGGACGAGGGCCGCATTCTAAGACGCGGAATTCGAGCAGCGATTGTGGGCCGCCCCAATGCTGGTAAATCCAGCTTACTGAATATTCTGCTTGGTCATGAACGAGCCATAGTCTCCGACATAGAAGGAACCACTCGAGACACCATCGAAGAAACGGCCAACATTCGTGGACTACCCATTATTTTTGTCGATACAGCGGGTCTTCGAGATGCGGATGATGTCATCGAACAGGAAGGCATTCGACGCAGTCGAAAAAGTATGGATCAAGCAGAATTGATCCTCCACATCGTGGACGGAACCGCACCATTGCACACGGAGGATCTTCATTTTCTTGAAAAACAATCATCCAAACCTTGTTTACACATCCTGAACAAAACTGATTTATCACCCCATCATTCTTATTCAGTGGAGAAAGATCATCCATGGATTTCAGTGTCCTGCACCAACGGTTTAGGAATCGATTCACTCAAGGATGCCATCATCAAAGAAGTCTGGTCGGGCAACATAAGGGCAGAGATGAACCAAGTCATGATCAATAGTCGACACCAGGACGCCCTATTGAGGTCAAGATCATCTCTCCAGGTGGTCGAGGATGGACTCAAAAGCGGCCTGGAATTGGAATTGATCGCAATGGATCTAAGGATTGCTGTGAGTGCGGTTGGGGAAATTGTTGGGGAAACCAGCACAGAAAATCTTCTGGACTCAATCTTCAGCCAGTTTTGTCTGGGGAAATAGAACCTTTGCCAAAAAGGAAGATTATTCTAGTTTAAATCGCTTATTCTGGGATTAGCGCTAGAAATCACCTTGCCAAAATCCTCGAAAGGTTCGCTTTGATGCATACTTTTTATTGAGTGGAGACATTAATTACGGCCACGCGGAAGCCGAAGCGGTCCTGTGTGTAGCCTGGGCTCCTCCTGAAGCGATCTGCCGACCGGCATCCCCAAGGATCGTTGACCCAACTACCCCCTCGAGACACTCGTTCCGAACCAAACTGTGGACCTTGTGGATCGGTTATGCTTCCTCCAGTATATCTATGTTCATACCAATCTGCACACCATTCCAACACATTTCCTAGCATATCAAAAAGCTCCCAACGATTAGGTAATTTCTCTCCCACTGGCTGAGTCTTACTGCCACTGTTTCCTGAATACCAAGCATATTGCGACAATTGACTGTAACTTGGATCATCTCCATAAAAAAACTGTGTCTGAGATCCTGCCCGGCATGCATACTCCCACTGCGCTTCGGTGGGTAATGAATAACGGTAGCCAGATGGTAAAGCACCTCCATAAAGCTCATCTAACTTCCTGCAAAAAGCCATAGCATCAACCCAGCTTACGCTTTCGACCGGCAATTGGTCATTTCCAGTAAAACTGCTTGGGTTGTCCCCCATCACTGCCTGCCACTGACCTTGGGTCACTTCCGTTTCCCCCATCCAAAAAGGTCTGGAAATCGTCACCGTCGTTAACGGGCCTTCATCATTCCAACGGCCAAATTCCTCATTAGGGCTCCCCATCACAAAAGTGTCCGCAGGGATAGGGACCAATTTCATATCCAATGATGGTATAACGATAGGCATATTCATTTCGGGTGATGAGATTCCCTTATACATCCCTATGGTGAGCACTTTCCTTTCACCATCCCTGGTATGTAGCACGCCTATCTCAAGCTCCTTGGATGTGAATGATGGGTGGCTGATGTTAATTGAATATGATCCATTAGGCAAAGTGGCTGATTCAGCCTTTCCATCGGGTCCGGCAACTAGCTCAAAGATGGGCGAAATGAGTGTGTCCTCCCTGTATATTCGAACTATAGCATCAGACACAGGGGATGAATTCTGAGCATCATTTACTTGAAATACCAAAGCAACTCCTTGTTCATTCTTTGAATACAAGGATAGATCTTCCACTTGGTTTTGATTATTTCCTACCTGATTGATTAGCAAGTTTTGCAAAGACACCGTGCGATCTAAAAAGCCATCCGCTACAAGCATCAATTGTAAATCTCCAGGAAGGTCAAGATAGATGCTATTGAATTTGAACTGCCCCTGTGAATTGATCTGAGTAACGTCGATAATCCGTCCGTGTTCAATCAAATAGACACTTCCACCACTATCAATGGGATGCCCACTACCTGCATTGACGAGTCTCCCTGAAAGCTCAATTGCCTCCACAGGGCTTGCGGCAGAGGGTTTATTATCAATCCAATCCAATATTTCCTGAAAAAACTCATGTTGCAATGGAGTGGCCCCCTTCAATGTGCTCTGAATAAAGTTCAGCCTGGATGATCCAGTGACAAGACTTGAGCTGTGCTTGTACCCCCTCGAAGACCAATCCGCCCGTGTATTCGTTTGGGCTACCTCAGGTATCACTTTTTCAATAACGGGAAAATCCTTGCTCACATTGATCCCACTATGAGCCAATTGCTCATCAATCAATGACGGGTGAAACCGTTGCCCCTCAAAAGAAATGAGGCCGTCCCCATCTCCCCATACCTGAAACAGGGTTAGACCTGTGGATTCTTTTTTTAAACCAATGATAATTTTGGATTCGACGGGCAACGGGTTATTTTCCAAATCAGCCAGACGATAAATCAAATTACCCGGGGTAGTCAGATCGTCGTCATAAATAGAATCCATCAAATTGATGTAAAACAAGGGCAGAGCACTAAAACCGGCCTGAAACCCACTTAGCTGCAAATTCAGAGGACCTATAAGGTTGGCTGCAGTCCCGTCGAACCCCTTAGGAAAACTGATATTTTCCCCATTGATTGCTTGCTGAGCCCCAGACGGAAAGATGCCATTATGCGGTGTCCCCATGGTGATGAGTCCCTCGACATCTTCACGGTAAGAATAATCATTAGCCTGATTTTGAAGATAGGAGCGAGCCAGCAGTCCACCAAATGAATGCGCAACCAAATGAACGTTTCTTCCTGTTATATTTCGGATTTTCCCGATGGCTCTGCCCAAGTCAGCCGCAGCATCATCGAATCTAGTATTTGTCCGCCAGCGAAAATTGAAAACAATGTATTTATAATGACCATTGGCATTTTTAATTTTTTGGAGCTGTAATAGAAAATTAGACTCACTTTCACCCCAATAATCTCTCTCCGGCAGGCCTCCTCCTTTGGTAAATCCATTAATAAACACAACTGGTTGAGCTTCATTAAAAGCTTCATCTGATTGAATGTTTTCCCAGGATTGTAGAGCTTCCAAAACAGCAGCATCCTCCTGTAAGGACAATTCGTAATCAGGAGGGCAAAAGAGCGGCGACCCAATAGGAAGTCGATTCTTGATTTTCACATGAGAAGGAGTCCAGGGATTCACACCTATTAATGGATTCGTCAACCATACCCGCGCACTCATATAATCCCCTTTAAAAACATCCAATTCCACCCAGTCGAAGTCTGAGGAACGCACTTGAGCTGTTCGTGGATGCTGCTTATTCAAAGCTCTGGGTCCTGTATCAGAAAGGAGTCTCACTTCGTTGGAAATATTTAGCTCTACCAAAGCTGACTCGTCTGCAAGAGGGCGATCGGTTCTGTAAGAAACCTGAAGCTTACGATCGTCCGTGTAATAAACAATAATTTCAAACAAGGTGGAAGGGTTTGCCGCCCCTTGAGGTACGATAAGGACATAATCCAAATGATCATCATAAACAGAACCGCCGTCTGGACCAATGATACCTTGTGCAACCACCTGGGCTGCTTTGAGAGCCACTATTCCATCGGCGACAAAAGCCCCCCCTTGGTTTTTATTGCTAATTTTGACTTTAATCGGAAAAGATCCTGGTTGCTGTTGATTTTCAGCAGGCCAAAGCAAGTTTCCAGCTTCGTCCACAGTCAGCCCGGATGGACCTGATACAAGTTCATATTGCAATTCACCTTCGCTTTCATCAGACACGAGTGGATCGATGGTTTGCGCGTAGTCACGTCCGAAAAGCAAAGTATCACCAAAGGAAGCCTCGATGATACCTCCCTGAATATATGGAAAGAATTCAAACCAACTTTGAGCAAATTCCTCCCGCTCGATAGACTCAATCAAAGTTTCATAGTTCAATTCAGGATCGAGGGGAATTGAATTCAAGAGATTATCACCTCCACGAAAAAACTCATTTTCCAGCAAAAACCACTCAGACTGTTCAATTAATGGAATGTCTGCCACCTCACGAATCATCTGGTTACGGGTATTGAATGGGGCCGTCTGGAAATCAGGGTGTTCCATCGCCATGGTTGCAACCAAGGTCGTTACAGGAGTTAGGTTCCAATTTAAAATATCGTCTGGCGGAAAATAGAGGGCAGAGAGTGTCCCGGTAAAGGTCTCATCAAAAAGTTCTCCACCGGAAAGGGCAAGACGAATGCCTTGCTCAGAAATTTGATCCAGATCGAATTGATACCGCCCATCATCATCTGTAACTGTTGTTCCTAGACTGATTCCATTATGATCGAAAAATTCAACCCTTGCTCCACTGACATAGGTTTGCCCCTCAATAGTGGTCGACAAATTTTCAGCTAACGGGACCAGGGCTATTCTCAAACCCAGGTTGGAACTTTTGAATCCGGGTGTTCTCCTGTCGCGTTCAGCTGACCTGCAACTTACTGCATTATCATACCAACTACCTCCCCGGAAAACTTTACTTTGTCCAGTCATAGAACCCAGAGGGTCTATCAGCTCACCTCCGGCATAGGGAGTGATCCAATCCCGGCACCATTCCCACACGTTCCCGTACATATCGTATAACCCCCAATCATTAGGCAACTTTCCAGCAACAATCTGTGTCCTGTTATCACTGTTTGTTTCATACCAGGCATACTGCCCAAGGTTATGAGAATCGGAGTCCTTACCAAAATAAAACCTTGTTATTGTGTCCGCACGACAGGCGTATTCCCACTGAGCTTCTGTAGGCAAATTAAAGTGGTATCCAGCAGGCACCAGATTTGAATATCGCTGATTCAGTTGCTGACAGAACGCCACGGCATCGTGCCAACTCACCTGTTCGACAGGAAGCCGGGAATCTCCACCAAATGCACTGGGCTGCACGCCCATGATTGTTTGCCACTGTGCTTGCGTTACTTCTGTTTCTCCAAGCCAAAAAGGACGACTAATTTCAACATCCGTCTGGGGTCCTTCATCACTATCTCTACCGCTTTCCTCGACGGGACTACCCATTAGGAATTTACCAGATCTGATAGGTAGCAAGCGTAAACCTAATTCAGGTATGTTAATGGGACTACCGGAAGGGAGTGAACTGATGGCTACCCTAAAACCTAGATTAGAGCTTTTAAACCCAGGAACTCTTCTGTCACGCTCGGCGGATCGACAACTCCATGCGGTATCATACCAACTACCCCCACGAAAAACCTTACTCACGCCGGTTTCAATGCCCAAAGGATCAGTCAGAGTCCCACCGGAATAAGGACCGATCCAATCCTGACACCATTCCCAAACATTTCCGTGCATATCAAACAGTCCGTATGAATTTGGCTCTTTACCGCCAACCGGATGCGTCTGGCTACCACTGTTGCTCTCATACCAAGCGTATTGTGCTATTTCCTGCTCACCAACATCATCTCCAAAGTAAAACCTTGTTTCAGTCGTTGCACGGCAAGCATACTCCCATTGAGCTTCGGAAGGTAGAGTGTAGTGGTAGCCAGTGGGCAATCGATCTGCATATATCTCGTTTAACACCTCACAATATGCCATGGCATCGTGCCAACTCACCTGTTCAACAGGAAGCTGAATATCTCCCGTAAATGAACTCGGCTGGGTCCCCATGACAGTTTGCCATTGTGCCTGAGTCACCTCTGTTTCCCCTAACCAAAAAGGGCGGCTAATTTCAACCACTGTTTGTGGACCTTCGTCGCTGTCTCTACCTTCCTCCTCTGTGGAACTTCCCATCATGAATTTACCGGCAGGAATAGGTAAAAATGACATATCCAATTCTGAGATACTTTTGGGTTCCTGACCAACCGCAAGTATTCGAAAGAAACGATATTCCGACTCTGAAAAATCAAGCTGTACGTATTGGGCTGCATTACTTCCAATTCGGTCATCATTTTCAAAACTCAACCAATCAGAATCTTGCAGACTATTCTTAAATTGAACTCGATATCGTAAACCCTCAACTCCAAACCATGATATGGATACTTGTCCGCCCTGCGGGTCCGTTGAATTCAGAATATTGACAGGAACTGAAAAGGAGAAGTCTTGACCTGGAGTGTTACCGGGACCATCAGGTATCGAGGTTAGATCTGACTCAGCAAAAAAGCTCCAAACATTCGACTCAGTATCTCCTGCAACATTTCTAGCCACAATTTTCCAGAACCATTTACCTTTTGTAATGTTACGATCTACAAGCCAAGAGGGCTCCTTTAATCCGCTAGCGACAAGTTCCGCTTCGTTATCCCCTTGTTTGGCAAGATAAACGTCATAGCTGGTCGCGTTTAAAGAGCTGGTCCAGGAAAATCGATTTGGAAAATCTCCATTGGAATAGGAAAACTCATTCTCAGGAAATTGGAGAGCAAAATCATGTGGTTTCTTTACAACATGAAACTCTCTTGTGGAACTTTCCCTTTCCCCTATCCAATTGTAGGCTATCACTTTCCACTGCCACACCCCTTCCTCCAAGTCTTCTTGAATACGCCAATGATTGTTGGTCAGGTTTTTAGAAATCACACGTAATGAATCAGGATTATTTTTCTCTCCAAGCAAAACCTCATATCGAGTCGCGTTAGTAGAATGAAGCCATCGCAGATCCAGGGGTGTGAACCCAAAGGGGAATATTTCAGCATCATACGGAATTTCCAAGGCAAGTGGTCCGGGCACTTCTAATGCCTCGAGGACTTCGAAATTACTGACCTCAGACTCAATTGTCGCGTCTGGAAAATTGGCTCGTACTTTCCAATACCATCTAGCCTGTTCAAATGGTCGTTCGGGCACCCACCGATTATCAGTCAAACCTTCTGCCCACACTGAAACTTCCGGATCGCCTTGTTTTGTGAAAAGCAAATCATAGGAATCAGCACCAGGCAGAGCAGTCCAAGTGAATTCATTTGGTGGTTGAGAAATGAGGTGTACAGACTCGTTGCTTGGTTTTAATAATTCAGGCGGGTCATTAGAAACGCCGTCTATAACTTCAAACTGCCACACAGGACTTGTTTCTTGGCCCCGTGTGGTATGGGCCACGACTTTCCAATACCACTTGCCCTCACCAAGGGGTTCTGAAGTTTCCCAACTGGGCGTTCTCAAATTTTCAGCAACCAATTGGTTTGCTGATGGGTCGTTGTAGGATAAATATATATCATACCAAGTAGCCGACACAACATTTGACCAATCGAAACGAGTTACCTGTTCGGACAATGGATATACATTTTTGTCTAAAGGAAAGGGTAAACCTTCAAGTAAATCCGGTAGTTCCCAAGGCATCGGAGGCCCAAGAAATCTTATATCGACACCAGAAAAACTCATAGGAAGGCTCATTATTGGAGATAGACCGTCACCCAGAGCAACTGTGAACGGTTCAGAATAACCAACTATTTGATTTGAATCATGGAGGAAAGCTGCCAGCATAAAACTAGTAACCCCGGACAAGCCATCGAGTGAAACGTTACCAAGAAAAAGCCCCTTATCCAATATGGGAACTTTTTCTCCAACCAATTGACCATTTAACAAGCTCAATTGGACAAATGCTTCTTCAGGTCTAGCAGGTCTACCCTCAATAGTAATTAGGCCAAGTGTACCAAGATTACTCAGACTAAACGATCGTGGAGGCATTCCATCATTTTCAGAATTTATGGTAAATTCACGAGTTTCTGATGTTCTGGTTCCTATCGAGTTGCTTGCCACAACATGCCAATACCACTTGCCAGATGCGATTGGTTCATCTGGTCTCCAAACAGGTGTGGATACCCCTTCAGCTACTAAAGTTGCTACTGAATCTCCTTGCTTTGAAAAATAAACGTCATATCTGTCTGCTTCAGCGGATGCTTGCCACCGAAATTCCTGAGGAGTTTGACCAAAAGGGAATTCAGATTCATTTTCAGGCATCAAGAGCTGAAAATCCCCAGGGCCAGTTAACGTAGGAAAAGAGTCACGAGTAAGAACGATTTTTTGAGTCTGAGAAGGAACCCCATTGGTAATCCTTTCCTCAGTAATTGAGACTGGGCCTATTCCCTCCGCCAACAACCACTCTCTAACGGTGGTTCCTGATATGACCCCTAGCGGCCAACTCTCACGCCAATTACTGGTAATAACGACACGCAAAACCTCCACCATTTCGTCATTTATGGAAACCATTTCCAAGCGTTCCCCTATTTCAGCGTGTCCATTTGACTGGCTGACAATCGTAATGAAACCTTGTTTCGATTGGTATCTCGAAAAGAAAGGGTATGTCGCACCACTCTGAAGGTTGTTAGGAACTAGGATTACTGGAGGAAAAGCTGTCTCCACCAAATCATATAACTGATAATCAGTTCCCAACCACCGGAATCCCTGTGGTGAAATATCAAATTCCATTTTGATCATTTCGCCACCTTGAACCGTTGTAATATTAACTAAATATTTATTTGGATCGACCCCGCCAAAAGTCATTTTAATGGGGGTTTCACCATCTGAATTTAAAAAAGTACCTGAGAACTCAGCGGCATCCGCAGATATATCTGGAAAATAGTCAGTGAGCGAATAAGTTTCAGCCAATAGAGGTTTTGAAAAAGAGAAAGCAAACAGTAACAAGCAAGTTGCAAAACCATTTCGGAAATGGTCAAAAGAGCTGAAACGAATATGAAGTCCTAATTGATGTAAGATCGCCGCCCTCCTGCCCCCGTTACCAGTTTGGCATTTGTCTGAGTTATTCATTTGATCACTAAACACTTGACTACTTTACATTAATACTACATTCCAAAACAATAACTTAATATCAGATTCATTCATTCAACATGTTGGTATCATATTCTCTAACACCACGTTTAAACTTTTCCAAGATCGAGTAAAATAATTTAGATCTTTAAAACAACTTGAACTCATCCGTATCCGCAATCAATCTGAACGAAATAACATATGAAAAAGGAAGCGCTGAAATTTCTGGAAACATTGGTCAACACTCCGAGCCCCATAGGTCATGAAGTCAAAGGCCAACGGGTGTGGCTGGATTATGTCAAACCCTATGCCGATGAAACATGGAATGACGCCTACGGCAATACGGTGGCGGTATTGAACAAGGGTGGATCCCCCCGGATCATGCTGGCAGCCCACGCAGATGAGATCGCTTTGGCGGTCAATTATATTGATGAAAATGGTTTTATTTACGTGAGACGCATGGGGGGTGTGGATGCAACAGTTTCAAAAGCACAGCGCGTCGTCATCCATACTGCCAAGGGACCGGTAACAGGAGTGATCGGCAATGTAGCGCCTCACTTATCCAAAATGGATAACTCAGACAAAAAACCGCAAATTCATGATCTCTTTGTGGACATAGGAGTTTCATCCAAGGCTGAAGCCATGAAGTTGGTAAAGATTGGAAATCCCATCACGATTAACAACCATTTCGAGATGTTGAGAAACGATCTTGCGGTCGCGCGTGCCTTTGATAACCGAGTGGGAACTTTCGCCATCGCAGAGGCTCTCAAACTCATTCACAAAGATCGCAAGAAATTAAAGGCAGAAGTATGCGTGGTTTCCAATGTCATGGAAGAAGGAGGTTGTTTGGGTGCACGCCAAATTGCCTACTCCCTCAATCCGGATGTGGCCATTGTCACCGACGTGACTCATGCGACAGACTACCCAACCGTAAACAAAGCCATGCACGGTGATGTCCAAATGGGTAAAGGTCCAAGCCTCACCCATGGAGGTCCCAACCACCCGGTAGTTGTGGAAAAGTTGGAACAGGTGGCCAGGAAGTTAAAGATAGACGTTCAACATGAAGCCGTTTCCAGCACCAGTGGAACGGACACTGATGTCATCTTCTGGACCCGAGGAGGCATTCCAAGTGCACTCATCAGTCTCCCCAATCGCTACATGCATTCACCTGTTGAAATGGTCAACCTCAAGGACCTCGAGAAGATCCCTCAAATCATGGCCGGGTTTGCCCTTTCTGTGAAAAAGGACGAAACTTTTAAAGTACGGTTGTAAACCGCAAGATTTTTTGCAGAAGAGATAAGCTGTATCTCACTGGGATTGCTTGGGAACAATACTCACAACCCCTGTCTGGGAATCGTATTTTACCTCCATGCCGTAGGGAGCCTGCGGGACTTGTGCGAGAAAATCTGCTTCAACAAGTTCAGCCAGGTTTTTGGGGTTACGTCCTTCAATGATTTTGAACTCCTGCATGGCTTTGTTGACTTGAGCAAGTTCGATCGATTTGTTGGCGTATTTGTTTGCCTTGTTGACCGCCCCCAAGTAGTCGACAGGTGCGGTGAGAGGATTTCCATCATCGGACACTTGAGCAGCTTCATTCTCCTTTGATGCTTTGGCTTCTTCTTCCGATGAGCCGCACCCCGATAAGATGCAAACACAAAGGACCAGCAGGGCGTATTTAAAGGGTTCCATAGTTGTCGGTTTGGTTGCCTATTGATCTTCTTCAGCTCCACGCTTTCGGAAGTTGTTGAACAGTTTCAATGGATTCACCTGTTCCAGCACTCCGCCGGAGTCTTCTTCAACTTTCCCATCCTTATCAGCATCAGATTTTTTGGAATCACCAGTGAGGAATCCACCCACATCTTTCAGCACATTTACCGCCCCTTCCCCAACGTTCAATGGAAGCCCGGCAGCCGACTTCATCAACATTCCCGATAATACAAGTTTGTCGGTTTTGGTTTTAGGTGCGCCAATGGTTCCTTCCATTTTCACAAAATCCGGTAACTTCACAAATGGAGTATCCTTGGGTGCACCGGAAGGAATCAGGCTTGATTTCTTCGCAATGGAGCGTTCCAGATAAAAACCAACAGGCAAATTCAGAACGCTGTTAGTCAGCACATTATCCAAAGGTATATCCCCTGCTGCTTGAACCTGGAACGCATCGGAAAGAACCTTGAATTCATTTAAGGCCAGTGTTTGTTTTTCCACTTTAAGGTTGGTTTCGATTCCATTGATGGGAG
The DNA here is from genome assembly GCA_964342825.1 of uncultured Verrucomicrobiota bacterium. Classification (GTDB taxonomy): domain Bacteria; phylum Verrucomicrobiota; class Verrucomicrobiia; order Limisphaerales; family AAA164-E04; genus AAA164-E04. The sequence continues at coordinate 39,318 of CAYFHO010000004.1, forward strand.
CTTTCAACAATTCTGGCAGGCGAAGCAGGGCTGTGATAGGAGTCATTAATAGTCTGACTTTGGGGCTGACCAATTCGATATTGGCATCCGAGTATTTGACCGACATTGAACCGTTCAGATTCTGCTGCAATGCGGGTTCCATGAGACCTGCGCCACTCCAATTGGCCTGACCAGAAAGCATGCCAGACACCTGTCCCTTTTTGCTTGGGTCAAGGGTATCGGCAAACGCCTGCAACGGAATTTGATCAGCTTGGAAAGCCAAAGCATAACCCCAATTGGGTTTGGTGAAATCCATGGCCAAATCGGCATTCAACGGTCCTTCATTGATGGTCATGCTGATCGGCTTTAGGGTTAATTTGTTGGTTTGCCAAAGCGCATGCGCCTTCAATGATTTGACGGACAAATCTCGAACAATCAGTTTGGCAATATCAAGTTTCACATCCAATTCCCCCATGGGGACCTCAAGGGGAGCTGGCTCGGGGGCCGGCTGTTGCGTAACCGTTTCAGAATCAGCACTTGCTTCGGTCTCCTCCTCACCGGAACCAGAAACTAAATCGTAATAAGAAGTCAGATCCATCGAAGGAGACTCGATGATTAAATTACCCTTGGAAGCCAGGGATGGAATCAGAGGCAACTGGCCGCTTAATTTTAAATTATTCCCCCCCTGAGTGGTGGGAGTCAGTTTCAATGAACTGGGCCGTATGTCCAGTTGCTGAGAATTCCAGCCTAAATCAAGATCCAGAGCCACTTCCAGATTCTTCATGGTATCTGTCTGGGGATCCTTGACCTGAAGGTTGGATAAACTGGTATTTCCTTTAAAGGTGCTTTGTCCCGCCATATCCAATTCGAGATTGGCTTTCATGTTCAGCGCAACTTCGGCGAGATCTTCCGGATTGGCATAAGGACTTAAAAATGGGCTCAAGGCATAGCGATTGATGCCGGTTGATTGAACAGTGAAGGAACCTTTCATGTCCTTCATATCCAGATCACCTCGCAAACCGATTGATCCACCGTCATTAAAGTCCTCCTGGAATTCCAATTGAGTAGTCCCAAGATTAAACTGCTGCCCACGCATGGAACATTCGGAGCTCAGGCTAAGGGTGTAACGTTTGAAAGGCATTCCGGCAAAATCACCTGAATAATCCCTCAGGGTTGTATGAACCACACCGGATAACTCATCGTTTCGACTTTGAATCCGGGCAGAAAATTCTGCACCTCCCTCTTCAATAGCCAGACCGTCCACTGGAATAAATGGCTTGAGTAGGGCCAAATCGGCTTTTCCCTCGGCATTGACATTATAACCCACGTCACCCATCACATAAGAACCGGAGGTTTTGAATGAAGCCAGGGTTTGTCCACTTGAATTCAGCCATTCGCTTTCAAAACGATTGAGGATAAATCTGGAATAATCTTCGATCACCAACCCCATGGCCACGGTGGCAGAAGTGCCCGATTCCCGATGCTCCTCCCATTGCACGGTTGTGTCTTTAAATCCGCCATCGAAAGAAGCCTGCATGCGAGCGCCTGATTGTTGAACTTTGAGATTCAGGTCCCCAAACAAATGACCCGCACCAATCGAATTGGCGGTAAAATCCCTCCATTTACCAAGGTCAAATTCCGCAATGTTCAATTGAAACTCCGGCTCCTGAAAACTGTCAGATTGCCCACTCCAGTTGAAAGTAATGGGCTGAGCCAGATTGCCGGTAATGCTCGGAGTCTGACCTTCGGCAACGGATACTCCAAGTTGTTGCAACACTAATTTCTCTCCATCGACATCGAAATTAAGAACCGTATCGAATTCTAAATTCAAAGGAGGAGTGGAGCTTTCACCCATTCCGAGAGAAAAACTGGAGCCCTGGACCTTGGCATCCATGGCAATCAGATTGCCTCCATTACTGAGAGTCATCGTCAAGGAACCATTCATCAACGTTTCCTTGAAATCTATCCCGGCAAAAGCGCCCAGCAGATTCAGAAATTGCCGATTCAAATCCTGGAAGGATGCCACAATGCGACCTTCCGATTTGGCGAAATCCAGAGGTCCTTTCAGTTGAATATTTCCAGCAGCCTGATTGTTCCTGGTTAATTTCAACGAGATGTTATCAATGCTTCCGGGAACCATGGCCATTGCCACAGCGCCGGTAACACCCGTCATATCCGCGTAGCTACCGGAAGCTGATTCCACTTTCAGTTGCCCGTTAATACTCGATTTTTGAGGAAGCAGATCTTTGTTTAAGCCAAGTTCACCATCCAGCTTCAGTGAAAGCATTAATTGCGTTTCCTCACCTTGAGCAGTCGATTGCACCACATTTGCCATGGCGTCGAGATTCAGAGCGCCATCCAATTCCTGACCAAGCCTGGCAATGTTTACATTGTTCAGGAGAAGTTCGATCTGGTTTTGCCCCCCGTCACTTATTTGCTTTCTGAGAATGACTTTCCCCTTTTCAACCGAGAGGTTGTTTAAGTCCAAAACCGGCAATGAAGCGCTGGGACTGGGTGGTAAACTTTCCAGCCACGATGAAAGGTTGCTGGTTCCATCTTCTGTTTCGATGATGGTCACCTGTGGATCCACCAATTTCAGTTGATTGAGTTTGATGGTGCCGCCGATGATAGAAAACAAACTGTATTCAACCAATGCGCCTTTCGCAGAAACAAGCGTCTCACCATCGTTGGGTGTAAAAGTCAGGTCAGCCAGCTCAACTTTGGAAAAAGGACTGAGTGAGACATCAGAGACCTGAACCTTTGCCAGCATCGATTTCTCGATGGCAGGGAGCACGAAAGTGCGTACGAAAAAGGAACTGCCAATGAAAAAATAGCCAACGATGAGCAGAGCAAGAAGGACGCCTGCCGATACTTTTAGTCGTTTTGGCCATGGACTGGGTTCCAATTCTTCAAGTTCTTCTTCCGGTAACAAAGGTTCGTTTTTTAATGGGTCGGTCATAATCTAACAATAAATGAGGTCAAATTTCGTATTCACTACTGGTTTTCCCCCTCCAGCCACCTTACATAGTCTTGAATGCCTCGGTCCAGATTGAAAACAGGATCATATTTCAAATCCTTTCGAGCTTTGGAGATATCCGCTTCAGTGAAATTCTGATAGAAGGAATAAGGGTTCTCGAAATACTCGGGTTCCAGATGAGCAGACAGGGCTTTATTCAGTCCGGCAACAACATCATTGAATGAAGCCGCCTTGCCATAACCCACATTATAAATGCCAGAAACAGGTACGGCCAGAGCAGCCAAGGTGGCCTCAACCACATCCTTGACATAGACAAAGTCACGTTTTTGTTCACCATGCTCGAAAATTCGAGGTCGCTTACCCGCTTTCATTTGAGTGTAAAGCTGATAAATCATGCTGGCCATATGGTGTTTGTGGGCCTCCCTTGGTCCATAAACGTTGAAATACCTCATTCCCACCAAATTCCATGCTGGATGCTGACGTCGGTAATAATCAGCCAGGTGATCCATTTGGACCTTACTGAAAGCATAGGCATTTTGGGGTGATAATTCACACGACTCTGCCATGACTGAGTCCATCTTTCCGTAAGATGCTGCAGACGAAGCATAAACAATGGGGGTTTGGTCTTTTTCCACCCATTGAAGCAAATTACGTAAACCCTCTACGTTGTCGTGGACCTGTTTGAATTGGTCCTGATCGGTTGTGTCGGTAATAGAGGCCAAGTGAAAAATGGCATCAAACGTCCCTTGGCGAAATCGACTACCAAAATCAACTTCAGCAACATTGCCTGCAATGCAATCGCCTTTGAAACCCTTGAGATTCCTGAAGTCCCCGGACCTAAAATCATCCATGACCACAATCCAGGCTTCAGGGTGCCTGTTTTGCAGTTCTAAAGCCAAGTTGGAGCCTATGAATCCTGCTCCGCCGGTGACCAAAACACTATGCATAAGATTCAAAGATGAACGCGCTTGGAACAAAGTGCAAGTCAAGGTTGAAAACACATTGCCATCGCACCTCGTAACACCTTAACCTATCCGGACATGAACGAACGGGTGATCCAAGCCACATCATTTGAAGTCAACGGAATCAACTATCAACTCCCCTCTTCTCCGATAGCAGTCATTTGCCTGGATGGATCGGCGGATGCATATCTGGATGCTGCCCTGGCTCGGGACGCCATGCCCAACCTGAAAAAAATCAGTGTGGAAGGATACCGAGGCCAAGCGCGGGGAGCCTTACCCTCATTCACCAATGTCAACAACGCGTCCATAGTAACCGGATGTCCACCAGAGGTTCATGGGATTTGCGGGAATTACTTCCTGAACCCTGATACCGGAGAGGAAGTGATGATGAATTCGGCATCGTTTCTTCGAAGTGCAACGATTATGTCAGCAGCGGCGAATGCAGGTCGCAAAGTGGGCGTTGTGACGGCCAAGGAAAAGCTGAGAGATATCTTTGCGCACGAACTAAAGGGAATTGCATTTTCAACCGAAAAGGCCAACCAGGCTACCATGGCAAAACATGGCATTGACGATGTTGAAGATCTGGTCGGCAAGAAAACACCCTATATTTACAGCGGAGAGGCAAGTGTCTACGTACTCGAAGCTGGCGTTGCGCTGCTCAAAGCAGGCAGGGCAGATTTTCTATACCTTTCGACAACGGATTTCATGCAACATACCTACGAACCCGACGCACCGGAGTCCATTGAATTTTATCATCAACTGGATAAAGCCATTGGTGATTTGCTGGATTTGGGTGCTCGCGTTGGGATCACTGCCGATCACGGAATGAACGCAAAGCAAAATCCTGATGGGTCTCCGAAAGTAATTTACCTTGAAACGGAACTGATCAAATCTTTTGGTGAAGGGTTTTCGGTCATTTTACCCATCACTGATCCATATGTGGTCCACCACGGAGCCCTGGGGTCTTTTGCTGTGATTCACTGTCCTGATTCAGTGGACAAGAAAGCCATTGCTCAGTGGTGCGCTGCAAAAGAGGGAGTCACCGAAGTTTTCCACAAGGAGGAAGCCGCAAACAAATTACAACTGCCTGAGGATCGTCTGGGTGATTTGATCATTATGAGCGGACGTGACGTGGTGTTGGGACGCACTCCAGCGCACCACGACCTGAGTGCGTTGAAAGTAGGATTAAGATCACATGGAGGACGTTATGAAGAAATGGTCCCCTTTATATTCTCAAGACCTTTAACCCCAGAATATCACCAAAAAGGCTTGGGAGATCCGCGGAACTTTGAAATCTTTGACTACACGATCAACGGCCTAGCTTAACAATAAGCCAGATCCATTCCTAAATGACAGCTGACTACCATTGCTATATTGCCGGTCAACCAGTCACTTCCGACCGGCTGATCGAAGTGGAAAACCCCTATGACAATTCCATCGTAGGAAGAGTTTTCGAATGCCAATCCGAAGACACTGAGCAAGCCATTCAATGCGCCCTCAAAGGAGGAACCAGGCTGACTCGCTACCAAAGATTCGAGATACTGGACAAAACTCGGCGTGATCTGGAATCCAAAAAGGAAGATTTTGCCAGATTAATTACAGCAGAAGCCGGTCTCTGCATGCGAGAAACTCTCTACGAAGTGGGAAGGGCCTGTGATGTGCTGCAGTTCTCGGCTATGGAGGCATTGAAAGATGATGGACAAATTTTCAGTTGTGATGTTTCTCCTCAGGGTAAGGCACGAAAAATTTTCACCTTGCGAGAACCATTGAATGCGGCTGTCGCCATCACTCCCTTCAACCATCCCCTCAACCAGGTTGCGCACAAACTGGGCCCAGCCATCGCAGCAGGCACTCCCATCATTTTAAAGCCGTCTGAGAAAACGCCACTGACTGCCATTCGTCTGGCGGAACTTTTATACAACAACGGTTTACCCGGCTGGATGCTCAGCGTGTTGCTCGGTTCCACTTCCAATGTGGCAGAACCACTGGTTCAGGATGAGCGCATCGAACTTGTCAGCTTCACCGGAAGTGTTGCGGTAGGGAAGCACATTTCAAAGACTGCAGGATACAAAAAGCTCGTTCTGGAACTGGGAGGTAATGACCCATTGATCATTCTGGAGGACGCCGATATGGATCTGGCTTTGCATCTGGCTTGTGAAGGCTCTTTCAGAAACTCAGGTCAAAGGTGCACGGCGGTTAAACGCATATTGGTTCACCGAAAGTTGTTGGAACCCTTTACTCAAGCATTTGTGGAAAAGGCCGCGTCTTATCTGTCTGGAGATCCAACATCGATGAAAACCCGAGTGGGCACCGTCATTGATGAGGATTCAGCGATTAAACTTGAAGCGTCAGTCAAGAAAGCCGTCTCCCAGGGTGCCAGGGTTCTCCTGGGTGGTGGACGAAAAGGCGCCCTTCTGGAACCCACCGTGATTGCGGATGTCCCTCGTGATGCTGAAATGATTACGAGTGAATCATTCGGGCCTTTGGCTCCAATACTGGCGATTGATGATCTGGATGACGCCATTCAATTGGCCAACTCCACCCCTTACGGACTGTCTTCCGGGGTTGTGACTCGTAATATGGAAAGCGCTTTGAAAGCAGTCCGGGAATTGAAATGTGGCACGGTCAATATAAATGAAGTTCCCGGATATCGAATAGAATGTTCTCCATTCGGGGGAATTAAGAATTCAGGACTCGGCATCAAAGAGGGTGTCATCGAAGCGATTAAATGCATGACCACCGTCAAAACTTTTTCAATGCCCTGGGGATAAGCAAGGGCATCGCGGAAAAGTCACTTTTGTTATGGGTGTTCTTTGCCGTAGCCATACCGACAGCATGTCCCGGTACGGCTTCACAGTGGAGACATTTCACCATGTCCGATGGCTTACCGGGTGCTGCTGTAGCCGGTGTCACTTTTAGTTCCAAACAGAAGGCATGGCTCAGGTATCAGGAATCCAATATCATCAGTGAGTGGGATGGATATGATATCGCGAGCCTGGAAATACCGGACCTCACTGCCAACAAGGTTTACGAAAGTCGCTCGGGGCAAATCTGGGCCATTCATCCCAGAGGGCTTTATCTTTGGACCAAAAACCAATGGCAAACCTATAACGTTCCAAGCATTGCTGCGGTTTATCGAAAGATTGTTCAACGTCTGCGAAGCCCGGTCACATTGGTCCCGCTGCAGATCAATCAATGCCTGATCCTCGCAAACGATCATCTACATCTTTTCAATTCCAATCCCTATCTGGTGAAACAGGTCCAGAATCTCGCATCCAGCCAACTGTCTCCTTTTTCTGAAATTTTAGAATGCAGAGATGGGGACGTGCTCGTCGCGGGAACAGGTGGGGTTATATGGTTTGATGGCCCCGCGAAAGATATTGAGGAAACACATCCAAGAATTCTAAGAACACCAGACCAGATCAAGCACTACCAACTCACAAGCCCACTGGAAAACAAGGACGGTATCACCACCTTCCTTGGCGAAGCTGAAGGGGAAACTAGATTGGCCATCACATTAAAGGGAGAACAGTGGTCCTGGTTTCCTATACCTGAAGAGAAAAAATTAAGAAATTATTGGCAAGATGCAGGCGGTTTTCACTGGGGAACTTCCTATAATGGATTGTACTTGATGGATCCTGAAAACAAGTCGATCGAACTTTCCAGTATCGTGCCTTCGGCCTTGTTTTATGATGTGGCTTCTGACGGTAAAGGGAATTACTGGATTGCAACCAGCGAGGGACTGACCCGTCAATCTCCCTCCTATTGGCAAAGCACTCACAATTTGTTGAGTAATTCGACAGTATTCGACATCGCCGCTGATGGTGAAAATAAATTATGGCTGGTCACCGAAGAAGCACTTATGGCTTTAAGCAGCCAGGACACTCAAAGCATAGAATGGCCCGAATCCATGGAACGTATTTTTCCTGGGGGAAATTGTTTATTCGTTCTTGAGAATGACCTTCTCGGTATCAATACCGGAAGTGGCCCAATATTCTTTTCATCTCGCACAAAATCATTCGAAAAAGTCAAATCCCCCATAGAAGGAAAAGAAATCATCAAGATTTTGGGAAAACAAACTGATGGAAATGTCATCGTTCAACTAACATCCTTTGAAGACGATTCTCACGAAGTATTCTGGTCTTTTGACGGCAATCAATTCCAGGCATTAAAATTCAACAAAACACCTCAACTCAAGACAACAGAATTCCTTTGGACGAACCACTTGCCACCAGAAATATGGTTTGGTGCCCGAGAAGGGATTGCTTACGCCAACGGCCAAAGGTGGGTTGAATTCGAATCTGAGGACGGACTCGGAACGGATACTCCACATTGCATGATCGAACTTAAAGATGGCAGTCTGTGGCTGGGTGCCGGATCCTATATTTATGAACTTCAAAGCAGCCGATGGGTCCAGATCTATTTCGCGCGAGAAAAAGTGAACAGTCTCTTGGAAGCCCGCGATGGCACGGTTTGGGTAGCGTCTAATAATGGCGTCCATCGATATTTCCAGGAAACCTGGCTGACTCATAACACAGAAGAAGGTCTCCCGAGTAATACCGTCTATAAGCTTCATGAAGATGTAACGGGTAGTATTTTTGCGGCAACCACTCAAGGTATCGCACGCTATGTTTCTCAATCAGATTTGGAAGCCCCAATGACCAATATTGAACTTCGTGAAGAAAAAAACCAAAAAGATATCAAGCGAGGAACCGTCGTCACTTTCAAGAGCATTGACAAATGGAATCATACGCCAGCAGGGCGACTTTTATACTCATACCGTCAGGATAGCGAAACATGGAAACCGTTTTCTCATACGAATCAGATTGTGCTGGGAGATCTGTCGGCCGGGGTACATAAGATCGAGGTTCGAGCCATGGATCGGAATGGGAATATCGAAATTCAACCTCCCCTTTTCCGCTTCAACTTCACCATCCCATGGAATGAAGATCCCCGACTAATGGCCATGACAGGCGCAGCTTTGTTCGTGACGCTGTTGTTGACTGGACTTGCTGTTAACAGACACATGCAACTGAAACGAAGCTATGCTGAAGTTGAAAAAATGGTCAACATCCGTACGCAAGAGTTGGAACGAGCAAATAAGGAGCTCCTGCAAGATCAGAAAATGAAGGCTCTTGGAACACTGGCATCAGGCATCGCTCATGATTTCAATAGCATCCTTTCCATCATCAAAGGTTCCATTCAAATCATCGAAGCCAATCCCAACGATGCGGACAAAATTCGAAAACGTGTAGGCCGCATGCACTCCGTTGTTGACCAGGGAGCAGGTATTGTTCAATCCATGCTCGGATATGTGCGCCGTAAAAGTGAAAATCCTCAACTGCACGATCTGAATCGTGTAGTGCAGGATGCGGTAAAATTATCAGAGGACCAGAAATCTCCCCATCAGGTAAAATATCACCCCAACCAAACCATTGGTGAGATCCAAATGGCTCCTGATCTGGTAAAACAAATACTGATCAACCTGATCAATAACGCTGCCGATGCAATGGATGAACCTGGCATCATTGAAATTCAGTTGGGAGTGACTCAATCTTTCAAAGGACACATTGCTTTGAAACCAAGCCAGGCAAAACAATATGCTGTCATCTTGATCAGAGATGATGGAGTCGGTATTTCTGCAGAAATTATTACCCGAATTTTTGAACCTTTCTATACCACGAAAGCCTTTTCCTCCAGGCGTGGAACGGGGTTAGGACTTTCAATGGTATATGAAATGGCCAAAGAAATGGGAGCGGGGTTGAGTGTGGATTCCACTCCCGGACAGGGAAGCCAATTCTTTATTTACCTCCCCATGGACCAGACTCAATCTTTGGATTCACCTGAGGGTGATTCTGAATCAGACACCTCGGATGGGGATGATTTACGAACAAAGTAAAGGCAACTGCTGACAAGGCAAAGTGTTCCCAACCCTGTCATGAACCAGGTGAATCCCCGGAAAAAACCAAGCCTGGACATATCTCCCTGGGCTAGGTCCTTATACAGCTGAATCCCTACCGAACCTGTGTATCCGATGGCATCCGCAACATAAATGGCAAAGACGGCCGTTCCGACTACTTTTGTAGATGCCATCATTCTATCAAAAAGAAGAGAACCATAAGGGACATAAGCCAGGTAAGACCCCAAACCGGTGAGAGTCAGCCACCAAAACCCGGAAATAATACCCCAATCAAGCAACAGCGTACTGATCCCCAGCAACAAAACTCCTCCAGTCATGACAGCATAGGCTCCGACTAAACCCGCTCGATTGTGTTTGATTGTATTCAGCAAGGCCATGGTGATCATCACTCCAAAGGCTACCAATGTTTCGGTGCGACTGATGATGGTTTGGTTTTCATCGTATGGATAACCAAGTCCGTCGAGGATTTCGACCATATAGTTGTCCCTGAAATCTCGATATGCGGTGAGGAAAAAATAGGCAATCATCAGCAATGCAAGACCCGGCAGAAAATGTTTCACAAAGGAAACTCGCTTTTTGCCATCCATTGGCTGTCGTTCCGTCCTCGCTGCCGCATCCTGCGCACTTGGCGGTGGAAGCTGATTCAACATCCAAACAGACAAAAAGAACAACGGAAGAAAGTGGAGTCCAACAATGGCAGGCATCCAGGCTTCACTGACTTCCCCTAATGAACGACTGATGATCGTTCCTAAAACAGGAAACCAGTTCCATGCGTCGGCCACTCCTCCACTCATCATTGCTCGACCAAAATCTTTTACAATTCCACTTGAAACGATGAAGGAACAGCTCAATCCGGCCAGAAGAATTTCAGAAGTACGCCTTCCTTCCAAATACCAGACCACCAATCCCCAGACCATCCCCAAGGGTAATCCATTGAAAAAGATGGCAGCAAAACGCCAGTCATCCGGAGCCAATCCAAAAAGAACCAACGAAATTTCAGCACCTACAATCAGCCAAACAAGAGCTTTGGCTCTTTGAGCAGGTTGAATTTCAGAACAAACCTTGATTCCCACATATTTACTCAGGGCATATCCCAAGATTTGGCTAATCACGAGTGCCGTTTTTAAGGTGATCTCGGTATCAAAGAACATAAGCCCTTCGAATTTGGCCGCGGTAAACGGCTTTCGAAAAGCATACATGCAAAAGTAAGTACTGAAGGCAGCTGTGATCGCAAAAAGAACGAAAATAAACTCGGGAGCCCTGTCCAACCATTTTGAAAACTTACCTGAGTGGCCCGGTGAATGAACTGAATTTGGTTCTACCATGATACTTAGATTGAATAGGGTGTGTTAAACTATTGGCAGGATCCGCGTGAATCGATTCAGTAATCCTCACCATTCAAACTATCAACCACAGATTCAAGCCAGGAATGAAGCCCCTCCTTAAGTTGACTCAATTGTCGTCTATTGAACGAAGCGTTCGATTCTACCATTAGATCCCGTGATTCTGCAGGGTCGGATTTAAGATGGTAAAGCTCCCACTTTACCTGGCCTTTTTGATTTTCAATACGATGCAATTTCAGATCGCCATCTATCCAAGCCGCGTGGCCGGGAAATGTGCCATCAGAATATTTTGGATTCGGCAATAGAGCGCTGTTCTGGCTCTGGATGTCAGGTTCCAGATCGCCCCCGTTTTTTTGTGCTTCAAACAATTCGCTCATCCACTTGGCAGAAGGGGTGCTGATTCCCTTTGCCGGGTAATCCCAAAATCCAATGGGAGCCTTTCGAAGTCGTGTGGATCTTGTCAGATAGGGCACCAGACTGATGCCGTCCAAATTCCGGTTTTTGGGAATATCAATATCAAGCCAGTCAAGAATGGTCGGTAGAATATCGCAAGTTTGACTGCGCGTCTGGACTGCTCGAGGGATCTTGATTCGATCAGGCCACTCCAAAAAAGATGGAACACGCAAGCCACCTTCGTACACTTTGGATTTATTTCCACGATACCCATTCGTGGAACCAACATTAGGCAAAGCCCCATTGTCACTGCAGTACCAGAGGAGGGTGTTTTTCCGAACACCCAATACCTCCAACCGGTCTCTTAACTTGCCGAAGGCACGATCCATTCCTGTGACTTCACCAAAGAAATGTTTTAATCGATCTGGGTGGTCTGCATACAAAGCTTGATCCTCCGCAGCAGCGCGGTGGGGTGAATGCGGAGAACCAAACCAAACCACCGCAAAAAAAGGATCTGAAGCAGCCACCTTCTGCTCAATCCACTGAATCGCCAAATCCACCGCAAGGACGGAACTTTCACCCTGGTGTTGGACGGCTTTGCCCTGGTGGCTGAGGATTGGGTCATTGTCATAGAAATTGGGAGCGGAAACCCATTCGTCAAAACCATTCGCTCCTGGATGAGCGGGGCTGTTGTGACGTACTGAGCCGAGGTGCCATTTTCCGAAATGTGCAGTGGAATAACCATGTTCACGAAGCACTTCGGCGATGGTTATTTCCTGGGGACGCATCGGATAACCCCATTTAAAAACCCCCATACGATTCGGATGTCTTCCTGTCAACACGCTTGCTCTTGTAGGAGAGCAAACCGGCGCTGCAGCGTAAAATTGATCGAAACGAATCCCCCCTCTGGAGGCCCGATCAAAATTGGGGGTCTGGATCACCGGATGTCCTGTATAACCCATGTCGCCGATTCCCTGGTCATCTGCCATGACCAATACAATATTCGGGCGCGAAGAGTGTGAATCAGCAACTGATGTGGAAAAAACAGAAAACGCCAATACCAAATTGAAAAACCACAGGAATTTCATGGGACCAGTGCAAGCCAGGTTAAACTTATTTGCAAGTTCAATCAGGGAATGAAAGTACATTCCCCAAACAGGTAAAAACGGCTTTCGAACCTGAACTTGCAAAAACACCAACTTTAAGGTTGGTTTAGATTCATCAACCTCAGGGCGATGTCGGTTTTGAAGGATGGTGGAACCAGTTTACAAACACCTCCACCATTCGAAGTCTCCTTTTTAAGAAGCTTGCCATCAATGGTGCTAATCCACTCAGCAACCCATTCCCCTTTAACTAGCTGCAATTCGAGAGGAACTGATTCACCAGTCATTTCAGAGGAAAAGGGAGGCTTGATGCCCCATGAAAAATCAATCATACCATCGTCCCGAATACGCCAGGGATCCGTTAGGTCTTTTGCTCTAAAATACTGACCTCTAAGTCCCCACCCCTTGTTGTCAGGTAAACGTAAAGCATTGGCTGGTACCGGCTCTTTGACGCCATCTGGACGGGTCCACCAAAGTTTGGATACCCCCTGCCCTCCGTTATAGAAATATTCCAGTTTGATCGATGTACGGTTGCTTTTGGACATTCTGAGCTTTGAGATATCCTCCGTCTCTCCATGGTCAGTCCAATTATCGATGAGTAATTGATCGTTGATCCACAGTCGGACACCGTCATTCGAAAAAGTATGCAGAGTGTATTCCCCATCTTGAGGAACTTCCAGGAATCCGGTCCATCGCACGGACCATGGTCCGGTTGACCCCTCGTTGACCATGTAAATTGCAATGGCCTTGTCCTCTTCCACCAGAGCCCTCGCGCTTCCGCCATTGGGCACTCCGCCCACAATGATAGATGGATCGGGCTTCATACGAATAAAGTTAAAACTGCTGATGAAATCACTCAAAACGCGCATTTGTTTTCTGAATCCGGTACTGCCACCTCCTGGTTGGGACGCTGGATATTCAAATCGACCGTCTTCGAACCCAACGGCAAATGAATAGTCCAAATGATTAAACAGGCCACCACCGGCAATGATAAAATCCCAGGCTTCCTTTCGATACGGTTCATCTGCATTGCCCCTGAATCCTGTTTCATTGTCCCCTATGACCTTGTTCAGATGATAATTCATCTCCACGGCGTCGGGAGGGGTTGCATAATGAAAATTGAAGACAGAAACTGCCGGGTGCGGCTCTTTGATCAATGCCTTGTTGTTCGCGATGTTTTGAGTGATCAGGTGCTTGTTTGGCAGGCCCGATTCCGTTTCAAACATGATATCCGCAATGTGGTGCTGCCATTCCATGGTCACTCCCCCGAAATATGGCTCATTGGCAATCTCCAGTAGGATGTTGTCATAAGGATTGAGTTCAATCACCAACTTTCGAGTCAGCGCTTCCTGATAGGCAAGCAAGCCTCCATTTTTATCCAATGTGTAGACATCATTTCGATCCAAATCCCCGACCCCATTGATGTTGTTGGTGGCATTCATGGGACTTAATTCCCATTGTGGATCTGCATACATGGGACAGAAAAAAGTAAACTCGATAGCAATATTCTTTTTAGCAGCATAGCTCACCAGATCATGCAGGCGATCGAAATACGCCTCATCCCATTGATCCAGATCAAACTTGTTCCCTCCATTCTTATAACCAGGAATCTGACTCCGCTTCCATGGTGCGATGAGTTTTCCGGTCAAAGGAGCGAGTGTATTTTTGCTGATATTAAAAGCACCCTCAGGTTCACAATAGGCTCCACTGAAAATGCGCGTCATGTTCATCCCCTGCTGCTCCAAGGTGTCGAAATATTTGCGGTAATCGAAATCCAGATTCAGGAGGGCACCATAGTGTTCGGCAGACGTGATGAAAATTGTCGGCTCTCCTCTCCAAAGAAAATAGTGAGGATTTTCGGGATGAAGGGAAATGGGCTTTTGCTTGCCGGAGTTATCGGACAGCGAGCTGAAAGGAAACAACAGAATCAGCGCTAAAAAAAATAGAATAATTTTTCTCTGGTTCATCATATCTAGGGTCGGATGGAGAGGAATCTTATTCAGGGAATTGTATTTTTTTCAATCACTTTACTATTGCAATGACAAGTTCAATCACTATTTTAACGGGCTGGTTTAACTCTAAGGAGAAGAGCACATTGAACAGCGAATTAGTCAAACAGGCATTGGACAAGGTTACCAACCCAAACATTTTGGTGAACCTTGTGTCACGACGCGTCCGTCAATTGAGCACAGGAGGTGGCAGCATGAGTCGTCCATTCATCGAATCGGACCAGCCCCTTGGCGCAGCGGACACCGCCCTTGAAGAAATCGTTCAGGATAAGATCGATTTCGAAAAAATAAGAGAAGAAGAACTCAGCTGAGGCTGTTGCAGACATTCCTTTGAAGGAACAAAGGAACATCCAGTTTGAACATACCGGAAGAATTACTTCCGGTTTTTTCGTCCACAACACAGGCCATTTTCCACTCCATGTCAGACATCGTTACCAATTCAAAAGCGAAGAGGGATTATCACATCCTGGAGCTATTTGAGGCTGGGATTGCCTTGCGGGGCACTGAAGTCAAGTCTCTCAGGGCAGGTAGAGCCCAAATCAGAGATGCCTTTGCCAGAGTTGAGAACATGGAAGTGTGGCTCTACAACGCACATATCGAAGAATACAGCTTTGGAACCTGGGTCAACCATGAGCCAAAAGCGAAACGTAAACTCCTCCTCAACAAGTCAGAAATACGCAAGATCTTTGGACTGGCAGCCATCAAGGGACACGCCGTATTCCCACTCTCCCTGTATTGGAAAAACGGGAAGGTGAAGGTAAAACTTGCTATCGGAAAAGGGAAGGTTCAACACGACAAGCGAGAGGACCTGAAGCGCAAGGATTCTGATAGAGAACTTAAACGTGCCTTGATGCACCAATTTAAGGGAAAATAAATACCAAATTCCTTGGCCTCTACTGTGCTCTACTTTGAGCCACAAAAAAACCAGCGAAGTCTTTTTGGACTCCGCTGGCCGTGAAAAAAATAGAAATTGGGACTTCTTAGGATGATTTCTTCCAAGTGCGCTTTGGAGCCTTGGTCACCATTCCTTTTTTGATAGCCTTCGCTGTGACGCGCATGTACTTGACTTCACCATCAACGATGACTTTGACGCGTTGAAGATTGGGCATGAAACGTCTTTTGGTGACTCCAGTAACGTGCGTACCGATACCACCTTGTTTCTTAGCTTTACCGCTGCGCCAAATGTGACTTCCCTTGATGGGCCTTTTACCTGTAACCTGACAAATCCTGGACATAGAGCCGTGTTTAAATTGTTGTTCCGAAAAACAAGAGTGGGGAAAGTAATCGTAACGTTTTATGGAATCAAGCCTTAAACGTAAGAAATCGCTTCTTTAAGGGCTTTTGTGAGCTGAATCCATATGAAATCTGGGACTTTGAGCCTGACTCGCCCCGGATAAAATCACAAAATCAGCAATAATGGTTGAGGAATTCCCCCAAAGAACCAGGTTGCCAAAGCATATGTGACTACATTAGGATCAAGCCCATCTGAACAAGACCATGAAATCAACTTCGACTCAGGTTAATAAAAACCACTTAATAGTGATCGCCACTTTGTTATTCACACCTAACCTCCTCATGGCGCATCCGGGTGACGGGGAAATCCACACGCTCTCCGATGGTTTGCAACACTTTTTCTCGGGTTGGGATCATGTTTTACTGTCGGCTCTGGCTGGATTGATCATCGCCTCCGGAAGAAAACTTTGGGGGATTTCATCAATTTCTGCCGCAATAATTGCACCTCTGGCGATCACATTGCTGCATCAATCAATGATCTTGCCTGATCAAGCTCAGTGGATGGGTTCTGTGGGATTAGGTTTGGCTTCGGTTATCATACTGGCTATGACCGGATTATCCACACGTTGGAAACCCCTGAATTCAACCCGCGTCCCCCAACTGAAAAGGATAGGACTTGGTTTGGCCGTGTTGGCATTGGCCTGGACTCAAATCTGATCCTGAAAAACACTTTGTGAGGCTGAACAGGAGCCTCGCATCTTCAGACCATATTCACTGTGAGGGAAGACGATCCGATATTCGTCAAACCAAGATCCACCTTGAAGGAATGGTGTCGACTCATCATTTTTGAGGCGGACACCCCCATGGGTAAGACTTTTGATGTCACACTCATTGTTTGTATTCTGCTGAGTGTGGCCTCTGTCATGCTGGCAAGTGTGGAATCGATCATGAACCGGTATGGCTCGATTCTGATTGCAATGGAGTGGGCCTTCACGATTGCCTTCACCTTGGAATATTTCCTCAGAGTCTGGGCAGTGAAACAACCGTGGTACTACGTAAGAAGTTTTTATGGTATCGTGGATCTCGCTGCCATCCTTCCAACCTACCTGAGTCTGTTCATCGTCGACGCAGAATACTTGATTGTGGTTCGAATGCTAAGGGTAATGAGGGTTTTTCGAATCCTGAAGCTCATCCAATATCTCGAAGGTGCCCGCATGATCATGAAGGCTCTCAGGGCAAGTCGACCAAAAATCACCGTCTTCGTGATCGCGGTCGTGATCCTGGTTGTTATCATTGGATCTCTCATGTACATCATCGAGGGTCATAAGCATGGTTTTTCGAGCATTCCCATGAGCATCTACTGGGCTGTAGTCACTTTAACCACTGTTGGTTACGGGGATATCGCCCCAGTCACTCCCTTGGGAAAAATGCTGGCATCCATGGTGATGATCATGGGTTATGCTATTATTGCCGTTCCGACTGGAATAGTGACAGCCGAATTGACAAGAGCCGATCGCTCCACCACCACCCGGAGTTGCCGTAACTGTTCTGCGGAAGCTCATCCAGATGGAGCCAAGTATTGTTACCACTGCGGACATTCCCTTGAATAATACGATCTGACAGCCTTTACCGGCATGACATGTTGAAAAAAAATTGATCACCGTTTTCAACGGCATCCATTAGATGGGTTGAAATTGTAACGCCGTCAGTCATACTACCTCAATAAACCTAATTCCATGCGAACTCTGTCCCTATTATTATGCATTTGTCTGCTGAAGGTTCTTGAGCCCCTCGAATCTCAGGAATGGACTTCCGCTTTTGAATCCAATATCCGCCCAATTTTTCGAGACCATTGCTACCGCTGTCATGGTGCCACCCAACAAAAAGGGGGTATTCGCCTGGATCTAGGTTACACCCCCTATACTTGGGAAGGAGACTCCGGACCTGCATGGATTTCAGGAAATTCTAAGGAAAGCCTTCTGATTCAATTGCTGGAAAATACGCACGATTCACTCCCTGGCATGCCTTACAAAAAGGAGGCTCTGGATCCAACGGATATCCAAACCATCAGTCAATGGATTGATGCCGGTGCAAAAATTCCAAAAGAGGTTCAAATCGACGCTCAACGCCACTGGGCATTCGTCAAACCCAACAAACCGGAGATCCCCGCAGTTAAAAATGTTCAGTGGCCCAAAAACCCCATCGACTTTTTTATACTGAGCGAACTGGAAAAACAGGATCTTACCCCTTCAGAGGAAGCTGCCCCTTCCACATTGCTGCGTAGATTATTTCTTGATCTGACTGGGCTGCCACCCAGTAGCCGAGATTTGGCATCTGTCTCAACAGGTTTTTCTGAAGCAACTTACCTTGATTGGGTGAATGATCTATTGTCCTCACCTCATTTTGGAGAGCGATGGGGGCGGCACTGGTTGGATGTGGCCAGGTATGCTGATTCCAATGGATACAGTATCGATGGAGCCAGAACCATGTGGAGGTATCGGGATTGGGTCATCCAGGCCATCAACGACGATATGCCGTTCGATCAGTTCACTCTTGAACAACTGGCAGGCGATCTCATACCAAACGCAACTCAGGACCAAATCATAGCGACAGGTTTCCATAGAAATACACAAATCAATCAGGAGGGAGGCATTGATCCAGAACAATTCAGAATGGAATCAGTATTCGACCGCATGGCCACCACGGGATCGGCCTTTCTGGGACTGACGCTGGGTTGTGCGCAATGTCATGATCATAAATTCGACCCGATCTCTCAGGAAGATTACTACAGAATGTTTGCATTTTTTAACAACCAGGACGAACCCAACATTCCAGCACCAACTGATGAAGAGACACTCCAGCTCGTCTCATGGGAAAAGAAATACAATCCAGCTAAATCCAAATTAGACCACTTTGAAAAGACGCTGCCCGACAAGATTTGGCAATGGGAAAAGTTTTTTAACGATGAGGATGTGGAATCAGCACCCAAGGAGATCAGGGCCATCCTCAAAAAACTCCCCAAAGAACGTACCGAACAGGAGTCCAAAACTTTAATGGAGCATGTCAAAAAGAATGATGCCTCCTACCAATCACTCTTGAAAGAAGTCAACGACTTGAGGCGGCGCCGTCCACGCATAACAACCGCCATGGTGTTGAAAGAACGTAGTCAGGCACGCCAAACTCACTTGTTGATCAAGGGGGATTTTACTCGACCTGACAAACCCGTTTCGGCAGGAGTACCTTCAACGCTACATGGACTTGAAAAACAGGGAACGGCCAATCGATTGGACCTGGCAAACTGGATGACATCGCGTGACAACCCGCTGACGGCTCGCGTGATTATGAACCGCACATGGCAGCAATATTTTGGAATTGGAATTGTGGAAACTGAAAATGATTTCGGCACTCAAGGCACTCTTCCAACAAACCCTCAATTACTGGACTGGCTGTCGGTAGAATTCATGGATTCAGGTTGGAGCATGAAGCACATGCATCGTTTAATCGTCAGTTCCGCCACTTATCGTCAATCATCAAAGTTCAGGGAGGATCTATACGAAAAGGATCCCAGAAATCTGTTTTTAGGATGTCAAAACCGGATTCGACTGGAATCGGAAATCGTGCGGGATGTGGCCTTGCATGCCTCCGGATTACTTGAAAGAACGATTGGTGGTCCCAGCGTACACCCGCCTCAACCCAAAGGCGTGATGGGACTGGGCCAGGTTCAAAGATCCTGGAAAGCAGATGTTGGACAAAGCAGATTTCGCAGAGGAATGTACACCTTTTTATGGAGAGCGACCCCCCACCCCGCCTTGTCTGTCTTTGACAGCCCAGACTCCTTCAGCTCCTGCACCAGGCGCATCAGGTCCAACACTCCATTACAGGCCCTGACATTACTGAATGATCCTGCCTTCCACGAAATGGCTCAACATTTTGCCCAACTGATGATTGCTCAAAAAGGTTTGAATGACGAATCGCGGCTTATATTTGGATTTCAAAGGTGCACTTCAAGGTTGCCCAATAGTGATGAGCTAGCCCATTTGATGGACTTTGTGAACAATCAACGCAAAACCATGCAGGCTTTGACAAATAAGAACCAGGAAGACGAAGTGTGGGTGAATGTAGCTCGCGTTCTCTTAAATCTCGACGAAACCATCACCCGCGAATAAACATGAAAAATCCAAACCTGAATCACTCATCCGCTTACTTGGAAGCTGTCACGCGTCGTCAATTTTTCAGTCGGTGTGGAATGGGCGTTGGCTCAGCAGCTCTGGCTTCACTCGCCCACAAAGAAGAACTGAGAGCTTCGTCGAAGAAACCTGCGGACAATCCACTCGCGGCAAAAAAGCCCCACTACCCTCCGAAAGCCAAAAATATCATCTACTTGTTCATGGCTGGTGGACCGTCTCAACTAGAACTTTTCGATTACAAGCCAGTCCTTCAGGAATTCAATGGCAAGGTCATTCCAGAATCTTACCTGGAAGGAAAGCGATTTGCTTTTATGAACAGCTCCTTTAGGAATCGTTCGACCCTGTTGGGGACGAGAAGAGCGTTCAAACAACATGGGCAATGTGGAATGTGGGTTTCTGAACTGCTTCCTCACACAGCGGGAATTGTGGACGAATGCACATTCCTGCGCACTTGTAAAACCAATCTGTTCAACCATGCGCCCGCAAAATTGTTCATGAACACCGGGTCGGGACAATTTGGTCGCCCCAGCATGGGAGCCTGGACAACCTATGGGTTGGGGAGTGCTTGTGATGATTTACCTGGTTTTGTTGTTTTGCAAAGCGGCCCGAGAGGGCCCAGGGGAGGTGCGGTTAACTGGGGCAGTGGATTTCTCCCCACCGTACACCAAGGCGTTCCATTGCGAGGACAAGGGGATCCCATTCTCAACTTAAGCAACCCATCTGGAATTACTGAAGCCTCCCAAAAGTCTGTGATTGATGCTGTGAAAAGCATGAATCTGAAACGATTGGTGGAAACGGGCGATCCTGAAATTTCAACCCGCATTTCGGCCTATGAAATGGCCTATAAAATGCAGTCCAGTGCACCAGATCTCATAGATCTTTCCAATGAATCCCAGGAAACCATGGACATGTATGGAGTGCAATCCAATGGTTCGAATTTTGCAAGAAACTGCTTGTTAGCACGTCGCCTTGTGGAAAAAGGGGTTCGATTCATCCAGCTTTACCATACCAATTGGGACAGCCATGGGGGGCCCGGGGAAAACTTGCAAGGCGATTTTGAAAAGGTGTGCAAAGAAATTGATCAACCTTGCGCCGCTTTGGTGAAAGATCTCAAGCGAAGGGGTTTATTGGAAGATACACTTGTCATCTGGGGGGGGGAGTTCGGCCGTACTCCCATGGGAGAAAACCGCAGCACTACAGGACGCAACCACCACATAGATGCCTTTACCATGTGGTTTGCCGGAGGTGGCACCAAGCCGGGCAATCTTGTGGGTGAAACAGATGAGCTGGGATTTGATGCAGTTACCGACCCCGCACACACTCATGACATTCATGCCACTATCCTTCACCTGTTGGGCATGGATCACGAAAAACTAACCTTTCGTTTTCAAGGTCGCGATTTTCGTTTGACGGACATTCACGGTGAACTCATTGAAAAAATGTATGTCTAATTTTCACGAGCCATGATCGAACAATGAATGAGTTGGTCCAAAATAAATCCGATAAAAGAAGACGGTGGTTTGGTCTGCTTTATCTTCTGATTTCGGGTATTTTATTGATTTGGGGAACAACATGGTTGGAACCTTATTTGGTCGGTTGGAAATTTGTTCTCTATTGGTTTGTCTGTTTTCTGACCACAATCATGGCCATGCTCATTGCTATGCTGGATATCTGGATCATTCGAATTCGAGCAAGACAACAACGGCGTAACGCTGCCAACGACGCTTTTAAAAAAGAAACAGACGCAGAAGAAGATTCAAAGCGAGAGTAAAATCTCGCAGGACACTCAGGTGTCTCCTTCAGTGTCCCATTTGGGATATACAGAAGGATCCAGTTCACCTCGACGTATCATTTCCTGTAGGTCTCTGATGATGGTTCTCCTGGCTACCCGATATTCGCGTGCCAAAGCAGAGATGTTGGGTCTTTGTTTGGAGTCCTCCAACCTTAGACGTATCTGATGCTGACGGCTCAATCGGTCGGTGGATCGACTCAGCAGGGATTCGATGTCAGATCGCTTGGAACGTTCGAGGGATTCAAATTGTTTGATAACCTCCTTTTCCCCGCACTCACTTACCGCCGTTTGAATGGTTTCCTTGAGCACATGAATATCTACAGGTTTGGGTAAACAATAATGAGCACGACGAGGACCTTGTAGCGCTTCTATTTGTTGCTGAACTTCAAGGGCACCGGAAACCACGATGATTGGGACATGAGGCATCAGTTGTTTAAAATCTGGCAAGAAATCCAAACCCAACTCTTCGTTCTCAAGAATGTGGTCCAGGACAATGACCTCAGGGACAAACTCAGCGGCATGATGGATTGCTTCACTACCTGAACGAGCCCTCTTCAAATCAAACTCGTCAAGGCATTCCTCATATATTTCATATTGAAGATCCTCATCTTCGATGATCATGACCCTGGTCTTGTGCATATGAATACAATGGTGCATTAATTGGCAGTGGGCAAGTCCGTATGATTTAGATTCTAAAAATCAGGAAAGCTTAAATCACCTGCAAGTTATGAAATTCGGAAGCACGGTTTTATTCGTTGAAAATGTTCAGTCTGTCATGGATTTTTATCAAAAAGCCTTTGGTATGGAAATATCCATGTATGATCCTTCTTTTGACTTTGGGATTTTGAACATGGAAGGTGGATCGATTGGGATTGCCTCCAATCATTCGGGTGAACTCATGATGCCCGGCAAATTCCCGACATCAAAAAACGGTCATCCCGATGGTGTCGAAATCGCATTCTACTCCAACGATGTGAAAGCTGATTTTCAGAAAGCGGTTGAAGCGGGTGCCACTCCAATAACCGTGCCAAGAAAAATGGAATGGGGACAAACCGTGGCATATGTAAAAAGTATTGAGGGAACCATCATAGGAATTTGTTCAGAAATGGCGTAGGGCGATCATGAGATATACCAAACATGAGCCAATGTGCTTCATTTTTTATTTTTCAAGGCATCATTCCGCTTTGACAAACTCTTCCTGAATCGTCACTTTACGGCCCTTATGTGCGGCATCATTGGATACGTAGGAGGTCAATCATCCACACCATTACTTTTAGAAGGGCTCCGTCGACTCGAATACAGGGGCTACGACAGTGCTGGTATCAGTGTCATTGACAATGGCAAATTAAGCATCAGGAAACGCAAAGGTAAGATCGATGACGGTTTGGCTCCGCTCTGTACGGATACTCCAATCCAGGGAAACATCGGAATTGGACACACGCGTTGGGCAACACATGGGGAACCTTCTGACGCAAATTCTCATCCCCATTTGGATGCCTCGGAAAAAATCTCGGTCGTTCACAACGGGGTCATAGAAAATTATGATCGCCTGAGGGATCGCCTTTCGACTCATGGAATCCAATTTAATTCAGAGACAGACACGGAAGTTCTGGCCAAATTAATTGGCTTTCATTACGCGAAGGAAACAAAACAATCCGGAATTCAGCGACTGATCAACGCGGTTGAAACAGCATTGAAAGAAGTGATTGGCACCTATGGCATCGGAGTCGTTTGTGAAGATTTCCCGGATACGATCGTTGGTGCCCGAAGGGGTTCTCCACTTCTGATTGGGATTGGTGAGAATGAAAATTTCTTATCCAGTGACGCATCCGCGGTAGTGGCCCACACCAAGCGGGTCGTCTATTTAAACGATTACGATGTGGTCACACTGACGGCCAAAGATTTTCATGTCACCAACCTGGGCTCGGACACTGCAAAAGTTCAAATTAGCCAAATTGAATTTGATGCCGACGCCACTGAAAAAGGTGAGTTTGCACACTACATGCTCAAGGAAATCTATGAGCAGCCTCAAACAGTACGGAACACCATGAGAGGCAGGGTGGATCTTGAAAATGCAACATCGATTTTTGGAGGCCTCAACCTGGACGCCTCGCAATTAAGATCCATTCGTCAAATCATACTCATTGCATGCGGAACCAGTTGGCATGCCGCCTTGACCGCAGAATATCTGATTGAGGAATATGCACACATCCCGGTCAGTGTTGAATACGCGAGTGAGTTCAGGTATCGAAATGCACCCATCGAAGCTGAAACTCTGGTTATCGCCATCACACAAAGTGGAGAAACCGCTGACACATTGGCCGCCATGCGCGAAGCCAAACGCAAAGGCCACCCTTGTGTTGCCATCTGTAACGTGGTTGGAAGCACCATTGCCAGGGAATCGGATGGTGGAATTTACCTTCATGCTGGACCGGAAATCGGGGTTGCATCCACCAAGGCATTTACTTCACAAGTCACCGCTTTAACCCTACTGGCGGTCATGCTTGGCAGAATCAGGATGCTCTCCTCCAGAAGCGGTCTGGAAATATTGCAAAGCCTTTCCGCAATACCGGAACAAGTGGCATCGATTTTAAAACAGCATGATACGATTCGCACCATTGCAAAAAAATACGCCACTGTGAGCAATTTTTTCTTTATTGGAAGACAATATAATTTCCCCGTGGCTCTTGAAGGGGCGTTGAAGCTGAAAGAGATTTCCTATATTCACGCAGAAGGGTATCCGGCAGCCGAGATGAAACATGGTCCCATAGCCATGATCGATGAAAAAACTCCTTCAGTTGTTATCGCACCAACAGATTTCCTTTACGAAAAAACAATCAGCAACCTGAAAGAAATCAAGGCTCGCAAGGGACCTATCATCGCCATGACCACGGAGGGAAATCACCGTTTAATCGATGAGGCAGATGAAGTCATTTTTATCCCTAAAACACTGGAATCTTTGTATCCACTTTTGACTGTCATACCTCTTCAGTTGTTATCTTATGAAATCGCGGTGGCCAGAGGCTGCGAAGTTGATAAGCCTCGAAATCTAGCAAAGAGCGTGACCGTGGAATGAAATGCAAGCCGGATGACTTTGAGAACTTGGAAGGCATGAAAACCTTCCCGTCAGGAGCTTGACTTAGGGGAGCCCCTCCCCTAATTCTTCACATGAATGTTTCCTTCGATCCTGCCATCATATTGGAGTGCGATACAGACTAGAACTGTGTATCCATCCAGAGATGTTGCAGATGGGTTTTTACTTTCTGTCGGGATTTTTTGCATGAGATGGATATTATTTTGTCCAATCTTGATTCGATGCCTGTCTCCGGGAACCCTTTCTGCCGACGAAAATTTGGTTACCTACACAAGCACGCCACTAAACTTGGCAATATCCAGCTCTCCTAAAGTTGGGTTTATCAGGCTGTCTCCATCCAGCACAGGAATTCATTTTACCAATCAATTGACAGGTGACCCGTTTCTAACGGATGCGGTGGCACACAATGGCTCAGGGGTTACACTTGGGGATGTCAATAACGATGGATGGGTGGATGTGTATTTGTGCAGTTTGCAAGGTCCTAATCAGCTTTACTTGAATCAAGGAAATTGGACCTTTGTGACCAAACAAATCGGCCCGGCAGCCTGTGAAGGACAACGATCGACGGCAGCAACACTTGTAGATGTAGATGGAGACACGGATCTGGACCTCCTGGTCAATGGGATCGCTGCTGGAACGCGGCTTTTCTTGAATGATGGCGAAGGGAATTTTCAGGAATCAACGCAGGCAGGTTTATCACAAACCAGCTCGCCTACTTCCATGGCCTTGGCCGACATAGATGGAGATGGAGATTTGGATCTCTATTGTGCCCAATATATTGATGTCATGCACATCGCAGATCCGACTACAGATTACAAACTATCTAGCCGGAACGGCCAATACATCGTTACTCACGTGAATGGTGAACCTACGACTACTCCCCGATTAAGCAACCGATTCATAGTTTCAAAGACAGGCAGACTGAGAGAACTTCCTGAAACGGATGCACTCTACCTGAACGATGGCGGAGGAAGGTTCAAATCCATTCAATTTACAAAAGGAACATTTAACAACGCAGAAGGCAATCCTGTGCAACCTCCGCGTGATTGGAGTTTGGCGGTCATGTTTCGCGACCTGAATCAGGACGGATCACCAGATATTTATGTCTGCACGGACAATGCCACGCCAGATCGAATCTGGATCAACAATGGCAATGGTACCTTTAATGCACTTGAGCGAACCAAAATCCGTCACACCAGCCGATCGTCCATGGGATTGGACATTGCAGATATCAATCGGGATGGAATCGATGACATCTTTGTTGTGGACATGTTTGCCAGAAATCACAAAAAGCGGTTGATGCAGTTGGCCAAGCAGCATTCATCTCCTGCGGTCGTTCAGCACCCCCTCGGGCAACCAAGATATAATCGTAACACGTTATTCATGGGGCGCGACGATCATTCCTATTCTGAAACAGCACTCATGGCAGGGATTGCTGCCACTGATTGGTCCTGGTGCCCGGTCTTTCTGGATGTGGATTTGGATGGTTATGAGGACCTACTGGTAACCAATGGATTCAGTTTTGATGTCATGGACCAGGATAGTCAGGATCAGTTGCGGATCATGCAGCTTTCGAAGTTTGATCGCCAACGATCCAGACAGTTTCACCCTCCGTTCCTGACAAAAAATGTATCCTTTAAAAACCTGCGCAACGGGACATTTGAAGCCGTAGATGGGAAATGGGGTTTTGACATCCAAGGGATTTCCTACGGAATGGCCCTGGCAGATCTTGATAATGACGGGGACCAGGATGTCGTGATCAATCAGCTCAATGAGGCAGCCTTGATTTTAAAAAATGAAGCCACAGCCTCAAGAGTAAAAGTAACAGTGGAAGGTCCCAAAAATAATTACCATGGAATAGGCGCACACATCCGAATTTCAAACGACCTCATCACGCAAAGCCAAGTCATACTATCCGGAGGTCGCTACCTATCAAGCGATGAAACCGCTCGAACATTTGCTTGTGACCTCAGTAACTTACCAAGCCAATTGGAGGTCACATGGCCGGACCAAAGCGTGACCACTATCCAAGACATAAAACCCAATCACCATTATGTCGTTCGATACTCAGGCTCTTCACCAGGGAATCAGGATCACCCCGTAAGGCAGCTTAGCCCACTATTTACCGATGAAAGTCATTTATTGAAATTCAAACACCAAACCTCCCCTGCTCTACCCATACCTCAGCAGAATTCCGATAGCATGATGGAGATTAATGCTCCAGGCGTTTGCTGGATGGATATCAATCGAGATGGCTGGGATGATTTGTTTATCTCCGGTGGACAAAACCAGCCACCGGGAATCTTTATCAATCAAAAAGGATTATCATTCGAACCCGTCCAGTCCAAAAAGCAAACTGGCGACGCCTTGGGTTCAGTGGTTCCATGGGACGATAATAAAGGTAATCGGTATTGGCTGGCTTCCGCCTCTCACCGCACCAGCGATCCAGAGA
Organism: uncultured Verrucomicrobiota bacterium; assembly: GCA_964342825.1. Lineage (GTDB taxonomy): Bacteria > Verrucomicrobiota > Verrucomicrobiia > Limisphaerales > AAA164-E04 > AAA164-E04. Next base: position 66,762 of record CAYFHO010000004.1, read on the forward strand.
GGTCTAGTGCGGTTCATTTTTATTCCGCTTCTTCAACTGAACCCCAACATACCTTGATAACCGGCCCCGCCGGCATAGGTACTCTTTGCGTTGCCGACATCGACATGGATGGCGATCAAGATCTGTTCATTGGATCGACTTCGGTATATGGAAAACACCCTGAACCTGCAGCATCACAAATATGGCTCAATGTGAATGGTAACCTAACCAAGAGCGTAAAATGGAGTGAACCATTTGAATCTGCTGGAATAGTTACTGGTGCCGTTTTTTTCCATTTTGACAAAGACGGTCACCCAGATTTGGCCATTGCGACTGAATGGGGAACGATTCGGGCCTATCAAAACACACTGAACGGATTTGTGGAAGAGACCGAATCGACAGGTCTTTTCCATTACTCGGGATGGTGGACATGTCTGGGAAAAGGTGATTTCAACCAAGATGGAAGAGAAGATCTAGTAGCGGGTAATATCGGTTTGAACACCCCTAAAGCTCTTTATCCGACAAATCAATTTCGCATTTGGTATGGCGACCTCGATAATAACGGATTTACGGAAGCAATAGAAACTTGGCACGAAAATGGAAACTGGTATCCGCTTGCCAACCGCACGGAACTTTCAAGGATCATGCCCGATTTACCACAACGATTCACCACACATCGTCAATTTAGTGATGCAAATATCCAGGCAGTAACAGGAAATTACTTTTCCAAATTGGGTCACCATGAGGCTAAGATTGCAGAATCCAGTTTGTTCTTGAACCTTCCAAGTGGATTTCAAAGGGTCAAATTACCAAGGATCATTCAGGAATCACCCGTTTATAACATTTCGGTCGCAGACTTGAACGGAGATCACATCGAAGACCTTTTTCTCGGTCAGAATAAGTATCCGGAAAACATTTCCATCACCCGACTTGACAACGGAAATGGTGTTTGGCTGCTCGGAAAAGGTGAAGGAACTTTCGAAAACTTGACACAAAACCAAACCGGCATTTCGCTCCATGGAGAGTCAAGATCTTCAGCAACAAATGATTACAATCAAGATGGAGCTCTCGATCTTATCGTAGTTGAAAAAAATGCAGTTACTCGAGTTTTTAAAGGCAATCCATCCCCATGATTTGAAGGGGAAGCGGATCCGCGGATCTTGTCTCATTGGAGACTTACTATCAAAAATTTACCCTCACCTAAGGCCTATCTTAAGAGGTCCCAAAGAATCAAAATGCCTCCAATTTCCTTTACTTTAGTCAGTATTTGCCTAGTCTCTACGAAACCCAAAAGTTGAAAGACGTAAGTGCGTCTGGAAATCAAAAGAATCAATAACTGAACCAAGTTATGTTTAAATACAAGCACCTCCTGCTTACCGTAGCAGCGGCCTTGTCACTTCAATGCACGGTTTCGGCCAACAATATTGAAGAAGGCAAGGAATTCTACACAGCGATCAAGGCACCATCGCCGATCGTATTGGATGGTGATCTCTCCGAATGGAGGGGCGCTATGTTAGTTTCCGATCCAGGATTCCATCACCCTGAAAATCGTCCCGAAGGGGATGACGGTCAATTAATCATTCATGAGGAATGGCAAGGCGGCACCTGGGAAGGTCCGGACGACCATACCTCCGCTGTCCGAGTGGTTTATGATGATGACAATATTTACTTTGGATTTACGGTCACGGATGATTATCACGAAAATGCTGCAAACAGCGCTTGGAACGGTGACTCTGTTCAGTTGATGATTGCCAATGAGGCGAGGGATACTCAGGTAGCACTATACAATTACGCCCTGGGCGGAATTGAAACCGAGTTGGGCGACATCATCGTGAACCACGAAGCTGGCCCAGCAGCTGCTGCAGGTGCGACTCCTACTGAAGCAGTTGTCAAACGCGATACCGCCTCAAAAACAACTACCTATGAAATCAAGCTTCCCAAAGACACACTGGGTTTGACCGAACTCAAGGGAGGCGTTCGCTTCGGACTCGGGATGGCTATCAACGATGGTGATGAAGCCACTCCCGGACAAAAAGGATTCGGTGGTTTGGGTGTACACTCAGTGGTTCATGGTAAAAATCCGGAACAGACCGCTTTGGTCACGCTGGCAACCGCCAATAACATCGAACCCGGTAAGGAATACTACTTCGCCAACGCTTTAAGAAACCCTGCAGATTTTGTCCTCGATGGAGAACTCACCGAATGGAGTGGCATCCCAGTACTTTCCGACCCACGCTTCTTCTTCCCCGAAGCCAGCGGAAGAGATGGAGCGCTGGTTCTACACGAGGAATGGCAAGGTGGCACCTGGGAAGGTCCGGATGATCAGACTTCGGCCATACAAATAGCCTACGACGAAAACAATCTCTACTTTGGTTTCACCGTAACGGACGACTACCATGAAAACGCTGCCAACAGCGCATGGAATGGTGACTCCGTGCAATTGATGATTGCCAATGCCAATCAGGACACTCAGATCGCCCTGTATAATTATGCTCTCGGCGGAACGGAATCCGAGATCGGAGACATCATTGTGAATCACGAAGCAGGCCCTGCGGCAGCGGCAGGAGCAACACCCACTGAAGCGGTTGTCAAGCGCAACACAGAAACCAAAACCACTACTTACGAAATCAAGTTACCTAAAGAAACCCTTGGTTTTGATACATTGGAATTGGGAACTCAGTTTGGATTGGGAATGGCCATCAATGATGGCGACGAAGAAACACCAGGCCAAAAAGGTTGGGGTGGACTAGGTGTCCATTCGATTGTGCACGGAAAAGATCCGGATCAAACTGCACTGGTGACGCTCGGAATTGGTGGAGCATCAGACAGGATTTTCATATCAGCAGTGAACGTGAGTATCAACAGCTTTTCGTTCAGGGTAACGAACCTTGGTGAATCGATTGTGGATCCTGACTCGGCAAAGTTGACCATCAATGGATCCGAAGTTCCATTGACATCTTCAGCCAACAGCAATTCCTTTGATTTCATTTACACAACGGAAAATTTCGAGCCAAACACCGTGATTGATTACACCATTGAAGTGTCCGACACCAATGGCAACGTTGTACCTGACGCAGGTATATTGACTTCACCTTCCTTTGGTCTACTTCGATCCACCATGTTGGCCACCGATGTAGATACCTCCATGAGAGGTTTCGTTTACAAAGTTTGGCAAACTGATTTGTTCAACCACGGAAATAGCATTTCTGAAGTTACCGGTATTTTGGAATCACCTCCTAACGACATTGATGGCAGCACCTTATTGAATGATGCGTTCAAGGAAGAGGTAGGCCCTGCTTCAGGTGCTGGAGTGGAAGCCGACCACTTGCTCCAATTTGAAATCCCGAGCGTCATCAATCTGAACGCCTACCAAGGTGGTGTCGATCTGGGGAACTTCCAGCCTGACGACCAGATGCCAGGTGTTCCCGGTGCCTTTGGCAGCTTTGATGGTGTGGCTGTTGAAATCATGACATTCGTTGATTTTCCTGAAGGATTACTCACCATGGGCGTCAACAGTGATGATGGTTTCCAATTGGAAATCGGCCATATTGGCGACCCACGTGTCATGGTTGCAGGAAAATTTGAAGGCGGAAGAGGATCTTCCGATACGACCTTCCTCATGGATGTTCGCGAAGCAGGTATTTACCCTGTTCGACTGGTTTATTTCAGTCAAGGCGGTGAAGCCAGTTTGGAATTATTCACCTTGAACGACGCAGGTGAGCGAGTGCTGTTAAATGATACGGACAACGGCGGTTTAGCAGCTTATCGAGTCGGAACAGTGCCTGATTATATAGATCCAATACCAGAACCAACGGTCACCATTCTCCCACTTGAGGGAGCCCCGGCTGTCGGAACCGGCTTGGACGGTCGATACTGGCAAGCAGAACCCAAAGCCATCGCTAATCTTCAGGACATGGGGGGCGACTTGGACATCGGGCTGGAAATTATCAACAGCTGGTATCCAACTGGAACGTTCAAAGCTACCGGGCTGAGTTTCCAGGGCGGTAATGATCTGACCCCTATTCAGGAATGGTTACAGGATGACGGTGAGTCCTACGTAGGTACTGACGGCAATTTGGACGATGGAGTTCTGAGCTTCACCGGTTATATCCGTATCGACAATCCGGGAGAGGTAGCCATCCGTTCCGCTTCAGATGATGGATCTATCATCTGGATCGCAGGAGAAAAAGTAGTGGACAACGACGGAAGCCACGGAGCACCTGGCCCAGCACCAGACGGTACCTATAATTTTGAGGTAGCCGGCCTTTACCCAATCGAAATCGCCTACTTCAATGGTGACTGGACCAACGATGCCGGTGAACATGGTGGAGCGAACCTCGATGTCACTGCTGATGGAAACCCAATCCCAGGACAGATCCTTTACGGAGCCTCAGACCTGGGAGCGACCTCCATTGCGGCTTCCTCGATAGCCAGTGAGGCCGGCGACGCCGGATTGCATGGTGCGTATTGGACAACAGAACCCAAGGGACTTGAGTTTGGTGAAGGAGGTCAAGGCCCCCTCTTCCAGACAGTTCCTGGTGATGATCATGGGTTGATGATGTTCGGAACCTTGCCTCAAGGCAGATTCATATCAACCGACATCAACTATACCGGACACAATGACTTGACACCCATTCTCGAATGGTTGGGTGCCGACTCTGCCTCCTTTGTTGGAAGAGAAGGCAATTTGGACGATGGATTGTTTCAGTTCACCGGATTCATCAACATCACGGAAGCAGGTCAACATTCTTTCAGCAGTTCATCTGATGATGGATCGGTGGTTAGAATCGGCAACCAGGTCGTTATCAACAACGACGGAGGACATGGCCAACCTGGCCCCGCCCCTGATGGCAGTGCCTTTTTCCCTGTCCCTGGCTTGTATCCCATTGAAGTTGCCTACTTCAATGGTGATTGGACCAACGATGCCGGGGATCATGGTGGTGCCAATATTGAAATGACCATGAACGGCGGAAGCCTCGCCGGCCATATATTCCAGCCACTTGGAGGTCTGGGCCCCATCGATCAGGGAAGCAGCCTTGCCATTGGTTGGGTCGACGGAAACATCGTCATTGAATTCGAAGGTGAATTGGCTAGTGCAGATAATGTGACCGGCCCATACACTTTGATTGAAGGTGCAACCTCTCCATTCACTGTTACGGCAGACCAAGCTTCTAAATTCTATCGCATTGGTGCTGGAGGCCAAACGGTCGCAGTGTTGCTTGACGGCATGCAAGAAGTACCATCCGTCGCAACTGGCGCAAAAGGCTCCGGAACCATAACGGTGGACGGAACCATGTTGACCATCAATGTGAAGTATCACGGACTGGAGTCTGATTTTGCCGCAGCGCATATTCATGGCCCCGCCGATCGTGGCGCAAACGCGGGCGTTCTCGTTCCTATCAGCACCCCAGAACTCCATCAAGCCGATGGTGCACGCGCGGGAAGCTTTACAGGAAGCGTTGAAATTTCAGCTGAAGCTGCAACTGCGATTTTGGAAGGTCGTGCTTATATCAACATTCATACAAGTGACAATGGAGGCGGAGAGATACGCGGACAAACCATTCCTTGAATGAATTAGGAATTGAATTCCACAAAAAATTCAGCACGCCGCCTCTCCTCGTTTGGGAGAGGCGGCTTTTTTCGGAATGAATTGGAGAAGGGTCAATCTTGGACTTTATTTAATCGCCCCTGTTCAATGCTGAAATGTAACCATTATTTTCCACCCAAAACCGTGAACTCTCAGCAGTGAAATGCTTCCTTGCCTCCCCCTAAGAACTGATCGTTCATAAAAAAATGAAAACTAAACCATCACATGATAACCGCTATAAATTGGCTGGACGCTTCCTGAGCCAATTGGTAATCACTATCATTCTTGGGATTGGCCAGAGTGGATGCGGAAATCATTCGCCTGTCACCAAAAAGGAAAAATCAAACTCACTACCGCAATTATTCTCTGATAAAACAACACAAACTGGCATCACATTTATTCACCAATCAGGAGATCCTGAGGATTATTTCATGCCCCGCAGCCTAGGATCTGGAACCGCTATTTTCGACTATAATCTGGATGGATTAATGGACATCTACTGTCTGCAAAATGCGGGCCCCAACTCTGGAATCCATAACCAACTTTTCAAACAAAACCAGGATGGAACCTTTGAGGATGTTTCGGAAAAATCGGGTCTTAATGTCGATGGCTACAACATGGGCGTTGCCATTGGGGACATCTCGAATGACGGTTACCCCGACGTGTTGGTGACGGGCTATCAATCAACTCGTTTGTTTATCAATGTAGCGGGAACAAAATTTCAAGAAGTTACCAAAACGGCCGGCATCGATAATCCGGGCTGGGGCACATCGGCAAGCTTCCTGGATTTTGATCGCAATGGTTGGTTGGACATCGTGATTGCCAATTACATTGAATATGCACCGAGTGTAGAATGCACGGGTAAAGATGGTAAAAGAGAGTTTTGTGGACCCGATGGTTTTCCTTCGGCCACCCCTCAACTTTATCGCAACTTGGGGGAAAACCATCGTTTTGAAGATGTAACCGGTGCTTCTGGATTGGCTCGCCACCCGGGCCCCGGATTGGGTGTTGTCTGCCTTGATTTCAATGGGGATCACTGGGTGGATATTTTCTTTGCTGATGATGCGAAACCCAATCGCCTTTTTATCAACCAGCAAAATGGAACATTTCATGAAGAGGCTCTTAAGCGAGGTCTGGCACTGGACGCCATGGGGCACACGAAAGCAAACATGGGCGTGGCGATTGGCGATGTCGACAACAATCACATGGTGGATATTTTTGTGACTCACCTGGCTACCGAACGACACACTTTATGGCACCAGGAGGCCCCAGGAATTTTCTCTGATCGAACTTCTTCGTTTGGATTAAACCAATCTGTATGGCGAGGGACAGGTTTTGGTACTGTGATGGCAGATTTGGATAATGACTCCGATATGGATATCGCTTTTGTGAATGGAGACATTCGAGCTAATAAAGAAGATGCCTCAAAAAATCAACACAACTTAAATCCATTCTGGTCAAAGTATGCTCAAAAAAACCAATTATTTTTAAACGATGGCAACAGGAAATTATCCGACGTCTCGGAAAGCAATCCGTCCTTTTGCGGTGAACCCAATGTTGGCCGTGGACTTTCAGTCGGGGATCTCAATAATGATGGTTTTCTAGATATGATCATCTCAAGCATTGGCTCCCCTATCAAAATACTTTACGGACAATCACCCCCAAACAACCACTGGCTGAGCATTAGAGTTACCGACCCCGAGCATGGAAACCGTTATGATTACGGTGCCGAAGTTACTGTCATTTCAGAAAGCAACCGTTGGCGTCAATGGCTGAACCCCGGAGGAAGTTACTTATGCTCCCACGATCCCAGATTGCACTTTGGGCTGGGGCCTCATTCCCAAGTCGATCGGATTGAAGTGGCCTGGTCCGATGGAACCAAGGAACAGTTTAGCGGAGCAGTCATGAATACCATCATAAGCATTGAAAAAGGTTCTGGAAGCAACCAGCCAAAATCCAACCCGTAGCTCCGGCGGATATAATGGGTTATTGAACATCGCCTTGATTACACTTAGGATAGTTGACATTCCAATCTGAAGCAAAAGTGTGGATCACCAATGACAAAGAAACAAAAAAACATAGACATCAATAAGAAGCGTACATCCCTGCCCTACTTTGCTTTTGTGATCGTCTTTCTTGTCGTTCTGGTTTCTTTGAAGCTTCTAGATCGGGAAAACCGCGCCCCTGCCCAGCCCACACTACCAAAAGCAGACCTAACCGGCGTGGACAACATGATCGTAAATGCAATACGAGCTGCCGAAAAACGTGTCATTGCAGCTCCATTATCAGCTCAATCCTGGGGCGAATTGGGAATCATATATTGGGTAAATGAAATGGATCAACCAGGCCGGGAGTGCTTAAAGAAAGCCGAGGAGTTGGAACCCAAGGAAGGAAAATGGATTTATTTTCAGGGCCTCACTTTCCTGCCAGAAGATATCAATAATGCCATTCCTTTGATTGAAAAGGCAGCTGACCTCTTGGATAAAGAATCTTATGCCCCCCGATTGCGTCTGGCAAATATACTGAGCGAAGACGGTCAAATGAACGAGGCGAAACCGCATTACATAAAAACAAAAAATTACCACGCGGACCTACCGATGGCTGATTTTGGACTGGGAAGGATCGCCATGGCCAACGGGGAATTAACAGAGGCAATTCAGCATTTTAATCAATGTAAGGATCATGCTTACACAAAAAAGGCGGCCAATAGTGCACTGGCAACTTTATATTTGCGTAATGACCAAAAGGAACTTGCTGATGCCGCTCAAAATACTGCTGATTCCATAGCTGATGATGCTAAGTGGCCTGATCCTTTCATTGATGAGGCCAGCAAATATAAATTGGGGCTGACCGCCTGGTTGGATAGTGCGGGTAAATTGGTTCGTCGAGGCCAGTATACCAGCGCACAGCCAATTATCGAAAACATCATTAAAAACTACCCTGAGACAGGTCAGGCCTATATTTATTTGGCCAAAATTCACCTGTCGGAACACAAATATACTGAGGCTGAGAAAGCATTACTGAACGCAATAAAATTCGAACCCAGCTCAGTGGAAGCACGGGTTCAACTCGGCGTTGCTCTCATGTGGCAAAAGCGATTCAGCGAATCCATTGTCCAATTGAAAGAAGCTATTGATCAATCCCCTGATCTCGCAGAAGCTCACTACAACCTTGGACTCAGTCTGGCTTCGAACAACCAACTGCAGGCTGCTGCGGATGCCTTCACGAATGCCATACGACTCAAACCTGGTTTACCGGATTCATATATCGGTCTGGCAACTATTTTTCTTCAGGCAGGCCAAAAACAGGAAGCGCTTCTAACACTGGAAAAAGCACTGAAAATTGCACCCAATCATCCGCGAGTTAAAAGCATGTTAGGTCAATTGCGCTGAGTAATGTGAGGCAACTTAACTGGTCAAATTTACCCATTGCAGCACATATGGAAGGATTTGATCATTGATTCCCCAAGGAAACAATCGGCATAGTTTCAAATCATATGAATAAAGCAAACCGAGATTTGGCCTTGGTGGGAGCAGGTTACTGGGGAAAGAATCTGGCCAGAAATTTCTTAAACCTGGATTGCTTGCACACCCTTTGCGACACCAACAGAGAAATTCTGCAAACCTACAATGAAGGTTATGAAGAAGTCCAAAGGGTGACAGATTTCGACGCTGTGCTGGCTAATTCTGACATTAAGAAAATTGCCATCGCCGCTCCTGCCAGCCTGCACTTTCGCCTCGCTTCAGCAGCTATCAAAGCTGGAAAAGATGTCTTTGTGGAAAAACCGATCTGCCTGGACCTTGAAGAAGGGGAGACGCTCATTCGACTGGCCAATGAACGAGATCGCATTTTAATGGTGGGGCACCTTTTGCATTATCACCCATGCATTCAAAGACTCAAAGAATTGATTGCGGACGGAACCATTGGAAAACTTCATTACATCACTTCTAACCGATTGAATTTGGGTAAATTCAGACGTGAAGAAAATGCCCTGTGGAGTTTTGCCCCACATGATATCTCGGTGATTCTAGGACTGGCTGGAAACACACCCCCCAGCTCCGTTGCCTGCCATGGCGGCAATTACCTGGCAGCCAATGTCGCTGACACCACACTAACCATCCTGAAATTCTCTTCAGGCCTTCAAGCCCATGTCTATGTCAGTTGGCTCAATCCTTTCAAGGAACAAAAGTTAACGGTTGTCGGTTCAAATGGAATGGCAGTTTTTGACGATACAAAACCATGGGAAGAAAAACTGACCCTCTTTGAAAAATACCTTACTTGGGAAAATGGTTTTATTCCAACACCCAACCGGGAAACCGCCACTTCCATCAAAGTGGAACAGAAGGAACCACTCAAAGAAGAATGCCAGCATTTTATCAAGTGTTGTGATGATCGTAGCTCACCCCTGACTGATGGATTGGAAGGATTAGGCGTTTTAAATGTATTGAAGGCAGCACAGGAAAGCCTGGATTCCAATGGCCAAAATGTTTCCCTAAATACCGTTCAATCGGATCTTGCCGAAAATAATGCGCCCACCATTCACCCATCAGCAATTGTGGATGATGGTGCACAGATTGGTGATTCAACCCGAGTTTGGCATTTTGCACATGTTTGTGGAGGAGCAATCATCGGCAGGGAATGTTCGCTGGGACAGAATGTTTTTGTGGGGAACCGAGTTAAGATTGGCAACCGTGTCAAAATACAAAATAATGTATCCGTCTATGATGAAGTGACACTGGAGGACGATGTGTTTTGTGGACCAAGCATGGTATTTACCAACGTTTACAACCCCCGCTCTGCGGTGAACAGAAAAGCCGAATACAAAAAAACACTCGTACGAGAAGGAGCCACACTGGGAGCCAATTCAACCATTGTTTGCGGAATAACCGTCGGGAAAAATGCATTCATCGGTGCTGGTGCTGTGGTGAACAAAGATGTTCCAGATTATGCCTTGATGGTAGGAGTGCCAGCTAAACAAATTGGTTGGATGAGCGCTCATGGTGAACAACTCAACCTTCCACTGGAAGGCAACGGAGAATGCATTTGTCCGCACACCGGGGATAGATACGAGTTGGTCAATGGTTCGATTAAAAGACATGCTGGCACCCATTGAACCCCATATCAGGCTTAGATTGAATCCATCATGAAATCGCACGGAACAGGATCCGGTCCATGGAATTTTTCAAAGATTGGATCAGATGTCATCATCGAAAATCAAGCCTTGGTGTTTCACCCGGAAAATATCCTGATTGGTAACAACGTATATATTGGTCACCAGACCATCCTCAAAGGCTATTACAAGAATCAGTTGATCATCGAAGACGGAGTATGGATAGGGCAACAGTGCTTTCTGCATTCTGCAGGTGGCATCCATATAGAAGCAAACGTGGGCATCGGCCCGGGAGTAAAAATCCTCACCAGTAATCATACAGACAACAATCCAAAGATCCCCATCATGCACCATCAGGTAGAGATGAAACCGGTTAAGATTGGGGAAGGATCTGATATTGGCGTCGGAGCAATCATTCTGCCTGGTATCGAGCTTGGAAAGGGCGTTCAAGTTGGGGCGGGTGCTGTTGTGTCACGTTCGTTCCCCCCGGGATCTGTCATAGCAGGTGTCCCGGCCAGGATAATGCGCACTCGATTCTGAACCGGCAATAATGACTGAAGGGAATCATTCATCATCGACCTTACCTCTCGAAGGCAAAACGATTTTCGTCGGACCTCAAGACATAGCGTGTTTTGCCTCCAGGATTGCAGAAGGATTAGCGGAGGGAGGCGCCCATGTTTTACTATATCGCCAGGTGGTAGAGCCCTTTCATCCCGTTCTGAATTATCACTCCAATATCAAATTACTTTTTAACGAAAGCATCAAGGAAGCATCGAGGAAGTTCAGTGAGAACAAAAAAGGAAAATGGATCGCTAGATTCATGCTTGGGCTGTTCAAGTTGGGGGCTTTTTTTCAGGCGCTTTTGAAGGTAGACGCTTGCATTTTTATCGGAGGCAGAGGATTCATAGGCTTTCCACTCGATTACTGGCTGTTGAGATGTTTTGGTAAAAAAGTCATTCACATCTATATCGGGACAGCTTCGCGTCCCCGATATCTTTCAGGATTCGCGCGTGATATTCTTAAATCGAAACAACCATCAAAAAAACAGGTTCAAAAATTGGCCAAGCGAGTCAAGCGCCAGTCAAATCGCGTAAAAGCTATTGCCAAATTTGCATCCATCGTTATCGAAAACCCATTGTGCGGCCACTTTCATCCGAAGCCCTTTATCAATTACTTTCAATTAGGCGTACCCGTCGGAACGTATTTTGACCAGCCCGACCACCATCAGCCTGAAAAACCGGACAAATCTCCAACTAGAATTTTCCATTGTCCTTCAGCCCCGGAAGTCAAAGGAACACATGCAATTGATGAGGCCGTGGAAAACCTGAAGAAAGAAGGGCACGCGTTAAATTATGTCAAGCGCTCAGGCATCCCTCATCCAGAAGTTCTAAAAGAGATCACTCAGGCTGACTTTGTGATAGACCAGCTTTATTCAGACGCACCTCTGGCCGGTTTTGCCACAGAGGCAATTGCTCTGGGTAAAAACGCTATCGTTGGAGGGTATGGGTGGCAACTATTGAAAAGTAGCCTGCCTGAAGAATTATTTCCTGCGAATGCCACCTGTCATCCAGAGCAAATCGAATCTCAAATACTGTCATTGGTTCATTCACCTGCCAAATCCCGACAAATGGCCGAAGAAGCAAAATCATTTTTGAATAAAGAATGGAATGGATTGGCATTCTCCAGGCGAATCCTAATGCTATTAGCAGACGAAATTCCCGATGACTGGTGGATCCAGCCTAAGGAGATTCAATATATGCACGGAATGGGTTTAAATGAGGAAGAGGTCAGGTCTATCATTAAACTAATGGTTGAGCAGGGGGGAGAATCTTCCTTGTGCCTTGATCATATTCCGGAGCTGAGAAGCAGGATGGTCCGCTTTGCCCAGGGAGCCAAGGCAGATTACTAATTCATAAAAATCAAAGGCATTCTTTCAATGCCTGACAGACGTGTTTTACTTTGTTTTGGTCCAAGAAGGAATGCATCGGTAATGCCAATCCCTGTCGATATAATGTCGTTGAAACAGGACAGGTATCGGTCGGTTCAACGTTACCAGCATTGAATGAAGGTAACAGATGAGCAGCAAAAGCACCCATCGAAGTTTCCACACCCTTTGATTTCAAATCCTGAATCAACGAATCACGTGAAATGGACTCGGGCAGCACTACCATAAATGTCTGCCATGTATGGGAATAGTCCAAAGGTGGTAATCTCAGCTGACCCAAATCGCCTAACTCTTGATGGTAGTATTCTGCAATCGATGATCGGTGCGAAAGCATTTTAGAAAATCTGGTCAGTTGTATATTACCCAAGGCTCCCTGAAACTCAGTTAAGCGGTAATTCCAACCGCAAGTTCCAAAACTGCGCTGATTCTTTTCGATAACCTGGCCATGATTTCGCAAACTGCGCAATCTAGAATCCAATGCAGAATCATTGGTAACGATGCATCCTCCCTCCCCTGTCGTGATGGATTTACGTGGATGAAAACTAAAAACTCCCATGACACCCATGGTTCCCACAGGCCCTAGTTCACAATTGGCCCCAAGAGCACATGCCGCATCTTCAATGACCCAAAAATCCTTTTCCTTTGCCTGGGAAAGAATTGATTCCATATCCGCAGGCAACCCGAATTCATGAACCACAATGATCCCCTGGATACGCTTTCCCAATTGACCGCATTGCTTTATTTTGAGCGCTAAATCTACAGGGCATAAATTGTAAGTATTGGGATCCACATCAACAAAAACCACTTCCGCACCACACCGCACGGCCATGTTAGCGGCTGAAGGCCAGGCGAAACTTGGTACAAGAATAACATCCCCTTCAGTGACTCCAATGACCTCCAAAGCCAAATGCAATCCGGCAGTAGCTGATGAAACAGCAATTCCATGGGCTGCATTGTGAATTTGCGCTATGCTTTTTTCAAAACGCTCCACTTCCTTGCCTTGAACCAACCAGCCAGATCGCAATACCTTGGCAATGGCATCGAGTTCGGCTTCCCCGATCTCTGGCCGCATCAATGGAATGGTTTCCTGTTCCATTTCAGAATTCCTTGAAATATTCCGCCGTGCGTTGAATACCTTCCTCTAGATCGACTTTCGCTTTGAACCCCAGGTCCTGCTCAATCTTCTCGACACTTGGGATACGCAAAGCAATGTCTGCAGATAGGGCGGGTTTGAATTCAATTTGAGACTTTGATTGAAGCACTCGACAAACAGTTTGAGCCAAGCCCAAGATGGTGATAGCACTGCGTGCGTTGCCTATATTGTATGTCTGCCCAACCGCCTTTGGGGACTCGAGGCAGCGCATCAGGCATTCCACAAAATCATCAACATAACACCAGGCGCGTATCTGAGTTCCATCTCCATAAATATTGATGGTCTCACCTTTCAGAGCTTTTTTGATGAATATCTGCATGGCACCCTCCCCGGTCTGCCCTGGGCCGTAAACATTAAAAGGGCGAACGGTAACGGTTGGCAAATTGTGTTGATGATGATAAGCCTTCACAAGGTGTTCCCCTGCCAGCTTGCTAACGGAATATACCCAGCGTGCCTCCCCTGCTGAGCCAGTAACTGCCAGGTCTTCCTCCCTTGAGTTCATGGCCATGGAACCAAAAACTTCCGAAGTAGAAAAATCTAGGAATCGATCCGTGACACCGTGCTTGGCCGCAGCACGAAGCACATTTGCAGTACCGATCATATTTACTTCCATGGTTCGGATAGGATTCTTGAGCACGGTATCAATCCCGGCAATGGCAGCGGCATGCACTACCATGTCAAAACCTTTCAAGGAATGCTCAAGAGCCGCATCATCAAGAACATCTCCTCGGATCACCGAAACATGACTGTGTTCGGCATATCCACTGTTAGTCAAAGTATCACGAGTGAAATTATCATAGACGGTAATCTCATTCTCATCCGCCAAACGTTTAATCAAAGTATTGGCAATAAATCCCGCTCCACCAGTAATGAATATCCTCTTATTCTGAATCATATGATAATGTTGGTTTGGCCCTATGCTAGTTCGGCATGTGAATCTTGGACAGTTCAATTTAAATCAGAATGACAAAACATTCCCTTAAACATTTGAACCATGGTCTGCTCATGGATATCCATTCTACAGCTTCATTTATTTGCACCACGTCGCCCGGTTCGGATCCTCGTCTTGAAAGCCAGCATCCCCTCCTTACCGCTGATTTTTATCCTCTTAAGCAAATAAGGATTCATGGAATTCTTGGTAGTCATTCCAGCATTCGTAGTCACGGCACCAATATACCCGGCTTCCTTGACCAATTCAGGGTCTTGAGATTTCAAAATCCCAAAAGGATACGCAAATGTTTTGATCTCAACACCGAACCTGGCTTCGAGCATGTTTTTGCTTTGAACCAGTTCCTTCATCTTTGCTTCATCATCAAGTTCGCCAAAATTTGGATGAGTCATGGTATGCGAGGCCAGTTCAATCCGCCCACTGTCCAACAATTCCAATACCTGCGCGTCACTCAGTTTGGGTTCACGCTTTAATTCACCTGAATTGTGCTTTTTCTTTTTATTGGTGGACCACTCAGTCGAATGACGATCCACAACCAGGTAAACCGTTGCCTTGGCATCATATTGATCAAGGATGGGTAGCGCCTGGACTGCATTATCTGCAAATCCATCATCGAACGTGATGGCGACACTTTTAGGAGGAAGTTGTTCCCATTGTTCAATGAGTTCAGCCACGGTGTAAAATTTCCAACCGTTTTCCTTCAGCCATTTAATCTGAGCATTAAAAAGAGAAGGTGAAACCCGCATTCCATTAAATCGGGCTCCTGGGACAGGTTCGCTCACCATGTGGTACATCAGGATCCTCGGGTGTTCCAAAGGAATACTTGGCCGCCACCAAGCATACCTCCAGGAAAACCAGATGAACCAGGCCAAGGACAAGAAAGGTATGACCAACCAAACCTTATCCATCGCTGTTTACACGAGGTTTGATTCCTAAATATATCGAGCCTGTCTCAATCCGATCCATTGCCATACGCTGTAAACTTTGATCATCGAAAAGATCCGATCCAGTGATTGTCTTTACTTCAAAACCTACCTCCTGCATGCGCTCTGGATAATCATCTCCGTACGATCTTAAGTGTTCATCTGGACGATTGTCAGTTTGACTTCGAACGTTTCTAGGTTGATCATTGTGGTCTGAAGATAGCGTGGCTACTACGGGTACATTTAATATGGCCCAGCCGCCGGGAGTCAGCACTCTGAAAAATTCCTTCATTGCCTGAACATCATCAGGCACGTCCTGTAAAACATGACTACAGAAAACCGCTTCGAAGGAGCCATCTGGATAAGGAATGGACATCACATCAAATTGCTCCATGACATCCTTGCGGATCAGATCAGCGGTGAGATATAGTCCGCCTGCCCAATTCCGAAAACTGGGCTCGAGACAGGGTTCGGGAGCTATGTGCAGCAGGCGAGTTGATTCGTTAAAAAATTTGGATTTTTCCTTTTCCAAAAAACTAAACACCAATCGATCTCGCTCACGTGAAATACAATAAGGGCACACGGCGTTCAGACGTTTTCGCTCCCCCCTCCCAGCCGAACGAAATTTTCTGAAGGAACGCTTACAAACTGGGCAGTGAAATTGAGTCCCACGATAAAGAAGAGGACTGAGTTTATCCCTGAAACGTCGAACCTTTACCTCCAATGATTTTAGAAACTGCATATTTTATTTTCGGCTATTTATCTGGCAGAAGGATACTGGTCCGGTAGTCAAACTTCTTAATTTTCCGTTCAATTTTCTGACGTGCCAAAAAGCGGAACCAATCTGAAACTGGAATGAATTCGCTGTTGCCAATGCCATCGACAATGATCAATCGGTATTGTTCAGGATCATTTTCGACGGCGATAATATTGTGAGGCAACAAATCTCGTGAGAGAAACAGGACCTCTCGCAACCAGGATTTAAATTCATCGAAGGCAGCACGCAAACCTTGATTCATTCCATCGGGCAACACTTGTTCAAGATTCCCGGGGAAGTCACCGTTGTGGTTTCGAAACAATTCAGTCACGATCCCCAATCCCTGATCCGTATCTACCGTTCCAAAAAAACGGGGAACATGTTCCCAAATTCTCGGATTCTGTTTTGCATTCAGCCTCCGATAGATCTTCAACTCCTTCCATTGGTCATCAAAGCCCTTTAAATTCCTGAATCGTCGCCATCCCTTTTCCAGTGCTCTGCGTGCCTCGGGAGTCCTGTCAGGGCGCAGCACCTTGACACATCGTTCGGAATCTTCAGGGTGAATGTAACACCGCCGGGTTCCCCCCACTGCAAAAGGCTTGAGATGTTTCAATTGCAACATGTGCCAGATTTTCAGAAATGAAACCAAGCCACATCACTGCCCATCGATATAGCTTTGCAGTAAAATGGCTGCAGACATGGAATCCACCTTTTGCTTGCGCTTATCACGGCGAACATCGGCCTCAATCATAACTCGATTAGCCTGGGCGCTCGTTAATCTCTCATCCCAGGTTCGAATGGGTGTGGTCAGACTTTCACGCAACATTTCAACGAATGCTCTGACTTTTTCAGCTGCCGGACCGTAACTGCCGTCCATATTTCTAGGCATGCCCACCAGAATTAATTCCAATTTACCCTCCCATTCATTCTTGATGTATTGAACAACTTTTTCGGGAGGTTGGGCATCCACATATTGTACTGGTTGAGCGATCATTTGCATTTCATCACTGATGGCAACACCAATTCGCACCGTCCCATGGTCTAAAGCCAAAATACGCATCTCGATTGTTTTCAGGTCCGGTCGATCGCTAACTTAATTACGGATGGATTTCATCGATTCTTCCGCAGATTCGATGGTTTTATCAATGTCTTCTTCAGAATGAGCAGCTGAAAGGAAGCCGGCTTCAAATTGCGAGGGAGCCACATAAACACCTCGATCAAGCATACCATGGAAATAGTGGGTAAATAAATCTCGATCACATTTCATGGCATCTCCCAAATTCATGACAGCATGCTTTCCAAAATAACCACAAAACATCGATCCACACCTTTGGAAAGTCACATCCAGGTTTGCTTTTTCTGCTGCGACTTTCATCCCAGCTTCCAGACGTGCTCCGAGTTTCTCCAGTTTTCGATGGACTTCTCCAGACTGAAGCACTTCAAGTGCTGCAATTCCAGCAGCCAAAGCCAGAGGGTTTCCGCTCAGAGTACCTGCCTGATAAACCGGACCTACCGGGGCCAGTTGATCCATGATATCTGCTCGACCACCAAAGGCGCCAACAGGTAATCCTCCTCCAATTATTTTCCCAAGACAGGTCAAGTCAGGTACTATTCCATAAAGCTCCTGAGCACCACCGGGAGCCACCCGAAACCCAGTCATTACCTCATCAAAAATCAGCAAAGCTTTGTGGTGGTTGGTAAGATCTCTCAGTCCTTTGAGAAATCCATCTCCCGGTAATATCAACCCGGCGTTACCAACGATGGGTTCCAATATAATGCCGGCAATTTGCCCAGGATTAGCCTCCAAAGCCTGGCTGACCGCATCCAAATCATTGTAGGGGAGAACGATGGTATGTTGCGTAAACTCTTTCGGAACACCGGCACTGTCAGGATTCCCAAATGTCAGAGCCCCTGATCCAGCCTTTACCAGGAGAGAATCCGAATGGCCATGATAACAGCCATCAAACTTGATGATCTTATCCCGCTCCGTAAAGCCTCTGGCAACTCGAATGGCACTCATACAAGCTTCGGTTCCCGAATTGCACATGCGAACCTTTTCCATGCTGGGGAACAATTCCTTGATCAATTCGGCCATCCTTGGTTCGTAGGGATTAGGAATCCCGAAACTGGTTCCCTTTTCGGCAGCTTGCTGAACCGCTTTGACTATTCCTGGATATGCGTGCCCTAATATCGCAGGCCCCCAAGTCCCCACATAATCAATGTAATCATTGCCATCCACGTCCCATATGTGTGCGCCCTCGGCACGATCCACAAAGAACGGTTCTCCCCCCACCGCTCGAAATGCACGAACTGGTGAATTAACACCGCCGGGAATATGTTGAAGGGAGGCGGCAAACAGCTTTTTAGATCGATCAGTCAATCGCATAGGATCTATTAAATAAATTGATCAAATTTCCAAAACCTTCTCAAATGAAGTCAACACACGAGCCTTACCCGATCTAACCACGATGACATCCTCCAGCCTGACACCACCTACATCATAATAATACAAACCAGGTTCAACGGTCATCACATTCCCAGACTTCAAAGTATCAACGGAAGTTTTTCCAATTCTCGGCCATTCATGTATCTCAAGCCCCAAACCATGCCCGGTGCCATGGTAAAAACCTGACATTCTTCCGTTGATTCTCTTGGTGGGAAAATCGTGGGTTCGAAAAACTTCTTCAACTTCCTCGTGGACTGCTCGACCTGAAGAACCATCTTTAATGATATCGATCGCGTGCTGCTGTGCTTTTTGCACGGCAGCATACTGTTTCTTCACTCCATCACTGGCCTTGCCTCTAACTACCGTTCGAGTCATGTCCCCAAAGAAACCAGTGGTTTCGCTGCGAGGAAATATATCCAAAATGATGGCTTGATGAGCCTTGAGAACACCTGAACCACGGTTATGAGGATCACATGCCTGATTTCCACCTGCGACGATGGTGTTACTGGCTAGTCCTCCTTCCTGACAAATGGCCGTATGGATCACAGCCCTTAATTTCTCAGATGTCAGGGGCTTTCCTTGGAATGTGAGAATTTTTTTCTTGTTGATTTTGGATTGTTTCAAAGTGCGAACTGCAACCTCCAACCCTATCTCAGTCATCCGTAACGCTTCTTGCAAATGTTGTATTTCTTTAGGCGTTTTGATGAGTCTTTCTGGAAACACCTCGGCAGGCTCCAGAACCAAATCTGGACAATGTTCCTGAATCACTCTTGCCATATGGAGAGGAAACGTTTCAGGCACCTTGATGGATCGAATCCGGTATTTCTTAAGCATCCATGCGGCAACCTCTCCCCAACCAGGATGTCGGATATCTTTGCGACGGAGAAGGGATTGTATTTTGGTCAAAGACAAGATTTCACAGTGAGGAGCTTCTTTCTCGGCTCGATCAAATTCAAGATCGCTCATGCACAAGTATTCCCTACCTTTACGTCTCAGGTAGATGAATGGATCAGGAGCAAACAAACCTGAAGCATAGAGCATATCCGCGCAATGATCGCTGTCGGCTATGATTAATACGTCAGGAGGAGTGATAGATTTGTTTTTTTTCTTTTTAGCTGCCATGAGAAAATATGGGATTATCGAATATAGGTGGGTGAAAGCAGGTAAAGTCGGCCAGCTTCAAGACGAGGAACATCCAGGCCAATATCGAGAGTTACTTTGTTTTCAGTATCTGCCTGCCCTACGAAGCGGAACAGTGAAGAGAATGAAAAAGGTTTTTCGTAGGCTATCAGGTTGGCATTTTCAATACCGACGAGCGATTTGGCTCGATCAAAGGCCGCATCAAATCCCCCCAGTTCATCCACGAAGCCAAGCTCAAAAGCTTGCTGCCCCGAAAGAATGCGTCCATCTGCATAATCCTGCCAATCCGGGGACAAAGAACGGCCTTCATCTCCATCCTGATCCAGGGACCAATTGCGTCCCTCCAAGATCACTTCCTTGAACCGACTAAAGGTCGAATCCACCATAGCTTGAACCATCGCTTTTTCTTCTTTGGAAATTTCACTTGGATGCTTTTCACCGCTGAGCATGTCTTTGAAACGCCCACTCTTGAAAACATTTGGCGCCACACCCACCTTGTCCATCAAAGACCGATAGTTGTAACCATGCATGATCACGCCAATACTACCTGTAATGGTCAATGGATGAGCCACAATCCAACGGCATGGGGAGGATACATAATAACCTCCCGAGGCTGCTAAGCCGGCCATGGATGCAATGACCGGTTTTCCGGTCGAATTCTGAAAATCCTTTATCTTTTCATAGATCTGATCCGATGCCAAAACCTCTCCACCAGGTGAATCGACTTTTAAAATAACAGCCTTGATAGAATCGTCTTTGGAAGCCTGTTTCAACTGCTCCTCAATCCATCGAACCATGTTCAAACCGCTACGATCCAATGCGAGATTGGAAATGATTCCAGAAATATCGGCGACAAGAATCTTGTCCTTTGACCGGTTATTCTCCAGGACAATTTCTTCCATTTTGGGAAGCTGCAGGGTGGTGTTTCCCGCACCGGCGACCGATTCGAGGTAAAACCCCAAATTACTCAAAGTACTCAGAACAAGCAGTCCAAATAAAAGGAAAATGATCAACCAAAGACCAAACCTCCTCCGCGGCGGAGGATAATATCCACGCGGAGGCATCGGGCCTCCTCCCGGGGCCTGGCCTCCTAAGGGGGAACCATAAGCATTCATGCGATAAGGCTATCTATGATTCACCACGGGGGCAAGCGGTATTGAAGGCCAGCCCTGCAAGTCTTCCATTCTAACCGGGCACCTCAAAGCTCACTTTGGTATCACGATTTACTAGAGAGGGAGTCATAGCGGAAACTGCTACTACCGCAGGTATTGATAATCAAATGTAAATCCTCGGAAAAAGGAGGATGCCTGATTTACTTTTTGGATCTAGAAGTCTTTTTAGCGGACTTTTTCTTCACTTTGACCGGGCCTCGCCCACGAAAGGTCAATTCGGCAACACCGGATTTATCCAGGTGCCCCAATCCAATGGATTCCATCTTGGAGTACTGCCCGAGTGTAGCCTCGGCAAGTGGCAGTTTTAATTTGGCGGCACGACCAAGTTTCAAAGCGATGCCAGAGTCTTTTGCGGCATGAGCAGCCGAAAAGTAACAATCATGATCCCGCTTCTGCATATCTTCACCGTCGGTTTCCAAAACACGAGAGTTGGCCCCTGTTTGAGAAAACACCTCTCGAAGCATATCCAAATCAAGCCCCAGTGCCTCCCCGAGCCCAAGTCCCTCCGCCAATCCAGCGGTGTTGATGTTCATCACCATGTTGACCAATGCTTTGACTTCTGCAGCTTTGCCAGCTTTACCCACATATCGCATGCTGGAGCTCAATTTTTCCAATAATGGTTTCACACGTTGATAGGTGCGCTTTTCTCCTCCGCACATAAGATAAAGCGATCCTTCACGTGCCTGGGTAATACTGGAAGCCATACATGCTTCCAGTGATTTGGCCCCCACTTTTTTGGCTCGCTCTTCAACTTTTATATGTGTGGAGGGACTGACGGTAGCACAGTTGATGAAGATGCGACCCTTGGCATTCTTGAGCAAACTGTTGCCAGAGGTTTTGAAGAGTTGGTTCATGGAAGCGTCATCTGTGACCACAGTGATGATCACGTCTGCATTGGCAGTCACCTCATCCAATCTTTGACAGTGCAGGGCGTTAAGAGACTCGGCAACTGAGGACGCAGCCTCGGCATTGACATCAAACACGGCGGAAATTTTGTAACCGCACTCTTTCAGGCGAAGGGCCATGTTGGCACCCATACGACCGACTCCGACAAATCCTATTCTTTTCGACATATTGACTCAGGGTTGATTAATCCATGTATTTTCCCAACAGACTAAATGGTGAAAGAAAGACCTAATGCAATCCAAATGATCAATCTATCTTTCACATAACTCATTGATCCTGCAGGAAAAACCTGATATTAACCCCTCTCAACGGCAGTTGCCAAGGACGGAAATGTTCCGAAAATCCGCAACACTTGCCTTGGGTCTATGGAAAACAACGATCATTCCAGTCAAAATCCACCTAGCCTTCGTGCATGGGCAAAAGAATTGCTTGATCAAGACAGCATCTTCAAGACGCCACCCATTTCGAACTCAAGCCTGTCTTCCCTATTAAATGAAAGTGCCGACACAAATATGGATCAGACGGTTGAAATGATCCAACAAGATGAGGTTGCGACAAAAAAAATTCTGGGTTGGGCAAACTCTGCTTTCAGCGGTTCGGTCGAACCCATAACGGACCTGAAGACTGCTATCATGCGAGTGGGTGTAGGCCCTATGGGGCAGATCACACTGATTTCAAAGTTTCAAACTTTTCTGACGAGGGACTTAACCTTTTACAATCTTTCAGGAGCAGAGTTTTGGAACCACTGCCTGGCAACGGCGATTGCAACGGAGTCCATCGAGACCTACACCGTCCAAGAAGTTCCCAACGAATGTTTTATAGCCGGGTTGATTCACGACATGGGCAAACTTCTCATAGATTGTTATGCAAGGGAATTTTCGATTCCGAACATCCCCCCTCCACAAGAACTCGAATCTAAATCTCATACCGAATTAGAGTCAGACCTGTTTCAATGCTCTCATGCCGAGATTGGCGGTATGATCAGTAAGCATTGGGACATGCCTGACTCATTAACCGAAACGATCCAGCAACACCATAGTAGAGATATGGAGTCTTTCCACTCAGGAGTGATGGTTCATTTTGCGGATCATATAGCCAAATCCATTGGCAAAAGCGGGGGATCTGAGTCTATTAAATCAGAACGCACCCAACTGCAGCAGGCATTGAAAATAACGGAAGAGGAATATGAATCCATCCGAATCCGCACACGCAACATGCTGAGTCGAATGCAGCATTCAGCATAACAAAGATGCACAAATTAGTTGACTTTAAGTCTGCGTTAGCTATACCTATTTCACCCTCACATCAAGCAGGACACTTTCCCTTGTACGCGTACCGGTGCAGAGTTGTTTCAGTCGCCACCAAAACTCGGACGCACTTCTGGAATAAGTGACTTGCCATCAGGGATACGCCTTCAATCGCCTTGATTTCGTGCTCATATGAGAGACGAAAGAAAAAGGAAACGAAGACAAAAATTTTCAACAACCAATGAAATTAAATACACAAAACTTGATTTGTTCCGGGCTGGGCGTTCTTGCTCTGATTTTTTCAACCTCGTGCGCCACCTGCCCTTGCCAATCAACAACCTCAAGCAAAACTCCAAACGTGGAAAAATCACATTTCGGAACAACGCCCGATGGGAAGTCGGTAGATCTCTATACTCTCCAAAATAAAAATGGTCTGATAGCCAAAATAACAACTTATGGGGCCATTCTCACCGAAATGCACGTTCCTGACCGAAACGGCCAATTGGGGGATATTACCCTGGGTTTTGGTAATCTCGATGATTATGTGAAAGGCCATCCCTATTTTGGAGCCACCGCAGGAAGATACGCCAACCGTATTGCGAAGGGCAAATTTTCACTCAATGGAGCGGATTATCAATTGGCGACCAATAATGACCCTAATCATCTTCATGGCGGGGATAAAGGTTTTGACAAGCGTGTGTGGGAAGGTCGCCCCGTTAAAAACGAAAATGGTCCCTCAGTTGAATTCACTTACCTGAGTCCAGACGGGGAAGAAGGTTACCCAGGGAATCTAAAAAGTGTCGTCACTTACACTTTAACAGATCAAAACGAGCTTGTCGTGGATTACAAAGCAAGCACCGACAAGGCAACCCCCATCAACTTGACCAACCATGCTTATTGGAATCTGGCAGGAGAAGGAAATGGAGACATACTCGGACATGAGTTGGAACTCGTTGCTGATTTCTTCACTCCGGTGGATGACACTTTAATCACGACCGGCGAGATCCGGCCACTGACAGGTTCACCACTGGACTTTCGAACTCCGACCCGAATAGGTGCCAGAATTGGACAAATAACAGGTGATCCTGGTGGTTATGACCATAATTTTGTGCTTCGAAAATCGGGGGCAGGAAAAATGGAAACAGCAGCAAAAGTTTTCGAACCATCCAGCGGTCGAACCTTGGAAATTCTAACAACCGAACCCGGAATTCAATTTTACTCGGGCAATTTTCTGGACAGCACTTTGAAAGGGAAAGCAGGAAAGGTTTACCATAAACACTTTGGCTTTTGCCTGGAAACACAGCATTTTCCTGATTCCCCCAACAAACCCCATTTCCCAACTGCTATCTTGAATCCTGGAGAGACTTATACTCATCGTACCATTCACCGTTTCTCGGCAAAATAGCTTGGCCCTGCATATTTTTTTTAAGAACGGGAACCCTTTGAGGTTCCCGTTTTTTGATCCCCCCCTGCATCATAGGAGAAATCAACTATCGACAACTTGACGACCACAGCGGGACTTTGCCCAAACTTCATAGCAATCCAACTCATGGTTCAGGACTTTTTTAAGCGGGTAAGCATTGGGCAGGGGCCGAGGTGCTGTAGGGTCCAGTAGATCAAGAATTGTTTCACTCCATGACGACTCGTTGCCTTGGATACTGAGTCGACCGGCAGGAAACATGGCTGACAGTATCTCCCCTACTCCACCATGATCCAATCCAGCACACCTCACCCCCATGCACAAGGCTTCCAACACCGTACGTCCAAACGATTCTGGTTTTCTGGATAGGGATAAAACCAAGTCTGAGACAGCATAGATTTCCCGCATGTCGGACCGGTGCCCAGCCCATATTACGGAGTTACTCAGCCCTTTAAGTGCTATCTCGGATTTAATCTCGTCGACATAGCTCGATTGTTTCGTCCCCCAGCCTCCAACAATCATCCCAATCACATCGGGCTGACTGGCCTGCACACGTGAAACGAGGTCAACAAATTCGGAATGTCCTTTACGGCGGCTGATTCTCCCGGGAAGTAGCATCAACCGAGAACCTTTGAGCTGCGGAAATTCTGCATACCAACGTGCTCTCCATTCACTATTTGGCTGAAAACCAATGGGAAAATCGCTCTCATCTACACCTCGATAAATGAGTTCAAGTCGAGATTGGTCCAGTCCACGATAATGATGCAGCACATAATCGCGCGCCGTTTTTGAAACAACGATCACACGCTCACCTCGAATCATGATGCGACTATATGGATTAACGGAATTTAATCCATGCACCGTGGTCACAAATACGGGACGAGATTTGGCAGGCATCATGCGCCAGGCCAAAAAGGAAAGCCAAGCAGGCATACGCGACCGAGCATGGAGAATATCGATCCGATTCTCTCGACAGAACCTGATTAGACTTGGAATCCATCGAAGGGTCCAAGGGTTTTTACCTCCAATTTCCCAATCCAAATGCTTCCCCCCCTGCTTCTGGAGTTTTTGGATCAAACTGCCTTGGCGTGAGATTACCCAAGAATTCCAGCCACGTTGAACTGCTGCCTGTGAAATTTCTAGAGTTCCACGCTCCACACCTCCGGACTCCAGACAAGGAAGCAGTTGGGCAATGCTCAGCGGGTGATTTACAAATTTTTCAGGCATTCGATTTGAACCATTCTTCAATCATCCAATCAGCAACTCTTTGCGCTTCATGCAAGGGTTTTGAAGGGCCTGCCAGTGTAACTCCTGGAGACCATTCTGAAAAAGGCGTAACCATCTTGTTTTGAATAAGCAGATCCACTCCCTTGCGCAACTTTCCTGAGGAAGTCCAGGGAACGTCCAGAACCCCTGTGGAAGCGCCTGATGTTAGAGCCTCGTAAAGCATGGAGACACTATCGCTCGTAGCCCATACATATTTGGAAATTTCTAGTTTTTGCGCAACCCAGCCCGGTTTAGTTTGTGTGACAGGAGTACAAGTTAGATTTGGAGCAGAAATTTTAGCCTGAATTTCAGGTAAAAAGGAAGGAGGTGTACGTCTGGAAGTGGTTAATTCCCAACGTATTTCTGGAGTTGCAGTGACGATGGTCGCAATTTGATCAACTACCTCCTCGTCCGACCAGCAAACGTGTCGACAAGGTCCTCCGATCAGCATCAACCCGATTGCAATATCATGGTGATTCGATGGTTCAATGGTATTTAATACACCTAAAACCTTCATCACATTTTGGTAAGATTTCACGTGATCATGCTCTGGAATAATACAGAGATCAAACCAACTCACAGGAAGGCTCGGTTTCATTAAGATGATGGATCGACCTCCAAAAAACTTGCGCGCTCGCAGGACCATTCGATGAGTCCGGTGACCGGCCCCTATAATCAAATCAGGCGTCTGAATACCAGTAACCTCTTGTTTCCATTTCACGAACCATCTCCATCGGCCAAAAAATGAGGAAGGAACTCGCCATTCCTGGATTCTAACATTTCTGCGTTTCTGGAGAGCCTGAATGAGTCCTAGGGACTGGTTTTCATGCCCGGGTTTACCATCTGTGAACCGCCATATATCAAGAAGCGGCGTTTCGGTGTTCATGATAGGCTGCCTTTAAGGATGGTTGATCCTTAGAGCTTTGAAAGTTCCTGGGCCTTATCCCAAGCCTTGCCAGTTTGTATGATTTCTTCTGCCAACTCCCAGCCCTCAATCATGGAATCAACACGCCCAGACACAAACAGAGCAGCCGCTGCATTGAGTAGGACAGCTTCAAGTTTAGGACCAGACTGCTTCCCTTGAAGTAATTTGCGAATGATGTCCGCATTTGTCTCGGCATCTCCCCCCGCTAAATCTCCAATAGAGGCTTGTCCAATCGGAAAAGATTCGGGAGACATGGTCGACTCGTGAAATCCACGATCTTGATAAAATTCAGCCACATGATTCAGCCCCACTGTCGAGAACTCATCTAGCAACCCTCCCCCCCCAACTTCGCCCGAAACCACCATCCCACGAGAAACTCCTATGGATTGCAGCACTTTTCCAAGCTTGCCACAGATGTCAGGTTTAGGAACCCCGATCAACTGGGCACTGGGTTTCAATGGATTCAACAGGGGCCCCAAAAAATTGAAAATTGTTCTTTGTCCATTGGCGGCACAGAGCTTCCTGGCAGGAACTATATGCTTGAAAGCTGGATGGTAGTGAGGAGCAAACAAGAACACAAATCCATGCTCCTTAAGGGACTCAACAGCTGCCTCAGGAGGCAGGTCTACCGGAATACCCAAGGCCTCAAGTACATCTGCACTTCCTGATTTGGACGTCACTGCGCGGTTTCCATGTTTTGCTACGTACACCCCAGCAGCAGCTGCCACAATGGCCACGGTTGTAGAGATATTAAAGGTATTTTGATGATCCCCCCCAGTTCCGCACAGGTCTAAAATAGTAGACTCTCGAACGAGTGGATCCAATTTGGGTGTCACTGCCCGGTCCCGAAGCTGAGAAGCGAATCCTGCTATTTCCTCGACTGTTTCTCCCTTTTTTGCAAGTGCCGCCAGAAATTCAGACTTTGACTCAACAGATTGGCTATCAGAGATCAGGTTCTCGATTGCATCAGAAATTTCGGTGGATTCAAGATCCTTGTTCTGCTTTAAGGCATTTGTCAGATCGTTCAACATGCACGAATTATAGAGACTGCAAAACAGGATCAAAGTATGAAATCAATGGAATAAATTGGCATGTCCATCTGCCAGACCATTGCACATATCTGATGAAGCTATTAAGCTAGGCCCATGCGTAAGGTGCAATTGAATCTTCGGACCATTCGAAATCTTCTTTGCTTCATTTTCTGTTTCGGCCCAGCAATCGTAAATATTTCAGCTGCAACACCCGAAAGACAAGAAAGCTCATTCATCGAAAACCCGCGTCAACTCATATTTGCCGGCAAACGAAGTGGCGAAGGCTATTTTTCAAAAGATGGAACCAAACTGGTTTTTCAAGCTGAACGAGATCCCGAAAATCCATTCTTTCAGATTTTTACACTCGATCTGACAAATGGTGACATAAACAGGGTTTCTCCGGGTATTGGTAAGACAACCTGCTCTTACTTCCATCCAAACGGCCAACAAATCTTGTTTGCTTCCACCCATCACGATCCGCAAGCCACCGAAAAACAAAAGGAAGAATTACAAATGAGGTCTTCAGGAAAGGAGAGGCGTTATGCCTGGGACTATGATGACACCATGGACATCTTTTCCTCATCGCTTGATGGCTCGAATTTAATCCAACTGACTCAAGCTAAAGGGTATGACGCAGAAGGATCCTTCTCTCCAGACGGGAAATGGATTGCTTTCTGTTCTGTAAGACATGCCTTTCCTTTGGAGAAACTATCAGCTGAAGCCAAAAAGCGATACGAAATCGATCCCTCGTACTTTGGTGAGATCTATTTGATGCATTCAGATGGAAGCCAAGTTCGCCGATTGACTCAGCATGAAGGTTATGATGGGGGACCTTTCTTTTCACCAGATGGAAAGCGGATTGTTTGGAGAAGGTTCGATAAAGAGGGAGTGAATGCAGACATCATGACCATGAATCTCAATGGCCAGGATGTGAGACAAATTACCGATGATTTTGGTATGGCCTGGGCTCCTTATTTCCATCCTTCCAACGAATACATTATTTTCACGTCCAACAGAGAGGGATTTTCCAACTTTGAGCTCTATCTGGTGGATCGGCTAGGGTATCGAGAGCCCGTGAGGATTACCTTCACAGATGGATTTGATGGATTACCGGTATTCTCCCCTGATGGAAACAAATTGGTTTGGACTTCCAACCGCTACGCGGCTCAACCCGACAGCAAAGATAAGGGACACCTTTTTATTGCAGATTGGAATCATAAAGCAGCCAGAATGGCTCTTAGGAAATCTCCAATCAGACAAAAAAAACAGCCCAAATCAACAAAACAAGGCAGTCTTGCAAGGTTTCCCTCTTCCCCTCCGATAATAATCGACGCCGAACCAGGAATCGCACCCGGTAGACTCCAAAACATTGTAAAAAAGGAGTCAACACTCTCTCCTTTGATCTCCGAAGAGGATCTTAAGAAACATGTCCATTTCCTTGCTTCAGATGAACTGGAAGGTCGGATGACAGGACAGAAAGGTTCGCGTCTTGCCGCGGAATATATTGCCAAATCACTCAAGCAAATGGGCATCCAGCCGATGGATTCACTTCAAGGATACTATCAGCCGTTTGAGTTTACCTCAGGTGTTGAAGTCGATAAGGATCACAGCTCGCTGTCTTGGCAAACAGGACCAGCCTCAGATAATAATACAACTAAAAAACATTCACTGAGTCTTGAATCAGATTTTAGACCCCTTGCCTTTTCCTCCAACGGAACTTTTGATGGAGAATTGGTTTTCGCCGGATATGGTTTAAAAGCTCCAGGCGATGGAGCGGAGGCTTACAATTCTTATGCTGGCTTGAATGTCTCAAATAAGACGGTCCTTGTATTGCGATACGTACCGGAAGGTGTGAGTAATTCAAGACGGGCTGTGTTAAATCGTTATGCATCCTTACGATACAAAGCCATGATTGCCAGAGAATTGGGAGCAAAAGGTATTTTGATCGTCAGCGGCCCCAATTCGCCCAACACCGACAAGCTAATACCCCTTCAATCAGATCAGAGCCTTGGGAATTCAGGAATCCTGGCCGCCAGCATTACAGCAAAAGTGGTGGATCAATGGCTTGAGGGTACGGACCAAAACCTCAAAAAATTACAATCAGGTCTAGACCAGGAAAATCCACATGCTGTGGGCTCAATGACGATACCCGACCTGAATATTGAATTGTCGATCCGTATGGAAAGGCTCAGAAAAACCGATCGCAACGTGATTGGAGTTTTACATCCACCGCTTGAAAATAAGGACACGGCAGAATACATCATGCTGGGAGCCCATTATGATCACCTTGGATTCGGAGAGACCGGTGGTTTTGGCGTCAAAGGAGAGGAAAACACGATTCACAATGGAGCTGATGACAATGCCTCTGGAGTGGCAACCATCCTCGAAATCGCAGGAAAAATGAAGCGGTTGATGATTGAATCACCCCAAAGGTTTAAAAAAGGTGTCGTTTTTGGATTTTGGTCAGGCGAAGAATTGGGATTGATCGGTTCAACACATTTTGCAAATCAACCACCTATGCCCTTGAACCAAATCAATGCTTACCTGAATTTCGATATGGTAGGAAGATTACGTGAAAATCGTTTGACCCTTCAGGGGATTGGATCTTCAGAAGATTGGAAGCCTTTGATCGAAAAAAGAAACATTGTAAGTGGGTTTTCTCTGGTTTTGCAGGAAGACCCTTATCTCCCAACAGATACAACAGCCTTCTATCCCAAGGGAATTCCGGTGGTTTCCTTTTTTACTGGAAGTCACGAAGAATACCACCGTCCTGGAGATGACCCCGATACTTTGAACTGGAAGGGACTGTTTCGCATCAGTCAGTTTGCAAGTGAATTGACCAGAAGTTTAGTGACCGACGATGCCGCAACCCTGAGATACACGAAGGTTGCGCCAATGCAAAATGGAGGTCAACGCGATACCCTTCGAGTTTATCTTGGCACCATTCCAGATTACACATCCGAGATTGAAGGAGTCAAACTGACCGGAGTCAGGGCTGGAGGCCCCGCCGATAAAGCAGGTTTACAAGCAGGCGATATTATCACCTCCTTTGCCAATCAACCAATCAAGAACATATATGACTATACCTATGCACTGGACGCGGCAAAGATCAACGAACCCACAGAAATCGTCATTTTGCGTTCAAATCAGTCCATAAAGAAAACGATCACACCGACAGCGAGGCCGTAAAAATATTGGGCATCAAACCTGCGTTGCCCACTCCAAGTTGCAAAACTTGGCAAAGTGAATTGCAGATGAGTGCATTCGCAATTCAAATCATTTGATTTAGAAGTGGTTTTGGCTTAGATTAACCGAAATCTTCCAGCCTGAAAAACTAAGCCTGAATCATCAAGTAATCGGAGGAGAAGTGTACGTGTATCGATCGTTCTGCGAATCGACGGAGGCGAAGCCTTGCCTTCTGTCCAAGTAATATGCCTAAACGAATTTTAGTAACGGGTGGGGCCGGATTTATTGGGTCTAATTTGATTCGTCATCTTTTGAAGCAAGAGGACGTGGAAAAAGTGATTAATTTAGATGCCCTGACCTATGCTGGAAACCCGATCAGCCTTCAGGAGGTGCGTGATCACAAATCATATGTTTTTCAAGAAGGGCGAATTCAAGACCGAGAATTAGTCAATCAATTACTAAAGAATTGGGATGTTTCACATGTAATGAACCTGGCAGCTGAATCGCATGTGGATAGATCCATCGAAGGCCCCGATGCTTTCATTCAAACCAATATCGTGGGCACTTTTGAATTACTGGAAGCCTGCCGCCAACATCAGAGTGAAAACAAAAGAAACCTTCGATTCTTACATGTTTCTACTGATGAAGTATTTGGAAGCTTGGACGCAGATGGGAAATTCACAGAAACGACTCCCTATGCCCCGAATTCTCCCTATGCGGCCAGCAAGGCCTCCTCGGATATGTTGGTGAGGGCCTATCAGAAAACCTATGGGCTGGACTGCATCATCACTAATTGCTCAAACAACTACGGACCTTATCAGTTCCCTGAAAAGCTAATTCCACTAGTCATTTTAAAGGCGAAACGAGGAGAAACGATTCCTGTTTATGGCAAAGGGGAAAACATCCGAGATTGGTTGCATGTAACGGATCATGCAGAAGCACTTTACAGCGCCATTTCAAACGGACAGAACGGGAAAACTTATAACATTGGAGGAGACCAGGAAGTAAGAAACATTGACCTTGTTAAAATGATTTGTGGCATTCTTGATCAAATATGCCCAAGACAGGACAAATCACCCTACGCAAATCAAATTCAATTTGTCCAAGATCGACCGGGTCATGATTTTCGCTATGCCATTGACGCATCCAAAATAAAGGATGAATTGGGATGGACCCCAAATCACAGCATCCAAACCGGTTTGAAATCAACCGTCCAATGGTACCTTGATAACAGCGAATGGAGTGAAGCAGTTCTCAGCAGGGGGTACAAATTGCAAAGGCTTGGAATATGAATCCAGAAAGAAGAAAAGGCATTATTCTGGCAGGAGGGGCAGGAACTCGACTTCACCCAGCCACTTTGTCCATTTCCAAACAACTCCTGCCTGTTTACGACAAACCCATGATTTATTATCCGCTTAGCACTCTCATGTTAGCGGGTATTCAGGAGATATTGATCATTTCAACGCCTCGAGACCTTCCTCATTTTCGAGAGTTACTACGAGATGGTTCACAATGGGGACTTCAATTTGAGTATGCAGAGCAACCTTCCCCGGATGGAATCGCTCAGGCATTTCTGATTGGTGAATCTTTCATCAATAATTCACCCTGTTCACTCGTGCTGGGTGATAATATTTTTTACGGACACCAGATGACGGAGCTGTTGACAGGCGCTTCTCAAAAAAATGAGGGGGCAAGTGTTTTTGCTTACAGAGTCACCGACCCTGAAAGATACGGAGTGGTTGAATTTGGATCCGATATGAAGGCTCAACGACTGGTTGAAAAACCTCAGAAACCAAGATCACCTTATGCCGTAACAGGTCTTTACTTTTACGATTCAAGAGTTGTTGAAAAAACCAAAAACTTGAAACCTTCCCTGCGAGGTGAATTGGAAATCACAGATCTAAACAATGCATATCTTGATGAAGGCTTTCTGAACGTGATTCCACTGGGACGAGGAACTGCATGGCTTGACACGGGAACACATGACTCCCTTTTGGAAGCAGGACAATTTGTCTCCACCATTGAAAAACGACAGGGACTGAAGGTTGGAAGTCCTGAAGAAATTGCTTGGCGTAAAGGTTGGATCAATGCTGAAGAGCTTCATCAACTGGGAAGCCTTTATAACAAAAACGCTTACGGCACGTATCTCTGTCAATTGGCAAGGAATCAATTCATTTAATTCAATGTTATTGGCAACAAGCTGACAGTATCATGCCCTTTGAATTTCAAAAAGCACCGCTGGGGGGTTTATGGGTCATAACCCCCAAAAGATTTAAAGATGGACGGGGGTGTTTTGAGGAATGTTATCACTCAGAGGTATTCAAGCAAAACGGAATCACAAAGTCATTTGTTCAAGATAACCAATCAATCTCTCAGCAAGGAACTATACGTGGTTTACATTTTCAGAATCCGCCTCATGCCCAGGGAAAATTAGTACGCGCCGTGACTGGTTGCATACTTGATGTGGCTGTTGATATCCGTGAAAAATCAAAAACTTACGGTGATCACTATAGTATAGAACTTAGTCAAGAGAATGGAATCATGCTCTACATAGAAGAAGGTTTCGCCCATGGATTCGCTGTTCTTTCAAATGAAGCCATCGTACACTACAAAACAACTTCTTTCTATGCCCCTCAATCTGAAGGAGGCATTATCTGGAACGATCCGGACCTAGGAATCGACTGGAGAACACCTAATCCTTGCTTATCCCAAAAAGACACTCACCTCCCCCTGCTAAAGGATTTATCTAGAACGCATTCTCGCTGATATTCCAATTTAGTAGGAGAAAATTCAATCCGTATGAAAATAGCAGTCACGGGCGCAAGTGGACAGTTAGGGACTGCTTTTTGTTCTTATTTGCATAAATCAAATTATTCATGGGAGGCATTTTCAAGCAGTCAATGGGATATCACTTCCAAGGCACAGTCGGAAGACCTGATGACAAATGGTAATTATGATATTCTCATAAATTGCGCTGCCTACACAGATGTAGAACGAGCTGAGGACGATCCTCAAAATTGCTTCAAAATCAACGCATACGCTCTGACAAATTTATCGGAACTGTGCGAAAAAAAACAAACTTTACTCGTACACTTTAGCACTGATTATGTCTTTGATGGAGAAACGAACCTGCCTTATGTCGAAGATGACAAGCCAAACCCAATCAATGTATACGGGGAGAGCAAACTTGAGGGCGAAAAAATAATAAAGTCTTCAGGCTGTAAGTATTTTATTGGTAGGCTCAGCTGGTTGTTTGGGGGTTCAAGTTCATCATTCACCTCAAAACTGGAAGTTTGGAGAAAGAAAAGTAAAAATTTAAAAGTTTCGTCTGACGAAATTTCGACCCCAACTTTTTCCTACCATATTCCTCATTTGATTTTTAAAGCAATCCAATCTGAGATCCTTGGCCTTTTTCATATTAACAGTAGCGGTTGGTGCAGCCGGTTTGACTGGGCCAAATTTTATTCTCAAAGTCTAAGTTGGAGTGATACAAATATAAGTCCCGCTCCCATGGCATCATTTCAAATGAAGGCGCGAAGGCCTGCTTTTTCAGTCTTGTCCAATGCGCTGTTCCAAAAAAAGACCTCGTTACGCATTCCACATTGGAAGGCTGCCGTTACAGATTCGATAGATTCTGCCCGGTAAATATCGATTAGCAACATGTCCAAGAAACAAACTATTTTGGTAACAGGAGGCGCAGGCTTTGTAGGAAGTTGGCTGGTAGAAAAATTGATCAAACAACCAGGCACCCAGGTTGTCATTGCGGATGATTTATCGACTGGTAAAATTGAGCATTTACCAAAAACAAATAAAAGTAAATGGAAGTTCATCAAGTGTGACGTAAATGACTACCGTGAAATCTCAGCAATCATGCTGGCTTTCCATTTCGATTATATCTTTCACTACGCGGCAGTCGTGGGTGTTCAACGAACACTGGAAAATCCATCCAACGTTTTACGGGATATTGATGGTCTGAAAAATATTTTAGATCTGAGCAAAAACACAGGGGTCAAGCGAGTATTTTACTCTTCTTCCTCAGAGGTGTATGGCGAACCTGTCGAAATGCCACAAAATGAAAAGACCACACCGTTAAACTCTCGTCTACCTTACGCAGTGGTCAAAAATTTAGGTGAAGTCATGCTACGAACCTACCACACTGAGTATGGCTTGAATTATACGATTTTTCGTTTTTTCAATACTTATGGCCCTCGACAAAGTACCGATTTTGTCATCTCTCGATTCATTCGTCAGGCATTAGCAGGTGAACCCATCACGATTTATGGAGACGGAGCACAAACGAGAACATTTTGTTTCATAGAAGACAATATTCGAGCGACCTTTTCTGCTTTCAATGGGAATCAATTCGTAAATGATGTGGTAAATATAGGCAACAGTCTGCAAACAAGTGTCACTGAACTGGCTGAAACAATTATCGCCTTAACAAAATCCAAATCCAAAATAAAATTTCTACCAGCCCTTCCTGACGGTGATATGCAAAGACGTCAACCGGATGTCACCAACATGATCAAATTGATGAAACGCCAGTTTACTCCACTGGAGAAAGGCCTTAAAAACACAATGAAGACTTTTATCACTCAACAAAATCATTGATCCAAGACCGCCACTCGACAAACAAAATGTCAATCAATCAAGAACGCAATGAAGACTGGAAGATTGCGATCATTGTTATAGCCTACCAAGGTGATGACTGGGTACCTGGTTGCATAAAGAGCCTTCAGGAATCTACCCAAATAAAAACTCTAGTTTTACTGGTCGACAACAAAGACAACACCGGACTGAAATCAAAAACAGAAGGGCAAATGACTATTCATTGTTTCAAAACCCCTCGCCCGATGGGTTTTGCTGACGCCAATAATTTTGCCTTAATGAAGGTCCCCTCAGAGGTGCCTTATGTTTGTTTCCTAAATCAGGATACCATCAGTCAACCGAATTGGTTGGACCATGTCATTAATTGTTTGAACTACAATCCAAGCTTAGGAGCAGTAACTCCTGTTTTAAAAAATTATCAAGGCACAGAGTGGGATCGTGATTTTAGGAATGCGTTGATGACTCAACCTGGCTTTAACGAGTCATGGCTGGAAGACAAAACCAGAGCCGACGCAACAGATTTTAAATGTGTCGAGGATATCCCAGCCACATCAATGGTGATTCGCACAGAGATTATTGCTAAAACTGGACCATTTGATCCAATCTTTGGCAGTTATTACGAGGACTATGATTTATGCATGCGAATTCGGCAACTGGGGTTTCAAATAGCAATATGTCCTCAATCCGTCGTTTTCCATTATTCAGGATCAATTTCGCAGTCCAAGAATGCTCGCAAAAGGAGGTCAAGGTGGATCATCAGAAACAGAACTATCCACAAGATTCGCAAGCATAAAGGCCCTAGGTGGATTCTGTTTTGCAAGTATTTTATCTTTTCAGGCATTAAACAATTAATTCGAGCGACACTTGGTTCACCAAGTTCTGCTCCTTTGGGTATAGTGATCCAAGCTAATTTTGATTTAATAAAGGTGCTCCCGAGACTGATTTCCAGAGCGAAAGATCATAAGGAGTGGTCCTGTTTTTTGGATGGGATTGATTGGTGTACATTTGCCACAAAGCCATTTGCTCGGCATGAAAATACTGCACATTAACGAGCATTCTGTGGTCAAGGGAGGGGCTGAAGCATATTTACTAGATGCAGTTCAGCGATTGGAGGAACGAGGGCATACTTGCTTTTTGGCTTATGCGAAAGACGCTCCAGAATTTGAAATTTCCTCCATTCAAATCCCAAGCATTGGGCAGGTATTTGCTTCTGACTTAGGAAAGGATATCGCGTGTTTAAAAAGTTTTGTGCAGCAACACGCTCCTGATCTCATCCATATTCATGGAATCTGGAACCTTGATATCATCAAAACCTGCCTTGATTTGCGACCGTGCTTGATAACCAGTCACGATTATCGCTGGCTGTGCCCAGACTCAAAGTTTTACTGGAAACGACTGAAATGCACATGCTGGAGAGCACCTGGTTGGAAATGCATACCTTACAGTGTAAAAAACAAGTGCCTGACTTTGAGACCAAGTTTGATGATTCAAAATATTCTTCGAATCAAACAATTCTCAAGATTATTCCCGCAAATACGCGCAGTCATAACACCCAGTCAATACGTCGCAGATCGATATCATAAAGCTTCATTTCCAAGCTCGAAAACTCACGTCATCCCCTATTTTTGCTCATTTCCCCCATTAAGTGCTCCACGTAAAATTCCAGAGCAAAAAAGCATTTCAATTATAGGAAGGACCGCTGATTATAAAGGATTCCAATACTTTCTTGCTGCACTCAATAAATTACCTAAAGATGTTATAGGATACGTCATGGGGGACGTAGAAGGAGGTAAAGCAAGTAGAATAAACGAACAAGCCTCAGAAGCAGGCTGTGCGGATCGAATTAAACTTCTAGAATGGGCGGACAAAGATGGGGTGGGTAAGTTATTGGAGAAAACTTCCATTCTAATTTTCCCCTCTATTCTACCGGAAACTCTGGGCATCGTCGGTCTGGAAGCTATGTCATACGGCATCCCCGTCATTGGAAGCAACATTGGAGGGGTGACTGAATGGTTGCAGGACAAAGTGACAGGCTTTTTATGCCAACCGAAATCAGCTACTGAAATAGCTTCCTATGCAAACCAGCTACTGAATGATCCAGCGTTGATGCATACAATGGGGTTGGCAGGTCAGAAAAGTATTCGCGAGAAGTTTTTACCTGAGATCCATCTCGAAAAACTTGAACGGGTTTATGCCACCTGTCTCGAAAATTAAGGTAGCATTCTATTGTTTCTTTCCTGGTGGAGGTATCGGACAGTACACCCATGAATTATTGAAAAGACTCGGGGGCATGGATTCATTGTCCGTCTCCCTTTACTGCCCCCCCAATTTTCATTGGTTAGAAGAGGCTACTTATGAAACTTATCCTATTTTGTTTCAAATATCATCAAATCAACCTTTGATCCGAAAGATCAAATTTCTATTGGGACAGTGCATCAACCCACGTCGTTTTTTGAAACATGGTCAGAAATCAGGAACAACAATTTTTCATTTCAGCAATTTTAATCACCTGACTTACCCAATCTGGAAAAGACACATTAAATCAAGTGATTCTGTGCAGGCGTGTACAGCCCACGACGTGAAAAGATCTGTCTCTATTTTGAACAAGCAATGGGAGAATAATCAGTTACGAAAGTTCTATAAGGATTGTAAATTGATATTTCTCCACAGCAAAACACAGGAAAACGAATTAAGAGCTTACACAGGAAAGGGTAATTACGAAACAATCATCGTACCTCATGGACCTTACTCATTTTCCACCAAATCAGATTTTAAGAAAACCAAGAGAAGTTTTAACACAAATTCTACTAGCAAAGGTCTCTTTTTCGGAAACATAAGAGATGAAAAAAACCTGGATAGTTTATTGCGAGCTATCGCAATGAATCATTATGACATTTTATTGACTGTCGCTGGCAAATCAGGAATTTCCGGACATAAAGACATTCATCACTATAAGAATCTGGCAAAATCATTAGGGATCGAAAATAAAATTAACTGGCTCGACGGTCACATTCCAGAAAGTCAAGTAGAGAGACTTTTTGTCGAAACGGATTGGGTCGCACTTCCATACAAAGATAAATTCACTTCTCAAAGCGGAGTCTTCAACATCGCAACACATTATTCAAAGCCTATGCTGATTACTCCAGCACCTACATTTAGGGAGATTTTTGGTTCATACTCTATGGGAGAAATGGCAATCGATTGCTCTCCAGAAGCGATCAGTACCGCATTGAACAGGTTGATAGTAGGAATTATTCAAAAGCGATATGACGGATTTCAACGCTATCAAAATGATCATACTTGGGAGAAGAACGCAGAGATAACCGAAAAAGCATATCGATCTGCTCAAGGCATACCCATCTCTTCATAAAATGAAGATTGCTGTTATCACTCCTATTCCAACCCCCTATCGTGATGCATTCTGGAATGTGGTAGCAGCCCAACCCGAAGTGGAACTGCATGTGCTTTATTGTGCTACAGGCAAAGCAGATCGACCTTGGAAAAAATCTTGGCCGATGAACTATCATCATCAGTTCTTGAAAGGTTTTAATTTAATGAGTTGGAGATCCAAAGAATCATCCCTGTATGTAAACTTAGGCGTATTGAATTATCTTTCCCAGATCCAACCAAATGCGGTTTTAGTCGGGGGATATAACCATTTGACAATGCTATTGGCCATCGTTTGGTCTATTCTGAAAAAGGTACGTTTCTACATGATGTGTGAGACGTACGAGATGCGTAAGATTAGCAATTTTAAGGAATTTCTTAAGAATGTTTTCCTGAAGGCAATTGCGAGAAAATCCGCAGGAGGTTTTCCAACTGGTAACGCTGCAGCTGAATACATGCGGGCACATGGTTGGAGCAACAATTCGTTAATCTGCCTCCCCAATGTTCCAGATATTAAAAATATCCAAGATACAGTATCGAACCTTAAGAAATCTCAGGAAACACTTAAAACGAAGTGGAGTGTCTCTAAGGATAAAATCGTGTTGTATGTAGGACGTTTGGTTCGAAAAAAGAATGTGGAGCAACTTCTGAGAGCAGTCGCAGGTATACGTTCAGACGAACGACCCGATTGTGTTATCATTGGTGGTGGAGATCAACACTCGCAGTTAATAAATCTATGCCGGGAACTTGGAATACAACAAACAACTCGGTTCTTGGGGTTTCAGGACCCAGACGTCATCCTTGAATGGTTTGCTATGGCAAATGTTTTCGTTTTGCCGTCGAATGAAACTTGGGGAGTCGCTCCAATCGAGGCCGCAGCGGCAAATTTGAATTTGGTTTTGTCTGATGAAGTGGGTTCTGCTCATGAAATTTCTATTCGATATAGTAAAACACAGATTTTTAAATTTGGAGATATTGAGGGGATGAAAAAGGCCATTATCAAGGCTTTGAGTCTTGAAGATAATTTTTCAAATGAAACAAAAAAAACATTCAAAGACTGGGGCTATCCACAAATGGCGAACAATGTATTGAGAGGAATCAAAGAAGAAGCCAATCTTGAAACCGTTAAATGACTAATTCTTCAAAAATATGGATTCTTGGAGGAGCATTCATTGTTATTGCCCCTTTGTCAATAAGTGGAACTGCTACCGCAAATTTGAAATGGGCTAGATTATTGACAACAGTTGCCGCGTGCTATATCGCCTTCGTTAATTCTAATTTACCAGAACGCCAACAAGGAGCAAAGAGCTTGATGAAGTTCTCGATCCTATTTACCTTGGCCGCACTCTGGTGCAGTAACGCAGTAGTCATGGGGCTAGTAAATAAAGGAATGTATTTGTTCGCCAGCATGACAGGGTTGGCGATGAGTTACTGTATTTCTTCGGGAAAAGAAATGCTTAGGAAGCTTACCTTGCTGGGATACACCGGTGGAGCTTCCTCGGTTAGCCTGGCTTACATGTTTATGACAAATAAAGAAGAAAGCATAGTAGGAGACCGGTTGGCTGTAGCAGGTATGAACGCAAATACTATAGGGCAATCAGGTGCACCATTGTTTCTTCTCTCACTGTATTTACTTTTTAAACCCGGAACAAAACTTCAAAAAGGCATTCATTTGGCAAGTTCGATAATGTTACTTGCAGTAATTCTGGGTACAGGAAGTCGCGGTGCCGTCTTGATGGCTGTCTTGGGTTCTGTGTTCATACTGAAGCCCA
The DNA here is from genome assembly GCA_964342825.1 of uncultured Verrucomicrobiota bacterium. Taxonomy (GTDB): domain Bacteria; phylum Verrucomicrobiota; class Verrucomicrobiia; order Limisphaerales; family AAA164-E04; genus AAA164-E04. Next base: position 107,671 of record CAYFHO010000004.1, read on the forward strand.
TTTTAAAGAAAAACTTCATGGCAGCTTTTATAGTACTCTTAATACCAATAATTGTTTTGCAAATGTATAGCTCCATCCAGTCAGATGAAGAAGCTGTAGTCCCAGGAATCGAGCGACTCAATGTAGAAGATAAGCGAAATACAAGAAAAGACATGTGGATCTGGACCTGGAGACATTTCACCCAATCGCCAATGATCGGAAAAGGTTGGTTAAATTGGGGTGGTACCAGTTCAGCAAATACGCATAATATCTACCTTCATGTTCTAGCGGAGTGCGGAGTGATCGGCGGATTTCTATTTCTAGCAATGTTGTTTAATATTTTTAATGTATACAGAAATGGAGTTGCAGAAATGAAAGCAGGCATGGACCCGCATGATCTTACCTATTTCAGCGCGGGAATTCTCGCATCCATGCTGCTACACGGCATGGTTGAAAGCTCTACATTGCTGGGCACGAGTACGAATGCATTATTCCTGGGGTTTTCCGTAGGACTGTTAGATAGATCCACCACATTGGACAATGAAAAAGGTGGTGCAATTCCGGAAAAAAACGATGATCATTTACATCCGTGGGCGTTTCAACGTAATCAATCTCCAATCCAGATGAAATCCGATTCTAATTGAAAATCCTTCATGTCATACACAGCCTTGATCCACTTTCGGGGGGGCCAAGCCATGCGCTATATGAGTTAGTGGCAGCTCAATTGAGACAAGGCCATGAAATAAAAATAATCGCAACTGATCGTCAATCTGGTGAAAAATGGATCGATAAATCAGCCTATTTAAAAAAAATAAAATCAAAATTATGCCTCCAAGGTATGGACTTCGAATTAATCCCGTGCATCGGCAAGCGCAGGCCCTGGGTTAGATACGCATACTCTCCATTTTGCAATTCCATGCTATCAAGGGCCATCCATCGAAATAGCAATGCCCTAGTCGATTTTGTCCATATTCACGGGTTATTCAGTCAAATCACACACAATGCAGCAAAGATATGCCAAAAATTTAGCATTCCCTATGCGATTAGGCCCACAGGAGCATTAGATGAATTACCTCTTCAAAAAGGTGCTACATTTTTAAAGAGTTTTTTCTTAAGATATCAATTAAGAGGACTGTTGGAAGACGCACATTTTATTCAGTCTACCTCATCACAAGAATCAAAATCTCTAGAAAACCTTGGATTTAATTTGAGGTTACGAGAAATCCCATTAGGAATAAGCCAGCCGGATTGGAGCCCAGCTCATTATCAACAAATTTTTGCGCACCGATTTCCAGACCTTCAAAACAAACCGTTTATCTTATGTTTGTCTCGAATCCACCCCATCAAACGGTTAGATTTGGCTCTCAAGGCCTTTAAAATATTGAGTGAGAAAACCTCGGAATGTCATTTGGTTATAGCCGGCACTCAAAATGCCTATCAGTCACAATTGCTAAACGAAGCTCAGCAGTTAGACATCTCTTTAAAAGTTCATTTTGTTGGATTCCTACAAGATGAACTAAAAACGGGAGCGTTCTTTAGTGCACGAGCATTCCTTCAAACATCAGAACATGAAAATTTTGGTGTCACGGTCCTCGAAGCACTCGCACACGGTTTACGAGTAGTCTGCACTCCAAATGTAGCTGCAGGTGAACATCTCACCAAGTGTAATGGAGGTCTCATTTCAACAGATGAACCCGAGTCAATTGCAGATAAGCTTTTTGAGATATTGAAGGAACATTCCGAAGAACAAAAACTTGCTCTCTCAAAAAGGGTGTTTCATTTGTGTTCGTGGGATTCTGTGGCCCAGCAGTTATACAATTGCTACAAGGATCCCATTGCCCCTTCATTGGTTGCTTGAGATAAAAATCGATTTGGGGTCATGTCAATTTCAGTTTTAATTGCCACAAAAAACGAAGAACAAAATCTACGAGATTGTTTGGAAAGCGTTCGGTGGGCGGACCAGATATTGATCATCGACTCTGGCAGCACCGATCATACCCAGGAAATTGCAAAAGAATACAACACAGATTTTTATCGTTTTGAGTACAATGGCAAATGGCCGAAAAAAAGGAACTGGGCACTTCAAGAAGGATTGGTCAAGAATGATTGGGTTTTAATTTTAGATGCCGATGAACGAGTTTCACCGAAACTAAAAGTTGAAATCCATGAAGCTATTCAAAATGCCTCTATCGATGGCTATTACATAAAATGGAAATTCATTTTTCTCGGCAAGTGGATGAAGCATTCCTGGAGTCACGGTTGGATGATGCGTCTTTTTCGAAATGGCAAAGGGGCGTATGAAAATCTAAACATGACCAACGAAGGTGGGTGGGATGCGGAAGTTCATGAAAATGTGGTGATTGATGGTAAATGTGGGAAACTGACAAATTGTCTGGATCATGAATCTTCACATGATTTGCATCGCTGGATTCAAAAACAAAATGAATTTTCGACTTGGAATGCCAAACGACGACTCAAGCAGCTGAATTCCCCCTTTCCGGCATTAGGTGCAATTTTCTCTAATGATCCTCTGAAAAGACGAAAGTGGATGAAGGCATTTTTTTTGAGAATGCCGGGAAAGCCATTCCTCATGTTTATCTACCTTTACATTTTTAAGGCGGGTTTCATGGATGGAAAGGCAGGGTTCTATTTTTGCTGTCTTAGATCAAGTCATGAGCTGAACATAAACGCCAAAATTTTTGAATACCGATTGGAAGATGCCAATCAACAAGATGAAGGTTCGTGATCCAAATTCACTGAGTCGCCTCTATCATACTGTAAAGCACTTACGGTGGAGACAAATTTATTACCGCTTTAAATATCGATTATCCTTTTGGAGCCGTCCATCTACATCAGATAAACTGACTATTTCTCCCAAACATAAATCTGATGACAGCCAATTGAGAAAATACAGAAATTCTCTCCGCCAATTGTATAATAAGGAAGAGATCGAAAGGGGGTTATTCAGGTTCATTAATCTAAAAGAAAAAACCACATTTCCACCCGATTGGGAATTCCCTTCCCCCAATAAGCTTTGGCTCTATCAGCTCCACTACTTTGAATGGATTTTTTGCCTGGATTATGAAGATGCCAAAAGGTGCACAAAGGATTGGATCAACAATTATCAATTCACCCGTAATAGAGACGGCTGGGAACCTTACCCAACTTCGCTAAGACTTATATCTTGGTGTATATATTTTTTCACAATCCAGCAGAATCAACTCAGAAAGGATCCAGCTTTTTCACATTTACTAAGTGAAAGCATACAAACACAAACAAACTGGTTGGAACGAAGACTAGAGTATCATTTACTCGCAAATCACTTATTCGAGAATGCAGCAGCGTTAAGTATCGTAGGTTATTTTTTCGAAGGAGCGCATGCCGAAAGGTGGCTACAGAAAGGGGCCAGAATTTTAAATCAGGAAATCAAAGAACAAATATTGCCCGACGGAATGCACTTTGAAAGGTCGCCCATGTATCATCAAAGAATGCTGCAAGTTCTTCAGGAAGTTTCTCTAAGTTACGAGGGTGACGAAAGAAATCAATGGCAAGAAACAATCGAAAGAATGCAACAAGCCTTTGATTACACAAGGCATCCGGACGGTGAGATTGCACTACTTAACGACTCTAGTTTCAATGTATATCCCCTCCCCCTTAAACATCACGACCATTCAAAGCTAATATTTGGAAACTGGCAGCTACCAGATGCAGGCTACTTTGGATATTCAAACGAGGAAGGAAACTATATTGTCATTGATGGGGGAAGTATTGGGCCTGATTACAATCCAGGTCACGCTCATGGAGATATTTTTTCCTACGAAATGAGCTGGAATCATAAGAGGTTCATTGTTGACTCTGGGAATTTTGATTACGAACCAGGATCAATGCGTGATTACTGCCGCTCCACAAAAGCACACAATACCGTAGCCATAAATCGAAAAGACCAATGTGATTTTTGGGGAACTTTTCGAGTCGGTAAACGAGGAAAGCCAGAGAATGTAAAAGTTATACAGACCCAAAACGGCTTTCAATTTAAGGGGGATCATAATGCTTACGAACGCATTTCTGCTAGAGTCAAACATACTCGAATCGCTGATTTCGATCATAAAAGTGGATTAATGATCAATGATTCGATCGAATCGATAGAGCCTGTGGATGCTGTATCCAGAGTTCATTTTCATCCCGAATGTACCTGCGGCGACTTGAAGGATGGACAAATGGTCGTAACTCGAGGAGAAGTGAGATGTGTGATTAGTTGGGACCACAATTCAGTAGCCAAGCTTGAAGACTCATACTATTGCCCTGAGTTTAACGTAAGGCAGAACAACAAGGCACTTGCCTTGTTCCAACATGGATCTGATTTGAAGATCAAATATAAAATCAAATTCATGGATGAATGAAAGTTCTCTTCCTTTCCCACTATTTTCCACCTGAAGGAAATGCGCCAGCAACGCGTACATTTGAACATTTACGACGCTGGGTCCGCAGTGGACACCAAGCAACCGTTATCACATGCGCGCCCAGTGTCCCTCATGGAAAAATATATCCTGGTTACGAAAACGCGTTCTTAAATAAATCCGAGATGGAGGGAATTCAAGTGTCTCGAATATGGACATACATAGCCGCGAATAAAGGGAAAGGTCGTCGGTCAGTGAATTATGTTTCTTACTTTTTTTCTTCCATTCTGGCTGGATTATTTGTGAAGAAACCAGATGTTTTAATTGCTACTTCTCCTCAATTTTTTTGCGGCTGTGCTGGGGCGGTTTTAGCCAAGATAAGGCGAATCCCATTCATACTGGAGGTTAGGGATATTTGGCCAGATTCCATTATCGCTGTGAACGCCATCAAGAGCAATTTTGTATTAAAATGGATGCTAAGGATGGAGCAATGGTTGTATGCATGTGCCGACCATATTGTAACAGTCGGCGACGGTTATAAAAAAATCCTGACTCAAAAAGGAGTATCTCAGGAGTCTATTTCTATTATCACCAACGGAGCTGATCTCCAACAATTTCATCCAAGCAACCGAGAAAATGCCGAGAAGAAGAAAATCACTTGTTCTTTTATTGGGACGTTAGGCATGGCTTCGAAATTGGAAGTAGTGATCAAAGCTGCCCAACACCTGGATTCCCTCAACGAACCCAACATTGACTTCCTGCTAGTAGGAGATGGTGCGGAATATGAAAACCTGGTTAAAAGAGCCAGGGAAATTAGAACTCAGCGTATCCGATTTACTGGATTAGTGAATAAGGCCAAAATCGTTGATTACCTCGAGCAATCAGATATTTGTCTCGTACATTTAAAGAAATCAGATCTATTCAAAACAGTGATTCCGTCCAAGCTATTTGAAGCTATGGCTGCTGGTGTTCCAGTTCTGATTGGTGTTCAAGGATGCGCAGAAGCAATCGTCACCAAATCCAATTGTGGATTAGCTTTTGAACCTGAAAATCATATTGATTTGTGCAATCGGATACTCCAGCTCATCAGCAATAAATCGACCATGCGAGAGATGGGAAATAATGGAAGGCGGTATTTGGAAAAACACTTCAACAGAGACAAGCTTGCGGACGATTACTTGAAAATTCTGGAACAATTTTCAACGAGCAAGGATGCAGAATTTAATTAATCGAAGATGAGATTTGGTTCCATCATGCCTTTTATTGAGGCGTTGACCGTATGCCTTTTCCTGACCCCATTGGTCAGGTGGATGGGCATTCGCCTCGGAATCGTGGATCAACCTGACGAATACCGCAAATTTCATTCCGGAGCCATCCCTCGATGCGGTGGATTGGCGATTTACATCAGCTTCCTGGTACCAATTTTTGTTTTTTTCTTTCTTTTTAAAAAAGAAAGTCACCTTCCCTCAGCTGATCATTACCGGGTTTGGATCATAGTTATCGGAAGCGGGATCGCCATGCTAATGGGATTGGCTGATGATATCTGGAGCATTCGCGTTCGCTGGAAAATTCTCTTTCAAATCATAGCAGCAACGGTGGCATATTCTGGAAACCTGCGTATCGAGAGTCTCACAAATCCATTTGGATCCCCTATCGAGCTTGGGTTCTTTTCCTTTCCTGCAACAGTTATCTGGTTCTTCCTTTGCATGAATGCCATCAATATTTTCGATGGTTTGGATGGTTTGGCTGCTGGGGTATCGCTTTTTGTGACATTGACTCTTCTTGGAGTCAGTCTTGCATTTGGTAATGATACGGGAGTTTTTGTGAGCGCCTGCTTATCAGGCGCAATTCTAGGTTTCCTTGTCTATAATTTCAATCCGGCCACCATTTTTATGGGCGACTCAGGTAGTATGTTTATTGGATTTGGAATTGCTGCACTGGGCTTGGTTTCTAGTTACAAAGCAGAGGCGGCAACTGCTTTGTTAATTCCATGCCTGGCTCTGTTACTGCCGTTTTTTGACCTTTTTTCAGCAGCCTTAAGAAGGTGGTCCAACTATCTTCCAATGACTATGCCTGATGGCAAACATTTACATCATGTCATGATGTCAAAAGGCCTAAGTGCTCGAAGAACGGTAGTTTATTTGTATATTGTCTGTTTGATCCTATGCAGTGCAGCACTGATGACGGTTTTTTCACGTGATATTGAAACAGCGTTATTGGTGTCATGCATTGGAATCATTTTTCTGGTAGGAAACAATTTTTTAAAAGTCGTCGATATCAGAGAAGTTAAAAAACGTATTTTTCACGACCGTCAACTCCATCAATGGAACAAAAAAAATGCTATTCACCTTTCTAACCTCGTCGACAATGTAAAAGAATCAGATCTCTTGGAAGATTCCTGGGAACTATGTAAACCCATCTTCATTGCTCTTAAGCTAATGAAAGTAGATCTTAATTTAAAACTCAAAGGTGAGCAAAAAACGTACAGTTGGAAATCAGATATTTCAGAAGGCCATCCACGGAATGAAGATGGTGGATGGGAATGGTCCATTGATTGCCCCATAGATACGCGGAGTAAAACCGATTCCTCAAATCTTATCATCACCGGGAACAATAACGGGAATGAATTACGTTCCATCATTCCCATCATTCATAATTTGACAATTGCATTGGCGGAAAAAATGCAACCACCCAATTCTAAAGGGGCTTCTCCTTTTTGAAAAGCTTCAGCGATAGCCTATGATGAGACCGTATATCCTATGGTATTCTTCAGTATTTGCGTTATTTTTGCTGATCTTCCTCCATGCAAATCTGAATGCCCAAAATAATCAGGGTAATCTTGGGGTTGGTTTAGGCGGAGGAGGAGGGGGTGGAGGTGATAAATTACCAGAATTTAGAGAGTTACTGGGATTAATTATGCCAAGTCCTGGAGGACTATCTCGAGCTGACAGACCTACCATCAGATTCGGTGTTATCTCATCGTTGCCATCGTACATCAATACCATTGGAGTTCAACATTTACCAAATTATTTGCAGCCTAATGAACTGACAAGAATGTCATATTCGGCGTCTAGTCAATATATTAACGTAAATACCGCCAGAGTTTATCCTCTACGTATCGATCCTGATGACATGGAACTTGAAGATTTAAATTGGTTCCGCTTTAGAGGCATTAATGGTAAAAAACCAATTATTAATACGGCCATCTCATATGACACTGAATCAAGTAGTCAAAACAATGTTTCTGACAGTTTTAGTTTAAGGCAGAATATTGCGTTGAGTATCCCTTTTACCTACGGGGAGGAGCCTAATTCCTCCACCATGGTAAACCTACAATACAGACCGAGTTATTTGTTGGACATAGTCGGTGATGAGGACAGTGAATTACAGCATGATATACTTGTTCAAGCGGGGAGAGAATTTGGAAGGTCTGCAGCTTCATTAAGTAATAGGACAATTATTTCTGCTGCACCTCAACGGGAAATTTCAGGTCGAGCAAAAACAATTTTTAATCGTACCAGCCTTCTTGCTGTCTATGATGTCTCTCCTAAATCACTAGTTAGATCTGAATTAGGACATACCATGACCACAAGAACAGGAACGTCTAACTCAGCGTCTCAATCAATCTTCATAGATGATTTCAACATCAGTTATGAATTCATGTTAACTCCTAAGATCTCACTCAATACAAGTGGTGGCGGGAGTCTGACACAGGTTACGAATGATGAAGTAACGGCAGAAATATTGGGATTGAATTTAAATTACGCCGCGACTGCAAAGTTAGCATTGAACGTCACTACTGGATTGCAACGAAGAAAATCAACGACTATTCCTTATGAATTAAGTGAAGTTTATGGGCTCCTTATCAATTATGTGCCTGGGCCAAAGACAATCATGCGATTTGGGGTAGATCAATCATTTCGACCTAGTTTTGCTGATGACGGAATTATTCTCCAAGAAAATGGAATCTTCCTTCAAATCAGGCAGGCGGTATTGCTGAGGTGGCAAGTGGAACTCTTGATTGATTACATAACAAGAACAGAGGCTGGGCAAGAAGACAGTAAGGCAGCCCTGGATCAGAGAGATTTGGGCTTTGAATTGTTATTTTCTTATTTTCTCAACGATAGTTGGACCTTGGATTTTTCCGCCGCAAGGTATAACCTCGAAGACTTTAGAAATAATTCTAGTACCACAAGATTTAATCTGACAGTTGGAATGAGCCATTCATTTTAGCGACTACCGCAATGCATTTTTGGCAGCAAAGCCGCATTGCAAATGAGACGCATCTTAAACTGCACTTTAATATTATCTTTTTTTCTTATACGCATTTGACTCTTTTTAAATAGGTTACAAATCTACAACTGAACCGCAAGCGCATCTCATTTAATCTTTGGCAAACTTTCTGCTTGAACTTTTTGTGGATAAAAAATCCACAAGAATTTGCAAAACTGCCGATAAATATGAATCGGAATAAGCAAATAGAACAATGAGCCTTTGAAAATAGATGAAAATGAAAAAACTGTTCAGTTGGATCACTGTGTCATTGGTAGCGTTTTGTGCTTCCAGCAGCCGGAGCGTCGGATCCGAGCTGGAAATCCATCAAGCCAAGCCAATTCAGGCAGTACAATATTCATTAGGCCCTGAAAGCGGAATCAAACCCAATTCGTCAAAAAAAGTTGATCGAGCCCCTTATGAGTTAAGAATTGGCGACAAACTCAAATTTGAATTGCTTAACTCAGGTTATGCAAAAACGGTTGATGTAACGATAGACAACGTAGGCTCCGTAAACCTCGACTATATCAATTGGGTCGAAATTGCAGGTTTGACTCTAGAAGAGGCAACTGCAAAAATTAAGCAACTCTACGCAAAGGATTTTTTTGTTAATCCGCAGATCAACCTTCGCATTGTAGAGAAAGCCAAACTCAAGTATAAAATTCTAGGACAAGTCGCCAATCCGGGCTTTTACGAAGTCCCTCCCGGGCTCGAAGTAGACCTCCTGGACGCCATTGCCATCGCCGGCGGTTACACAAGGATCGCTGGAAAAATCACGTTTAAAACCCCACTTAGCGACGGAGGCGTCGATATCACCACATACAAATTGAGAGAATTGACTAAAAAATCCAACTCAGAAATTCCCCCTTTGAAAGGCGATGAAACGATAATTGTTGGAGAGTCCTTCTTTTAGGCTTATAGTAACGTTCATACCGAAAATCCGTGTTGTTTATCGGTACCAAAGTGACAATAACTAAGTGACCGAATTTGGAAAAAGTTTCTCAAAAGGTTAAAATTAATTAGTGAAATCGGAACAGACAGCATCACCTCAGGAAATCTTGAGGTTAGCAGCGGTACACTACAAAGTTGTACTGATCATAGTTATTGTCTGTACAGCATTGGGATACAAAAAAACAAAGGGCATGACTCCCAGCTACTCCAGCAAAGCTGTGCTATATGTTGATCCCGACGAGTTGATCGATATTTCGGACACAGGTTCCGCTGACATGCGAGATCTTGACATTTTAGCTTCCCAAGTGGATTTGATTACTACCATGCCAGTGTTGGATGAAGTTATCAGGGTATCCCCAGAATTACAGGAATACTACGAAGTAGATTTAAATGACCCTGACTCAATTCGCTCCGCAGCTTCATCAATCAAAAGCAGTATTAAAGCACGATTGAGAGGTGACACACTTTTTATAGATATAACTACTGATTCAAAAAAGTCGAATCTGGCCTACTGGATAGCTAAATATACTGCCAAGGGTTTTACGAGCTGGACTAAGAAACGTTATCGCTCGAAAACGAACGAAGGGGTTGAAACCCTGAAACTCCAGCAGGAACAAACTCAGAAGGAACTAAGAGTTGCCCAGCAAACAAAATTGAAATTTCAAAAGGAAAATGACATCACCAATTTGGAAGAACGTTTGACTTTGTTAGATGGCCAAATAAATGCCAATTCGACTACGCTGACTCAGTTGAATGCTGATCAGAAATTAGCGTCACTGGACATTCAAACCCTGGAAAGCCTGGGTATATTGCCAGGGAAAGATCATTTAGAAGCCAACAAACAATCCATTGGAAATAATTTGGAATCGTTGATTTTGATCGAATCCATCTCGCAAGATGTAGAATTCACAAAAAGGTATCAAGATTTCAAAAACGCATCCAACAAGGTAAAAGACCTAAGTACGACCCTCAAGGACAGACATCCCGATATGTTGAAAGCAAGGTCTGAAGTTGAAAATTACAGGAGAGTCCTTGTCGATACTATTGCAGAATTTCCTGATAAACTTTTGGCCAAGGCAGATGCTACAAAACGAAGGATAGACCAGCTCAACTCAACTATGAAGGATCAGCAGAAAGAATATCTGCGCCTTGAAGAATTGAATGGTGAATATACGATACTTACGCAAAAAGAAATTATTGCTACAGCCATGGTCGAGCGAATTCAGAGCAATATCCAGGATCTAGAAGTAACAACGGACAGCAGAGGAAATAATATTCAAATAGCAGATGAGGCTACAAAACCTAACAAAATAAACCCAAACAAAAATCAAACTATCATGATGGGATTTTTGGCTGGGTTGGGGCTTTCATACGGTTTCCTTTACCTGGTTAACATGATGGATAAATCCATCAAATCCGTTGAACAGGCAGAACAAATTCTACAACTACCAGTACTTGCTGCAGTTCCCGTGTCAGAACCAGATGGCCAACAAGCTACCTCCAGGTTGATAATGATCAACTCCCCCAATTCGACTTGTTCGGAAGCTTTCAGGTCTCTTCGCGTCAACATAGAAAGCATGGCACGACAAAAATCCAATAAAGTGGTACTTTTCACGAGTAGCATGCCCTCCGAAGGAAAGACCTTTACTTCGATCAACTATGCAGCGTCTCTAGCTCAACAAGGTCACAGAACGTTGTTAATTGATATGGATCTTCGTAAACCAGCCGTAGGTCCAGAATTTAAACTGAAAGGAGACCATGTTGGTGTAACCGACCTCCTCCAATCCAAAGAAAAACTGGATCAATTCCCTGATCTAGCCATTTACGAGGCAGCTGATAAATTTTTCGTCCTGCATGGCGGCCCGCATATTGACAATCCAGCTGAGCACTTGTCTGGGTATGCCATAGAGAAAATAGTAGAGAAAGCCAGAGAGCATTTTGATCGAGTTGTGATCGATTCTGCACCACTTGGGCCAGTCGGGGACACATTGGCAGTGGCAAGATTGGCAGATATGCTTTGCCTGGTTGTTCGTTCAGCGAAAACGACATCGAAAGTTATTCTGAGAATCATTGATACCCTGCACAGGCACGGACACACGCCTGCAGGTATCGTCTTGAACTTCCTTCAAAATAAGACTGGCAAGGGTTCCTATTATTATTATTACAGTAGTGATAAAGAAAAAGAATACACTCGCTCTGGCTACCAGAGAAAGCAAAAGACCAAGGAATCACCAAAAATCGCAGCTACGGATGATGTTCCTAAAAAAAAACTGAGTGAATTCGACAACACCACTAAGATTAGTTGAGTCAAAGCACTTGTTTTATCTAGGGTTATAGCATCAAATATTTAATTGACTGCACCAACACATTTCGTACGTTAAAGATATGCCTGATCAAGAATCCATGCCCTATCAAAAACCAAGACTCGCTCATGTAGGAGATCTTTGTGATTTAACCTCTGGCGGAAGTGGCGGTAAACGTGAGTCGAAAAGCAAAAGCAAAAGCAAAAGCAGTAGCAGTAAGAAGAAAAAGCGTTATGGATTGAGTGACGATCTTGGAGAAGGATCCTCCAAAATACTTCATGCAGGGTTGTTCGTTCCAACTGCTCATGCCAAATCCAAGTCCAAACGCCCTTGATTCAAAATGTATAGCTCGGCAGCCTGCTTTGAAATGTCCAAGATACTAATGGTATATGGTTGCTGACCTTGATTACAGAAAACCTTCTTTGACCCGCATCGGTTCCATGACGGCCTTGACTTCAGGCGGATCAGGTAAAAAGCGAGAATCAAAAAATAAGAAGAAGGCCAAAAAGCAGCCCAAACGTAGACCTTGATAATTTGACTGAGCACAGCAAATCGAGACTCGTACGGCACCAATTAAGCGAGAGCGGCTCATGGGATTACACCATTTCTAAAGTAGGCGATACATTTGAACTGAACTTTGGATGTGGCCTTCGATTTGAAATTGCCCCAGAAAATCCGATTGATCGAGCGGTAAATTGCCTCGAACCGGAAAATACGGTTCCAAACCAGCTTCAACTTCAAGACCATCTAATTCAGAACCAAATCACCCCGATGATCAAGGCTTGGAAGGGGGCGATGGTTCTTCATGCGAGTGCTGTTACGATAAACGACCAATGCTGGGGCTTTGTAGGAAAATCAGGAGCAGGTAAGTCCACGATAGCCAAAAGACTTTCAGCCTCAAAAAATTTTAATCATTGGTGTGATGATTGGTTGGAGATTCAAGTTTCCGCAGGCGACATCAAAGCGGTGTATAATGAATTCACGACCCGTTTAGGATCTGAACATGCTGAGAAACTAGTCGCTAACCATATGATCCCACCCCTTTCGTTGAAGAAAGAAAGTGTTGGAAATAAGCTAATCATCGGGGAAAGAACATCGCAAAAAGTAAATACCAAGGTTAGTCTGGGTGTGATCTATGAGGTAGTCCCCCACCCTTCATTTTCGAAAACGAAGATCCAAAGATTAACAGAATCCGAAGCTTTTTGCTGCTTAAGTAAACATCTATACAGGCTTGATACAACCAACAAGCAGCACTTTCGCCGCGAATTTGAACAATTGACAAACTTGATAGCAAGCACTCCAGTCTATCGGCTGAATTACTCACATTCAATTCCTGGCTTGGCAAGTATTACGGATCTTTTGTTGGAAAATTTCGAACACTAGGACCTCGACTAAGTCTCCCTGAAAACTAATAGACAACTCAACTTTCCATAGTTGTGAGTTGGTTACGTTAACGTGTCGTCAGGCTTCGAGCCGGATTGAAATGTCCAGATTCAATAATGCCAAGTTAAAATCAAGATTGAATGAACGCTGGTCGAACCTGCAATTAGCCTTCAGCATTTTTTGGAACAGTAATCCGGCAACAGCAAGTTGGGTTATCGCCCTGACGGTCATAGAAGGATTAACACCACTTGCTCTTGTATTTACTACACAATTTGTTGTTACTACCTACAACAGCGGGGTATCCTTTAAAGAGTGGGTAAGCGGCCCGGCACTTGTCTTCTTTGGCATTCTCATTGCGAAGCATATCATCAATTTAATTGGAAATTGGGTGCAAATTTATCACGAATCGAGTTTGAGTGATTACCTGGATTCTCGAATACAAGAGAAATCAGCTACTGCTGACATGATTGCTTTTGAATCACCCGATTTTCATGATCGCCTCTATCGGGCGGGGTTTGAATCAGAGGATCACGTTCTGGAAATTGTAGAAAAATTGGTTTTCTTGATTTCCGGTGGCACAACCCTCATCGGACTCTTTTGGGTTGTCAGTCAATTCGGATGGTGGCTTCCATTGCTCTTTTGTGCAGCATCCATACCAATTTTCGCGACACTTATTCTACAGGCTCATTCAAAGTATCAGTGGTCAAAATCAATGACTCAAACACAACGTGAAAGCCGATATTACAACTGGTTGCTGCTTGGGGATGAAGCTGCGGGAGAAATTAGGATATTTGGACTGAAAGATTATTTCCAAACCAAATACAAAAAACTTCGCAAGAAAGTATTAAAATCAAAATTAAAGTTACACCAAAGCCAATCCATAAAAACAAGTTTTGCGAATATTCTTTCAATGGGTCTCTTGGCCTTTGGGATGGTGATTATTCTTCAAAGATTTCAATCCGGGGACATTTCGATGGGCGAAGCTGCCCTCTTTGCTCATTCCGCAATGCTGTGCCTCACTTCGGTAAAATCTATTGTTGGCGAGTCAGCAGGTCTCTACAGATCTGCCCTGTTTCTGACTGATCTGCACTTCATCCTTAAGTTGGAGCCTCAAATTACCAAACCATCCAATCCGGCCAGTTTAACCCAAATCAAAAATATGGGGATTGAATGCCGAAATGTCACTTTTACTTATCCAGACTCAACAAACCCGGCTCTGAATGGTATCAATCTGAATATTCCCGCACAAAAAATCACTTTGCTTTTTGGTGAAAATGGTTCAGGTAAATCCACATTATCTAAACTCATTTGCCGTTTTTTTGACCCGGATCATGGAACCATTACTTTAGGCGACGTTGATTTAAAACAATTTGATCCCGAAAAATTAAGAAGCCAGATTGGTGTTATTTTTCAGGATCCAGTTAGATATTACTTTTCGGCCAAGGAAAACATAACGCTTGGCAATATCCATGAGCAATTCTCTGAAAGTGCGTTTTCCAAAGCTACAGAGGACGCACAATTAGGACAAGTGCTTGATGATCTACCCGAAGCTGAAAGGACCAAACTTGGGCGATGGTTTGAGGACGGAACTCAACTAAGTTGCGGGCAATGGCAAAGGTTGGCTTTGGGCAGATTAACTTACTCAAACCGTCCTATCATGATATTGGATGAGCCCACCAGTGCCATGGATCCGTGGACCGAAAAATTGTGGCTACAATCTCTTAAGAAAAGCGCTGAGGGAAAAACAGTCCTGATTATTACGCACCGACTTTCGACCGCTCAAATCGCAGACCATGTCATAGTTTTAAAACACGGTAAGGTGGCTGAGAGCGGAACGGTTGAACATTTGAAAAAATCAAAAGGATATTTTGCTAGCATCGATCAAAATTCGAGCAGCACCTAATATGAGCCTTCAACGACTGAAGTATTTTTTCACCCCGTTCACGATACGATCCTTGTGTTGAACGAGTATAGGATTATGGCCAACCGCTTCGTTAAGATAGCTTTTCGGGGGAATCATCCAGTGCAACAAATATTTAAACTTAAGCAACCACCCCGGCATCTCTTGCCATCTGGTCCATAAATCCGTCCATTTATTTCGTTTCGGCGACAAATATATCTCAGATGGTTCAAATTTTTCCTCAGATATCTTTGTCATTTTATCGAATACAAAGTTCGGAATTGCTGAAGGAAAAACACCTTTAATTTCTTTTAAATTGCTCAATACGATTTTCGAAACTCTATTTTGGATCGAAAATTGAAGAAGTTTTTGCCAATCCTCATGAGTAAATTTTTCAATCAAAAAATGCAGATCCATCAGCCATGCAAATCTTCGATCAATAGAATGATGCCCTACCCTATGGAGACAAAGATAAATGAAGTGTTTAGCGGAGGCTGGAATTAAAAATGGAAAATTGGCATTCGAAATATGAACTGCGTCTTCGATTAATTCCTGATAAGTAAACACGTTCAACCTGGATCTGTTACTCAGCTTGAGGTGCAATTCTACATCGAGGGAACCAGGAATGTCATTGTCTGGTTGAAAAGCTTTTTCAAATGATAAATATCCCCAATTCAAACAGGCTTTTGAGTGATAACCAGATTGAAGCATCAAATTGACAGTCGTATCCCAGTTGTCGGATGAAATCAATAAATCAAGATCTTTATAGGTTCTCCAGTGAGGGCGAGGATAAACGGAATTACCAAGAGCAGGCCCTTTAAGCCAGATGGGAACAATACCAGCCGATTCCATCTGTAAGGCAAGGGATTCAATGACAGATTGTCGATAAGCGCAGGTTCCGGCGATCTGAAGCGCTTCGGTTCGTAAATCACCAAACCAACCGCATTCAAAGTTCACACTAATATTTCGCTCACGGATAAGATCATACAAGACAGATTGAATATTCATTTCCCTGACAGCTTTAAGAATGCCTTTTGCATTGGTGTCCTGAAAGAGGTCTAGATTTTCATGGAACCAAAAACCAAAGATTTTCTCAAAGACATCATGATCGCTATCCCGCTCGGGCATCCAATATTCCTGTAATGGAGGAAATTTTATCATTAAAATCGCTAAAAATTTGAGTTCCACCCAACAAGGTAGATCTTAAAATACCAGTAGCACCTGAATTCAACACATCACCCCTATTTTGAGATTCCAGAGATGAATACTCCTGTCGATCCTTTCCACATGGATAAAACCAAAAAACTGAAGATATCAGATCAAATCATGTTTCGTGAGTTGGAGGATGAGTCCGTGCTGCTGAATCTGCATGACGAATCTTATTACACTTTAAACTCATCTGGAACCTTTATTTGGAACTTGCTTGAGCGAGCTGATACGATCGAAGACGCTTATCAATCCTTCAAAACACATTATAAACTTCCTGAAGATCAAGCAGCTCTCGATTTTAATGAACTTATCAAGGAGCTTTTAGAGAAAAAGTTTTGTGAGCTAGAATCGTTGGATATGGATGATGGCGGAAAACAGTGATAATTTTCGTTGGAGTCATTTTGTAATCGCCTGGATTCTTTTGCCTGTTGTTGCAACTTCCATAAAATTCAAAGGATTTGTATGGACTTGCGAAAGATTGTTAAGAGATCCCTTTAAGGAACTCCCAAAAACAATGCAACCCCGCACCCTGAAAGAGATCGAAGACGCCAAATGTATTCATGGATCCGTACTCAGGGCTGGACGATATTGGCCACATAAAAAAAATAACTGCCTTCAGCGAGCTACTTTAGCCTGTTTCTTTGTAAGACTAAAACAGATTCCCTGTCGTATACGACTTGGAGTTAACGGAGATGATCCTGCAGATATGTCCTTTGCACACGCCTGGATTGAAGTGAACGGAAACCCAATCGGAGAATCGAAAGGTGCGATGAATAATTTCCAGCCATTTGTTTCCGAACGAGAATAGGATGAAAACTCTATTAGGATCTGTCGCGCATGAAATTGATTCAATTATCTATCAAAATGTCAGTCTTTCACTTGGTGAGGATCGCTTTATCAACAGAAAGCCTGGGGGTATTTTATCGTCAAATTACCCGATCCTCGAAAGAGGTGATTATTGCATCACTGGAATCATTGATTGGTTTACTACCGATTTCACTGTTGGTGCCTCTAAAAAAGAAAACTCTGAATTCTTAGACACTTTTTTAAATTGCTGGATCCATGAGAGGACTTCTTTACTTAAAAAAATTGACGGTGAATTTGCGGTCATCATTTGGGCCTTTAAATCACAAGAGATTTGGCTGATTCGAGATATTTTTGGAACTCAACCTCTTCATTATTTTAGAGATGATCGAGATTTAGCATTTGCTACTAATGCTAGACCTTTATGGACTATCCCCCCTACTCCACCCAAAATCAATGAGGATAGAATTCTGGATTTTATCGTTGATGATCTCGAACACGTGGATCAGGTATCGACCTTTAAAAAAGGAATATTCAAAATTCCCTCAGGGTCTATCGCACATTGGAAAAGGGGGAAACAAATAATCGAGCAGTATTGGAATCCAATCATAGATAGTTGCAACACGGAAATATCAGAGAATCAGGTTCTAGGTAAATTTCAGCATTATTTATCAGAGTCATTGAGCAAACGACTAGCCACAGACAAACCTTGTGGCCTGACTTTAAGCGGTGGGTTGGATTCCAACACAATTATGGCTTGCTGGTATTCCTCACAAAGCCAGGAAAGACATGAAAATCTCCACCTGTTTTCACTAATCCCCGAAACAAATAATCGACAGGACCCGGAAAGCCAGATGTTATTAAATTTAGATGGCATACCGGCAAAAGCTCCCCGCCATTGGATCACTCCAAGCGAAGCATTAAATTTGGTAGGCCCCGCCGAAGATTTTATGCATGCATTAGAGGATCCATTTGCTATTCATTCCCTATCAGGTCCTACCCCTTGTTATAAAAAAGCGGCTAAAATGGGAATAAACTGGGTCATGGATGGAATCGATGGCGATATGGTTGCAGGTATTCCTTCAAAATATTGGCGTTTTCTTTGGCGTGAAAAAAATTATTTTTCAGCAATCTCTGAATGCTTAATGCATCATCATTATGAAGAAGAATCAATCATCGCAGCTTTCCTCGAAAGCTCAAGAATGATTCTTAGCGGACTTTTACCATATCTATACAGTCAGGAGAAAAATATTAATAAATCTGAATTATCTATCAGACACGAAGCTGATCAATTAATTGATGAACTTTCGCTGTGTACTGACAAATTCAATGCAAACCGAGTCATCCACCGAATTAAATGCCTGAAGCAGAATCATCACCCAACAAAACCAAAATCTATCGAAGAATCAATTACAAATGGCTTAAAATCCCCTATGCTGGGTGTAGCTGTTGATCGATACCACATGGCAGGAAGAGCATGTGGATTAAATGCAACCCATCCATTATTGGATCGTAAATTTATTGAATTTTTACTTTCACTTAACTGGAACAACCGGGCTTACAAAGGAGAACCAAAATATTTATTCAGACAATACTTGCGTAAAAAGGGATTGAAAAGAATAGCTGAACAACCTGAGTTAGGGCATGTAGGCCCCTGGTTTACCAAAGCTTTTTTGGACGATTATAAAAAACGATATCCTCATCCTAAGCCTGAAGCACTCGATGCTCTATCTCCTTTTGTGAAAATATCGAGTTATCAAAATGCATATAACAAAATTGTTAAGGATAAAGAGGCTGATGATACTGAAAGCTATGTATGGAGCCTAACCATGATGGCAGAATGGTTATTAAAAAATACATAATCTAAAGGAACATACTCTTGTTCAATTAAATAATGATTGGTTCCTTCCTTAAATTATTAAAGGTATATAGAAATACATTGGGTTCCAAAGTATTTCTTCTGGCCGCTCTCATGCCTTTTGCAGCACTATCAGAAAGCATTGGCATTGCTTTATTTCTTCCTTTACTTGGAAAATTAACAGGTAGGGAATCGGAAATCGAAGCGAGATCATCTTCGATGTCAAAAATTTTTGACAATCTTCCAATACCTGAATCAATCACTTCTATGTTGCTTTTAATAGGGTTGATATTTGCTTTAAAAGCTATATTAAAATTTTTCATTCACACCCTAAGTGGCCATTTTGAATCTAATTTAAGCTATTTACTCCGAATGGATGCGCTCAATGGATGGTCGCGAATGAAAAATACTGCTTTTAATAAGAGAAATACAGGACACTACGTAAGTGTCTTCGAGGCACAAATCACTCGTTTTGTGCATACATTTATCATTTCATCAAAAATTTTAACTCAATCAACCACCCTTATAGCGCTAGTAATTTTTTCAACTTTGATGGACTGGCGCTTTGCTGCACTTGCGGTCGTCCTTGGTGGCGGTGTGATGACCATGATGAATAACCTAAACCATATTATTCATCAAACTTCCCGTAAGTTTGCTCAAATTCAAATGGTCATGAGCAAACACCTTATCCACTTACTGCAATCGATGAAATACCTGATGGCAACAAACCAAACGAAAGTTATAGGCAATCAAGTCATGGAGTCGTGCTTGAATTTAAAAATATCCGCATTTAAGATATTTGTAGCGAAGGGATTTACCGAATCTGTTAGAGAACCAATATCAATTTTTTTAATCCTGACTTTGATTGGTATTCAAGCGTTAATTTTTCAACAACCTTTCGAACAAACATTGGTGTCACTTTTGTTATTAGACCGAGTAACCAAAACATTGCTTGTACTTCAAAGTAGCACTCAAACACTGGCAGAGCTTGCCGGTTCTGTTGAAGCTGTTCATAGTGAGATAGAGTTCGCTAAGAAAAATTTTGAATTAAATGGCAACAAACAACTCGCCAACTTTTCCGATAAAATTGAATTTCGAAATGTCAGTTTTGCTTACGACGGATGTGATGACTATGTTTTGCAAAATATAAATATTACAATACCCAAAAATAAAACCGTGGCGCTTGTAGGTCAATCAGGAGCGGGAAAATCAACCGCAGCCATTATGCTTCCTCTTTTGATACGTCCGAGTTCAGGTGAATTGTTGATTGATGGAATCAATTCAACTAATCTGGATTTGACGGGATGGCGAAATCAAATTGGATACGTAAGTCAAGAATTGATAGTTTTTGATGATACCATTGCTACCAACATCTGCCTGGACAAGGAAGGATTCAAAACCAATTCTGAAATACAAAACCGAGTTTTTTCTGCTGCCAAACAAGCTTTTGCTCAAGAATTCATAGAAGATCTGCCTGATAAATACGACACCGTAGTAGGCGATCGTGGGCTAAGACTTTCAGGAGGTCAAAAACAACGCTTATTTATTGCCAGAGAACTTTACAGACAACCTTCAATCCTCATTTTAGATGAAGCAACAAGTGCCTTGGATGGCGGATCAGAACGTGCCATACAAACAAGTATCGAAGAACTACATGGAACAGTTACTGTACTCGTTATTGCACATAGACTTGCTACTATAAAAAATGCTGATTTAATTTATGTAATGGACCATGGAAAAGTAATTGAACATGGCACATATCAGGACTTAGTGTCTCAAGATAATTCAAAATTTGAAGAAATGATTAAAATTCAAACTCTATAAATTCACCAACATTTCTGATTATATATGAAGCCTTTCAACATGGAAGACAGAACCGTTCTCGTTACTGGAGGGACAGGTTCATTTGGTAAACGTTTTGTAGAAACATTGTTCAAGAATTATCCAAAAATAAAAAGAGTCGTTATTTATTCTAGGGATGAATTGAAACAATCAGAAATGAATCTACAGTTTCCCCCTGATCAATTTCCTAATATTCGATTTTTTATTGGAGATGTAAGGGATCGTGATCGATTGAAACGAGCGATGGAAAGTGTGGATACAGTGGTTCACGCCGCTGCATTAAAACAAGTCCCAACTGCAGAATATAATCCATTTGAAGCAATTAAGACAAATGTAATTGGAGCTGAAAATGTTATTGAAGCTGCTCTTGAGTCAGATGTAAGAAAAGTGGTGGCATTAAGTACTGACAAAGCAGCCGCACCAATCAATATCTACGGTGCCACCAAGCTATGCTCGGATAAACTATTCATTGCTGCAAATAATTTAAAGGGCTCGAGGGACATCACTTTTTCAGTTGTGCGTTATGGCAATGTAATGGGAAGTCGGGGCAGTGTCATTCCATTCTTTTTAAAGAAGAAAAAATCAGGAGTCCTGCCGATAACGGATGAAAGAATGACACGCTTTAACATTTCGTTGGACGAGGGAGTAAACATGGTACTCTACACCTTAAAACACAGTATAGGCGGTGAAATATTGGTACCTAAAATTCCATCCTATAAAATTTTGGATGTAGCACAGGCGATAGGCCCTGACTGTGAAAAACCAATTATTGGAATAAGACCTGGTGAGAAATTACACGAAGAAATGGTGACGGCCAGTGATAGTACAAATACTCTGGAGAACAGGGATTATTTTGTCATAGTCCCAATGCTTCATAAGGCAAGACATCAAGAAACGATGTTGCGTTATTCAAAACACCATGAAGCAACTCCAGTCCCACAGGATTTTAGGTATAGCTCTGATCGAAACAATCACTGGCTTTCAGTGGTTGAGCTGAGATCATTAATCAAACAACATGTCGATCCAAATTTTAGCATCTAATCGGAAGTGATCCCATACGGTAGACAAACAATTGATGAAACAGATATTGAAGCGGTTGCATCTGCTTTAACATCTGATTTGATCACAACAGGGCCTAAAGCAGAAATTTTTGAACAAACTTTTGCCGATTATGTTGGAGCCAAGCATGCAATATCGGTTTGCAATGGTACAGCGGCCCTGCATTTGGCTTTACTTGCTGCGAAAATAGGAAAAGGCGACCGCGTCGTAACAACTCCTAATACTTTTCTTGCATCAGCAAATTGTGCCGCCTACGTGGGTGCAACACCCGATTTTTCTGACATTGACCCTATCACTTATAATCTGTGCCCAAAAATTTTAGAAAATAATTGGAGAGCTGACACAAAGGCTGTCATAGCTGTAGACTACGCTGGCCAAACAGCCGATATGGCAGAAATTTCTAGAATTGCTCGGAAAAACGGAGCTATTGTCATTGAAGATGCCTGCCATGCAGTTGGAGGCAAATTCGAACATCGAGGCAAAATTTGCAAAGTTGGTGGACACGAATGGGCAGATATGACCACTTTTAGTTTCCACCCAGTCAAAACGATGACAACCGGGGAAGGAGGAATGATTGTCACCGATGACGATACCTACGCGCAGCGTGCGCGGCTATTGCGTACCCATGGAATGTTACGCGATGCTGAGACATTTTCAGGATTGGGGCATGGCGATTTTGAAGAACGCGGTCCGTGGTATTACGAAATGTCGGAACTCGGATATAATTTTCGCATCACTGATTTTCAATGCGCACTTGGATTAAGCCAACTGAAGAAACTAAAAGCGTTTACGAAACGACGTAGACAAATAGTTGCCGCCTACAACGCTGCATTTGCCGGACACCCTTGCATCAAAACACCTGGCCTGAGAAACTTAGCGGATCGCGATCTGATTTCCTGGCATCTCTATACTCTTCAAATTGATTTTCACCGTGCTGGAATCACACGCACGCAATTGTTTCATCGTCTACGCAGTCAAGGAATAGGACCGCATGTCCTCTATATACCGGTGCACCTGCAGCCATGGTATCGGAGCAATTACGGCTATGAGACTGGCAAATGTCCAAATGCCGAATCATATTACTTGCATGCACTGAGCTTGCCTCTCTTTCCCGCAATGACGGACGATGACATTGCCAAAGTCATCGAAGGCATGCACAGTGAATTGAATTGATGAACATCGCCGTCATACCCGCAAGAGGGGGAAGCAAGCGAATACCTCGAAAGAACATTAAGGATTTTTGCGGTCGCCCCATGATCACCTGGTCCATCAAGGCAGCTCAAGATTCCGGATTATTCGAGCGAATCGTGGTTTCAACGGACGACGCTGAGATTCGTGAAACAGCTTTGGAGCATGGCGCGGAAGTCCCCTTTCTACGCCCTGCGGAACTCTCGGACGATCACACACCAACCATTCCTGTGATTCGTCATGCGGTTGAATGGTTTAAGGAGTATCAGCAACAGGTTAAGTATGTCTGCTGCATTTACGCCACGGCCCCGTTCTTACAACCACGGTTTCTTCGTGAAGGAATTGAATTACTGAAGCGGAATCATCACATCCAGTTCGTTTTTTCCGTCACGCCTTTCAACTATCCTATCTTTCGTGCCATCAAACTGGGTACCGCCGAGGAGGTAGGCATGTTCTGGCCAGAGCATGAATTGAAGCGATCACAGGATCTACCAAGAGCCTTTCACGACGCAGGGCAGTTTTATTGGGGCACCGTCGATGCGTGGCTGAAATGTAACACCGTCTTCTCTTCAGTCTCACGCGCTGTCGTCCTCCCTCCGCACCTAGTCCAAGATATTGACAATCCCGAAGATTGGCTACGTGCTGAATTGATGTGGGAGGCATTTCAGAGGATACCTCATGTCTGACCGTTCCTTAATCATCCGAACGGACGCATCATCGCAAATAGGACTTGGACACTTCATGCGGTGTCTCGCATTGGCCCAAGCATGGCAAGACCGTGGAGGAAATGCTTGCTTTGTTTTAGACCAATGTCCCCTCTCTCTTATAAACCGCCTGCATCATGAAGGTTTTTCAAGGTTGCCTCTCACGACTGACTCGCCCGGTTCGGAGATGGACGCCCGCGAAACAATAAAAGCGGCGAGACGCATGGAAGCGCAATGGATTGTTGTTGATGGTTACCAATTCTCCAAAAAGTATATAAATTCACTAAGGTCCTCCGGATTCAAACTCCTGGTTATTGATGATTTTGCGAATTCCAATAACGGAGAAGCAGATTTGGTGCTAAACCAAAATCTTCATGCTTCCAATGCTGAGAAAAACAAGGGCCCAAATTCGCTTGAACCCCGTTCTTTACTGGGGCCCAAATTCGCGTTACTGAGGCGGGAATTCATCAATGTGGAAAAACCACTCAAACGAAGAGCAGTTACTTCACCGAACTTGTTGCTGACACTGGGAGGTGCGGATCCGGACAATATCACAGGCAAGATTCTAGATTTGCTTTCGTCGCTTGCCACACCGATAACCATAAGGATCATCTCAGGAAGTGCGAATCCGCATTTGGAGGTTCTTAGAACGAAAGTCGCGAATTCACCCCACCATGTAAAAATTCTATCCGACGTCCAGGACATGCCCTCGCTCTACGCATGGGCGGATGGAATCATCAGCGCAGGCGGCAGCACTTGCTGGGAGTGGATGCTCTTCGGATTACCTGCCGCGGTCATTATCCTCGCTGAAAATCAACGCCTGGTAGCCGAATCTCTGGCTGCCGCGAGATATGCTGTGAATCTTGGATGGCATCACCGCTTGGATGACCAAGAGGTGATCAGGAATCTCAATACTTTTATTCAAGGACTAAAATTACCCCCGAATCCAAATAATAAACTAGTCGATGGCTATGGTGCGGCACGTGTAGCAGCTATCTTGGAAGATGGACTTTGGCTTCGTCGCGCGGGATCTGATGACTGTCAACTTTACTTTGACTGGGTAAACGAACCTTTGGTACGAACAAACTCACTGAACTCAGAGTCCATTTCTTTTGAGAGCCATGTTAAATGGTACCGAAATCACCTTGGAAGGCCGGAAACACGTATGTACGTGGGAATGTTGAAAGAAGAACCTATCGGACAAGTCAGATTTGATCAAAATGTTAAAGGGATATGGGAAGTCGACTTTTCAGTGATTCCGGCTCAAAGAGGCAACGGACTAGGATCGAGCATACTGCAATTGGCCATTGCGCATCAACGTCAACGAGGCGAATTGCCAATTGCCGCTAAGGTCAAGTCACAAAACTTTTCTTCATGCAAATGCTTTGAGCGATTAGGATTCAAAAGGTCAATACTTTCCAAGGATGAGATTGTGCATTACTTTTTGAAGGAATGAAGAAATACCTTGTAGCAGGCCGGCAGCCCTGGAACAAATTGCATTTCCAGGAAGTGTTTCGCCCCTTAGGCGATGAATATTTTTTTTGCGCAAGCTCGGATGGTTTGACGGACGCTCTGAAGTCAGAATGTCATTACCGTTATATCTTCTTTCTACATTGGTCTGACAGAATTCCTGAATCAATCCTTGATTCCTACGAATGTGTTTGCTTCCACATGACCGATGTCCCCTATGGACGTGGCGGAAGCCCGCTTCAAAACCTGATTGCGCGTGGGCACAGGGAGACGACTCTCACGGCTCTTCGCATGACGACCGATTTCGATGCTGGGCCTGTGTATCTTAAGCGACAATTATCCTTAGAAGGCGGTACAGCCGAGGAAATATACCAACGCGCTTCACGATTATCATGTAAAATGGCGCTTGAAATCGCAGAGAATGAATTGCCGACAATGGACCAGATTGGAAATCCGGTACTGTTTCAGCGCCGACGCCCTGAAGAAAGCCGTATCCCCACACTCGCCAAGAATTTGTTAGAAGTTTTTGATCATATTAGGATGCTGGATGCAACAGGATACCCAAAAGCCTTTGTAGATTTAGGAAATCTGCGTTTAGAGTTCGAAAGAGCCGCGCTGTACCATGATGGAATAAAGGCAGACGTACGAATCACTCTAAATAATCCAAGAAAGCCAAATTCTTAAATCCTATGAGAGTATTAGTGGTAGCGGCCCATGCGGACGATGAGAGCCTTGGGTGTGGCGGAACCATAGCACTCCATTCCCAAAGGGGAGATACCGTCAATGTTCTTTTTATGACCAATGGGGTTAGTTCACGAGAGCATGCAACCACAGAAATGGTCAAGTCTCGAATTAATGCCATGGACAAGGCGATGGATTGTTTAGGTGTTTCAAATTACCAGGCCAAAGATTTTCCCGATAATGAGTTAGATTCCATAGCACTGCTGGACATTGTCAAAGAAGTGGAAGATTTTAATAGAAAACATGGAGACTTTGATCGTATATACACCCACCACGCAGGTGATCTGAACATCGATCATCAAATAACCCATCGTGCCGTCATGACATGTTTCAGACCACAACCGGACGCAAATCATCCGAACAAAATCTTAACTTTTGAAGTGTTATCAAGCACAGGGTGGTATGGCACCTCAGCCCCCTATTTCCAACCAAACCATTACATCGACATCAAAGAAACCTTACAGAATAAATTGGCCGCTCTCAAAGCTTATCAAGAAGAAATGCGCCCATGGCCTCATGCTCGGAGCATATTGGCTGTTACTCATCTAGCTGGACTTCGCGGAACAATGGTAGGACTGGAAGCAGCAGAGGCCTTTTTTACAGAACGTTCCATTGAAAATCTCTAACGATCTTACCTATGATTAATGATTTTAAGATTGGCAAATGGACGCCATCATCAAGAAGCACCTACATAGTGGCCGAGTTATCCGCGAATCATAACGAGAAAATTTCCACTGCACGAGAAATCATTCACCGCATGAAAGACGTTGGCGCCGATGCCATCAAGCTTCAAACCTACACACCTGATACCATGACCCTCGACTGTGATCGGGAGGAATTTTTGGTAGGTAGGGGCACCCTATGGGAAGGAAGAAAACTGTATGATCTTTACCGCGAAGCTCAAACGCCCTGGGAATGGCATGCCGAACTCTTTGAATTAGCCAACAGTCTTGGGCTGGACTGCTTTTCCACACCTTTTGACAAAAGTTCCGTAGATTTTCTCGAAAACCTGAATCCGCCCGCATATAAGATTGCATCCTTTGAACTCATTGATCTTCCATTGATCGAGTACATTGCATCCAAAGGTCGTCCGATCATCATGTCCACAGGAATGGGAAGTTTGCAGGAAATTTCGGAAGCAGTTGAAGTGATTCAAAATGCCAATGTTCCACTGATCTTACTTAAATGCACGAGCGCCTACCCTTCTCCTCCCCGGGAAATGAATCTTCGAACCATTCCAAACCTTGCGGATACCTTTGGTGTACCCGTGGGACTATCAGATCACACCTTGGGAATTACCATCCCGATAGCGGCAGTAACTCTTGGTGCCTCAATGATTGAAAAACATGTCACGCTCAGCCGCGACATGCCAGGACCGGACTCTGCGTTTTCTTTGGAGCCAAATGAATTCAAAATGATGGTAGAATCAATCAGAATTGCGGAAGAGTCACTGGGATGCGTAAACTACAAGTTGACGGAAAAGGAAAATTCCAGTCGATGTTTTCGTCGATCCTTGTTCGCGGCAAAAGATATTCAAAAAGGCGAACAGTTCACCCCCGAAAACGTCCGGGCCATCCGCCCCGGATATGGTTTAAAACCCAAGCATCTTACAAGCGTCTTAGACAGACGTGCCAAGAAAAATATCGAACGAGGCACGCCGCTTAATTGGGGTTTAATTGAGTAATCAGATCGCCTTTCTCCATTGAAAAAGAGTGCCTACATTATCGGATCCGGACCGTCATTGCTAAACCTGACAACCGAAGAAATCGATTATCTCAACCAGTCTGAATACACCTTGTCTTTGAATTGTTTTCTGGAGCATTGGGAAAAAATCGGACTGTTACCCAAATGCCATATGATGGCGGACGGCCAATTTCCCACCATTCGCATGTTAGTGGATGACGCGCGACGCATCCAGCGCATGGGAAACCGGATCACTTTTTATATTAGCCACAAATACTTAAGATTCTTCCCGCGGATGACGGATTTTCGAGGAATGCAACATGCGCTACGGAAAAGGTGGGAAATATGGCGAGACTTTTCATACTGGGTGCCGTGGTCCATCCCGAGGGATTGCATGGTCCCCTTCGCTCAGATCAATGAATCCAAACATGCTCATCGAACAGACAAAAATGGATGGTTCTGGGCCAAAAAACTTTCAGAACCGCTTTACTTCTATCGTGGCACGCTGACTTCAGCCATCAATCTGGCATCCGTTATCTGGCCTGAATGTCACATCCAGTTACTGGGTGTCGATCTGAACACTTACGGTTATTTCTTCGATCCAAAAGAAGGAAGGACTCAAATGGAAAAGTTCCACGATATTAACGAAAAAAGAATCGGTCGGACAAGTGCCAAGCACCACTTTAAGAGTCATCGTCTCAATACCCATGCGACGGCATTGGCCTATGAAACCGAGGATGACAAGAAACTCGCTCCGATTCAAACGGCCTTTCCCCGTATGGCCGAGGAGTTGAAGAAAACTGGGCGACAACTGCTCTGTTCCAATCCAACCAGTTTGTTGGTGAAAGAAAACTACTTGCCGTATGCTCCGGTAATTCCCTTGTAACATTATGTGGATACCCTTCCTTGAAAAATAAAACGAAGGTTCCATGAGATAAGTAAACAATATATTCGAGCAACCGGAATTGACGCTCTGTTCAGAAAACCGAAAACAAAAACCACAAGCACTCTGAAAAGTATTATCAAAAGAATTCTTTGTCGTAAACCGAATGCGAAAACTACCGGTGGGGCACGTTCATTTCGATTCACAACACATTTGAGCACAAAGGAAGAAGAACAACTTCACCAAATTCCGTCTCAAACCACAGAAGACGAACGCCGGTTTCTGTACTCATTTTTTCGTTACTGGTGGACAGGCAATGGAGATGTGGTGGAAATAGGTCCATTCCTTGGAGGCACTTCCCGGGCAATTGCAATGGGCATGTTGTCAAACTCTCGCCGGACTAATGGTAAACTATATTCTTTTGACCGTTTTCAAGATTACTTCGAAGTCGACCGATTGCGCAAATATCTTAAACCGATCATCGAGAGTGGCATATTAAAAGAAAAAGATTTAGAACACTTGGGTGAACGGGCCCGTTTTATAGAAATTTTCAAGATGATCCATCACAATTATGATTATTACAAATGTATTGAGCCGAGTGATCATGGTGTGCCAGATCTGCCAGAACAAGTGCCGCAAGGTGTGTGGATGTCACTTCCTGATGGCTTTTACACCGATGCAGTGTTTGTCGATGGTTGCAAGAGTTGGTACGGAACTAAATATTTTATGAAGTTAATTAGTAAACATACAAATCCTGGTACTGTTTTAATATTTCAGGATTATGGATGGTTCACTTGTTTTTGGTTAGTTACATTTGTAGGCCTATTTTCCGAGAATTTTCAATTAATAGGACATGTTGACAATACTTATGTCTTTTCTATTGTTAAACCCTTAAATGCTTCGCAAATAGAAAAACAATTCCCAGATTATCCGCATGACATGGGATTAATTCAGATAATTGACATTATCGATGATCAAATAGCAAAAGCAAAAAAATCCAGTGACAACTTTGCAGAAGTGAGACATAACCTGCACAAAGCAGCTGCCTATGCATATTGCGGTAATTTAGACAATGCACGAGCAACTATAAAACTTACAGAAAAATTACCTAATTCTGAAAATCACAAACAAGTGATAGAAAAAGCCTGGGAAAGTCCTACATATACACCTGAAAAGCCAATTAAACTAGGTAAACTTTAAATAGTTTTGAATTCAGAAAAAACTATTTTATTTTATCAATGGGAGTCCAATGTATCAGGTTCTCCTGCGAGTGCACGAATATTAATAAAATATCTTATTAATAAATCTTTTACTGTGCACATTGTCTTTGGCCATGATGGAAAGTATGTCGATATATTCCGAAATCTTGGTTGTAAAGTTTATGTATTAAATCAAAAGCACTGGTTAAATTCTTGTTCAATTATCTGGCACCTCAAATTAGCTCCACATCGTATTTATTTAATTTTTCAATATTTATTATTAATAAAAAGAATTAATCCTAACTTACTTTACATCAATACAATCGTTGGTCCAGAAATAGCAATTGCAGCTAAAATACTGAAAGTACCTTCTATATGGCATATACGTGACATGTTTAATGACGTGGGCGGGGACTTAACATCGCCAAAATTTATCAGAAAAAAGCATATCACTAAATTAATAAAGGCTTTGTCTACTGAATTGATTACTGTATCTAATGCAGTAGCTGCAAATTTCTTTGGTAACAATCATTCCAAGATTAATATTATACATAATGGTGTCAGTTCTAATTTCAAGCCAACAGAACTTTTTACCGTACGTAAATCACTTATTATTGGTGTACCTGGTACTTTAAGAAAAATGAAAGGACATGAATACTTTTTTAAAAGTATAAACCTAGTTAAAAACTTATTACCACCTTTTGAAATCAGGATTACAGGTGAAGGCTCCAAAAACTACAAGTCTAAATTATCACAAATATTAACCTCATTGTCTTTAACCGATAATGTCATATTTACGGGAAATTTAGAAACAATGAATCTATTTTTAAATGATTGTGATATTGTTGTTATCCCCTCTTCTTGCGACCCCCTACCTCGAACCGTAATGGAAACAATGGCGGCAGGAAGAGCTTTGGTCGCTACAAAAGTTGGCGGTATTCCAGAAATGGTTGACCACCAAATCAATGGAATATTAGTCGATTATGGAAACATAAGACAACTCGCAAATGCAATTCTTTCCTTTGCAACCAGTTTTTCATTACGTGAACAAATGGGTATTGCCGCTTCCGAAAAAGCTAAAACTGAATTTACAATTTTGAAGTATCAAGAAAGCATTTTGCAATTAATTAAATCCACTATCTAATTTTTTATTCTTTATGACAAGTGACCAATGCAAAACTTCCACTCAATCCACGAATTTACATCACCATTTTAACTATAGCATAGTTGTACCTTGTTACAATGAAACAGAATCTCTTCCATATGCAGTTATTAACCTTCTTGATTTATTACCCAATGATAATAGATGGGAACTCATTATTGTAGATGACGGGTCAACTGACGGAACTCACAAAGACCTGATTGAATTGAAAGTGAAATACAATCGTATAAATGTAATCACACACAACAAAAACCAAGGATATGGTGCCGCAATTAAAACGGGTATTGAGGCTTCAAAATATGAGAACATTGTAATAACGGATGCCGACGGAACATATCCTAACGAACGAATTCCTGAACTTGTTAAATTGCTGGAAGATTATGATATGGTAGTTGGAGCAAGAACAGCAGATAATGTTACTTACTCTAAAATCAGAGCATTGCCTAAATTTTTCTTGAGGGCTTACGCTTCATGGATTGCAAATGTATACATTCCAGATATTAATTCTGGTTTACGATCATTTAAAAAGTCTGTAATATTAAATTTTATTAAGTTACTATCTGATAAATTCAGCTTTACAACTACTAGTACATTGGCATTTTTAACTAACGGTCATAAAGTTTCTTATTTACCAGTAAATTATTATAAGCGCACAGGCACTTCAAAAATCAGACCATTTCGAGACACAATAAGATTCGTTGCTTTAATAATGCGAATAGGAATGTACTTTGCCCCACTTAGGGTACTTACTCCATTTATTTTATTTTTAAGCATTTGTTTTGTATTGTCATTGTTTTTTGATTTATTTGTTATAAACAATATTACAGATAAAACTATTTTACTATTATTATTTAGTATGAATACTGGATTTTTCGCTCTATTAGCAGACATGATAGAGAAACGCACAAAGCTTTAGAAATTATTGATATTTCATGAATTACTAACTAATTAAAAAAGTTACGTTCTTTTACTAAAACTTTGTAAATGTTTAAAATTACTTTATTGCTATTTATACTTGATATTTTAAATTTTATCTATTTTATAGTTTTTTTTAATAAATTCATACTCACTTTTTTTGCAATGTTTTTGTAGTAATTTTAGTATTTACTTACTAAAACTTAAGATAAATATGTTTTCTAATTTTAATCACTTTAATGATAAACTTTTATTTTTAAAAGCACAAGAGTATACTTGGCCTTGTAATTGCAATTTTTTTAACATAATCTTTTTTAATATTTTTATCTCCGTTATCATTTGTCTAATTCATTTTTTGATTTATCCATTTCAAATAAGCCTACATCCAGACACAACAGGATCGATTGAAGCCGCTGAAAGTTTTATTGAAGAAGGAAAACTACTTCAACCCTTTGAGTGGACATATATTTTTGAACGAAAAGGTAAATTAACGATGCCTAGAGATGGTAAAATTATTAACCTCAATAACGACGACCGAGTAGGAGTGAATTGGTATCCACCAGGTTACAGTCTATTAATTGCATTAGGGTTAGCTATCGGTTTTACCACTGCAGAAACTGCTTCCATTTGTTTTTATGCATGTATGTTTTTATCCATAAATATCTGGCTGCTTTGGGCTGTTAGAGTAAAAATTCCTATTTCAATTATTATTATATCAGTATGTACTTACCTAAAAACTGCTCCAGCAACTATCACAGATCCTTTTGGGTATTTTTTTGCAGCTTTAATAATGTTTTTATCAACATTCAGACTAACGCCCATTACTTTATTAGCTGGTGGAATTGCAGCAGCAATTGCTGTTCAATTTCGACATGCAGCAATTTTTTTACCAATTACTTGGTTTTTCATGTGCATTTATAGGTGCAATAGCCGCCCTCAACTTTTTTGGCTTATTGTAAGTTGCATTGTAGGAATTTTCACTGACTTACTGTCCAAACTATTGCGATCAGGTTCAGTAGATGTTATGGGAAACGTATGGGATGGTCAATTCCCCTCTTTAGTAGAAATTACAAAAGCATCGTATTATGCAGTAAATGGTGGATGGAGTCCTTCCTCATATGGCTTAAAGTTCATTTCTTTATTTTTATGTCTAGCAACTATTTTTTATCTCCTCGATCGCTACAAGAAGAAACAGATATCGAGGTGGGAAATTGATTTAGTTATCATGCAAGTTGGTACTCTAATCGTTTTGTGTGGGGCTCAATACAAGTATGGAGCTGATTTTACAAAAGCACCAATAGCTATCGCGCGTTACTGGCACTACGTTACACCCGGTATCGTTTGTCTTCAAGTTATTAGCTTCGGATGGCTAATGTTTAAAATTTCTAGACGAACTCTCTTTCATTACATTCCCAAACTATGCTGCTCATTTTTCTTTTTTATCGTTGTATTTGAATTAATTTTAGAAAATCGAACAAAATTATTTAAATTTAAACAAAGCCCCGATGGTTTTAGTAGATCAGAATTGTTTGAATCAGTTCACGAACAATTAAGAAATATTGATTTATTAGCCACCTTAACTGATTCTCACCAATTTACTTTTACTAGTGTTGACCCCAAAAAACATAAAAATATTTTTTATATGGAAGGTTTCTTCAGTTTGAAAAGTGGGAATATTGCACTGGTTACAACTGGATCTAAAAGAGGAGAAATAGCCAGAGCCACATGCATGACTGAATTAACCCTATTAAGGGATACAGAAATATTTCCTGAGACTGTGCATGTTACATTATTCAAACTTTCAGCTAATGAAGTAGTTTACTTTCCAAAAACATCAGCTGAAAATGAACTAATTCTGATTCAGAATCCTAAATAAATTTTTATGTCTGATTTAATTAATCAAAATCGTATTGAAAGAGATAAGGTTTTATTTGATAAAATATTCGATCAATATTGTAGAAAAGATATTGTTTCTAGTAGCCGAATTGCACGCGCCACTAGATTGAAGCAAACAATTATTCGCTCGGACAGAAATACCTCGAACCTAGGAGATGTTCTTGAAGTAGGGTGCGGTGGTGGGTTTAGTGTAGACTATTTACATGGTATGTTTGATCATTTTACAGGATTAGATTACTCTAAAAATCTAATTAATCTTGCCAATAAGTCACATAATTTATCCAATGCTGAGTTTTTACATTTGAATTTTTCAGATTTTGATTCTGCTGTTAAATTCGATACTATTTTTATGATCGGTGTATTACACCATATGCCCACCATAGATAGCGCAATCTGTAAATGTTACCATTTACTTAAACCCAACGGTTGGCTTATAGTAAATGAACCTCAACCCACCAATAGTATTCTTCAATTTCTTCGAAAAATGAGAACATATCTAGATTCGTCGTATTCAGACGAACAAGACCAAATACAAGGAGATTTATTGTCTTCCATTTTTACAAAAAATGGGTTCAGCAAAGTTCGAACATACGGACAAGGTTTGTTCTCTACACCTTTTGCAGAGGTCATTCTGTCTCCACAACTATTAGCCAAACCCATCAGTCACCTCGCCTGCGGTATTGATATTTTTCTGGAATCTAATTTCGCAAGTTTAATAAAAAATCTCACTTGGAATGTTATCGTTTCAGGTCAAAAGCCGAGTATTGTTGCGTAATTTCTGAATAAAATGGGATTAAGTTATCGTCCAGATATCGACGGCTTACGGGGATTGTCCGTTCTTGCTGTTATCCTGTTTCATGTAGGGTTTGGATTCCAAGGTGGGTTTGTTGGTGTTGATTTTTTCTTTGTAATTTCTGGTTTTCTAATCACCACTCTTATTCAATATGAGATAGACCAGAATCAGTTTTTTTATGTAGACTTTTGGGAACGCCGAATGCGCAGGTTAATTCCCGCACTTCTCGTATGTGTATTTATAACTTTAATTGCTGGGTATGTCTTACTCCTCCCATCTGAATATCGAGAACTTGGACAATCATCAGTAGCTCAATCTCTGGGTTTGGCAAATTTTCATTTTTGGAGAGAAACTGGTTACTTCGCCGGATCATCTCATTCCAAACCATTGTTACATTTATGGTCTTTGGCTGTAGAGGAACAATTCTATTTATTTATGCCTGGCTTTTTAATTCTATTAAATCGTGCCCACAAGTATCTTTTTTTACCTTGTTTGTTTTTTTTCGGAGGAATATCTTTCGTAACAAGTGTTGTCCAAACTGGCATTCATCCTCATGCTGCTTTTTTCCTTTTGCCCTCTAGGGCCTGGGAGTTCTTAATTGGGACCTTGGTCGCTATTTGCGTAAGACGTTCAGTTCTGAATAGACCACATGCTGAACTTGTTTCCGGTATTGGCTTTTTTTTGATTATCTTTAGTTGCCTCACATTCAGTCCCATTACACCATTTCCAGGATGGAAAGCCTTGTTACCCTGTTTTGGAGTAGGAATGATTATCTTTGCAAACAATAATAATAAGACTTATATAAATCGAATCCTACAAATCAAACCACTAGTATTCACCGGAAAGATTTCTTACTCATTGTATATATACCATTGGCCTATAATGGCATTTAACAATTATTGGAAGGAGGCTGGACGAACTGGGTTTTCTAAGATGAATCTTATCTTGCTTTCCTATTTTTTTGCCATTTTATCCTGGAAATTTGTGGAACAACCCATCCGGAAACGAGAATTGTTCTCTCAACCCAGAGACATTTTTAAATTTACCGGAATAGGCTTAACGGTTTGCCTTTTGACTGGTTTGTTTATTCATTTTTCGAATGGAATTTCTTCACGATTTACTCATGAAACAATTTCTTTGGCAGCAGGTAAATCCGACACCAATAAAAACCGTAACCTTACTCACGATGTTTCTATTTCACAGCTCAAACAAAAAGGACTACCTGTCTTAACTCCGGATCAGCCTTCTCCCCCAATTTTTGCAATTATCGGCGACAGCCATGCCGATGCCATTATGCCGGTTTTGAAAAATCTTTGTGATCAATATCAAATTCCATCTATCGGGATCTCCGGTTCAGCAATCATTCCATTACGACTTCTAACTAAACCAAAGTCTCAAAAAGACCATTATCGTAATGCAATATTCACTGAATTTGATAAATTGTCTGAAATTAAAGGTGTATTACTTGCTGCTAGATGGAATCAGTACCTAAATCTTTTAACTCATGACAATTTCAGGCACACTATTGAATATTTCCAGCAACGTGACTGTCGTATTTGGCTGCTCAGGCAAGTCCCTGAGCCAGCTTGGAATGTACCAAGAAATTTGGCACTATCTCTTCATTGGGATTCGAAATTTCCAACAAATACAGTGTCAAAAAATGAATATTTTATAAGTCGATCTAAATGTGATCAGATATTTAATATATGGAAAGGTAATGGAGTCAACTTCCTGGACCCTGCACCCATTTTTTTTCCTGACGGTCGTTTTCTTGTCACCCATAAAAGATTGAAACCATTTTATTTTGATGATGACCATCTTTCGGTATCAGGAGCCGAGGAATTAAGACCTATTTTTGAAAATATCTTTAAAGATATAAAAACAACATATAATCAAAACTAGCGCTTCTTGTTAATGAATATCTTCCTTTTAATACCTCAACACTCCAATTAGATCCGCTACATTTTGGCTACTTCGTCCATTCAGCAAGCCTTCTGGCATGGCTGATAGATTTGAGATTTGCCTGTCCACGATGATTGATTTTTTGATTCGATGGATATTTCCGTCCATGGCACGCAAGTGCATCTCTTTTTCATCTTCTTCAACAATCATTCCGGATAAAATGAATCCTTCTGTGGTCTCTATGGAGACTGTCTTATATATCGGGTCAATTGTTTGAGATGGATATGCAATGTGTTCCAATATTTGGCGGCGGGTATATTTCTCCGAGATGTTTGTAAGATCAGGTCCGAATGATCCACCCCTGCCTTTAAATTGGTGACAGACTGAGCACTGTAAAGAAGGGTCATTAAAGAAAAGTTGTTTTCCGTTTTCAATATTTGGCTTTTTGGCCAGTATTTCTTCAATGTTCAGATCATTCTGGAAGTCCCGCACTTTTTCGAAAAATCGTGATAATATCTCTCGGGAATGCGCCTCATTCAAGTTGTCGTAAACTTCTTTTACCCCACTCAATTGATTTTCATTTAACCAATGATGATCAATCGCGTAAGCAACCGCTAAAGCTCCTTCTGGGTTTTTCATTAAACCTATAAGGTCTTTTTTATGCA
The DNA here is from genome assembly GCA_964342825.1 of uncultured Verrucomicrobiota bacterium. Lineage (GTDB taxonomy): Bacteria > Verrucomicrobiota > Verrucomicrobiia > Limisphaerales > AAA164-E04 > AAA164-E04. The sequence goes on from CAYFHO010000004.1 coordinate 144,829, forward strand.
TTAGTCTTTCATTGCTTCGTAATAAATTCCTTACCTTTTCAAGAGTGGTATTTGTGTGGTTTTCTTTTCCTTCACCTTCTGTTGGCAATGAATGAATCCATTCAAAGATGAGATTCAAACCTTCTTTGTCTAATTCAGTTCTACCCAGGTGAGGCATTTTTCCGGATCCGGATTTAGCCATACGATAATACAACACTGAACTGAAAGGATCGCCTGGTGAAATGACCTCAGGCTTTGGGAGATTGAAATCACCGCGCAAAGGGCGACTCCCCACCAAAGAGGCATTTACCAATGGTTTTTCAAAATACATTAACGAGTTGACCATCCCTCCAGCGTTTTCTCGGTGGCAATGTGCGCAGTTTGCATGCAAATAGGATTTGGCTTTGTAGTCCAGTTCTGACAATTGGGTAGGATGCTTATAGGGCTTGGGCGTTTCGCTTAAAAACAGATCACTTTGTTTCAAATTTTCCCACGATCTTTTCAAAGCAGGTCGTGCATGTACGGTGCCTTGTAATTGAAGCGAATTCCACCCAAGGGCAAATCCGCTCCATGAGTTATGACAGCGCAAACAATCTGACCTAGAAGAAAACTTCCAAAAATCCATCTCTTCGGTTTCACATAACACACCCACCATCAATTCCCCACTCTCTTCAGTCACTGTTTCTCCCTCTTTTCCGACCAAAAAACCATCTTTTCCACCCGCATCCCATGCATAGGTGTAAGCATTCCAGGATTGGCCATCAAAATGTAACATTTGAGTTTCCAAAGGTAGTTCACCCCTGTTGAGAGACTGATCTGAAGGCCAGAAAAGTGTTTTGATGATCACCGCATCTTCTGGAAATTCCGAAATCTTTTGCCTGATCCTCACCTTTTCAAAGTTGGGTAATGCCACAAAACGTTTAGCAATGGCTCCATTCTCCCACGGTTCCATTTCTACTTGGTAAGGATAGACTCCTGAAATCATTTTATGCCTGGCGACATCTTCAAAAAGCCCTGTATCACTCAGTTTGGCTGGGAATGTATTTTGGTATGCGTTTGAATCATTGGGGATGAGTTCGTACAAACCTCCGGCGTAATCCACGATATATAATTCACCTTCCTGATCTTCACCAAAGGTGATGATTTTATGGGGGGTATCTACCAGTTCACGATGCCACTCAATTTCTTCTCCCTTCAGTTTGAGCGCCCAAATCTTACCAGTTTCCCAATCTCCATAAATATAGGCTCCCTTTAAGTCAGTTAAACGCTTGCCTTTATAAACATATCCGCCCGTTATAGATGCAGCTTCGGAATGCGGGTGATCAACAATTGGCGGAATAAAATCACCTGGCCCCTTGAGATTGTCAGGTTGGATTTCCTGATGACCTTCCATGATGGACCACCCATAATTGCCACCCTTCTCAACCCGAAAAATTAACTCCCAAAGTTCCCACCCGACATCTCCAACCCACAAGAAACCTTCATACGGATCAAAACTCATTTTGAATGGGTTCCTGAACCCAAAAGCCCAAATCTCTGATCGAGCCTCTTTATCGTTGATAAATGGATTATCATCCGGAATGCCATACGCGCGACCATTTTCTTCTCGGTCAACGTCTATTCTCAAAATACAAGATAGAAGATCCGAGTTATCCTGCCCGGTTTTTAGAATGTCAGGTGGATTAGGTCCTGAGGCATCTCCAGTCGAAATGTAAAGGTAACCATCAGGACCAAACCTCAGACAGCCTGCATTGTGCCCTCCTCCCTTCCATGTGATAAGAACTTTTTCTGATTCAGGAATGATGCTTGGAGGATCGGAGTTAGATACTTGAAAACTTGAAACTCTTGTTCCATTTGGATCAGATCCACCCAATACATAACACAGGAACACAGTTCGGTTGGCATCAAATTCGGGATGAAACGCGAGACCAAATGCATTGGATACATTTGGATGAACTTCTTTTAGTTGAAGCACCTGATGCTTGACAGTGTCCGTATCTCGGGAAAAAGCCTGGATGGCACCGCGTAATTCAACCATCCAAATCCATTCACTATCAGGCATCGGAACCATCTCAACCGGATTATTAAATTTCAGGTGAGGTAAATAAGGCTTAATCTGGTAAGGTTCTGGTTTTTCTGGTTTACCCTTTATATTTGAAGTTATCCATGGCTTACGTTTTGTTTCACTGGCAACTGAATCAACAGAACCAATGAATAGAACATAAACGACCCAAAAACTCGTCGGCCAGTAAAGGAAGGCGGTCTGGGTCAAGGTATATGCACACCTGGAGATCAGCATGCAGACATAGATACCAGCAGCGATATAGATTGGCAATCAGTTTGGAATGATGAACAATGGCTTGGGCGCATCTCAATTGATTCCAGAAAAAAGGTGAAGATGGGGTATAATGAGTATT
>CAYFHO010000005.1:0-56912 GCA_964342825.1 uncultured Verrucomicrobiota bacterium
GAACCAACGTGAATAGTGATCACAAGGCCATAAACCATAGTGATCAAATCCGCCAGCGCGCCCTTCAGGCTATCAAAGAAAAAAAAGAATTACCCAAAAAGGACCTGTTGCGATGCCGAATACGCTACTTCACCGATGGTGCGATTCTTGGAAGTCGCCCTTTCGTGAATCAATTCTTCGAACACAATCGAACCTACTTTGGTAAAAAGAGAAAATCCGGCGCCAGAAAAATCCCGGGGAAATGCTTGGACGGTCTGTGCACTGTGCGTAACCTTCAAATCAATACTTTCTCGTAAAAAAATGGAAAGAGCAAATCCGTGGAAACGATTTTGTTCCAAGTTTCAAGTCACTTTGTAATTTAATTCGGAAATCGGTTCGATTATAAGACTACCTGCATCAGCAATTCATTCTGGAGTTGGAGCGTAAAATGTTTTGCGGATTAGCAAAGCAACTGCGTAACATTCAGTTTGAAATGGTATTTTATGAGTAACTCGCTGAAAATAGGTTTTATTGGAGCAGGGAAAATGGCAACAGCTCTGGCCTCCGGCTTTGTGAACGCAAAGCTGGTCGAGCCTGAAAATCTCATTGCAAGTGATCCCATCCCGCAGGCATTGAAAGCCTTCGCTGAATCAACCGGAGGTAAAACGACCAATGAAAATATAGAAGTCGCCAGAGATTCAGACCAAATATTTTTGGCAGTCAAACCAGACAAAGTTGCGGATGCTCTTCAGTCCATTCACCCTTATTGGCGCGAATCTCATTGTCTGGTTTCCATAGTTGCAGGAGCCTCACTGGATCAGCTAGCTGAGCACCTACCTGCGGGTTCACGCATCGTTCGAGTCATGCCAAACACACCTGCGTTGGTGGGCTCATCTGCATCAGCGTTTGCATTGGGCGAATTTGCAAGCTCGGATGATGCGGCACTTACCGGCACGCTACTGGGAGCGGTAGGAATAGCGGAGCTAGTTTCAGAAAAATTATTGGATGCTGTCACTGGGCTCAGCGGAAGCGGTCCAGCTTATGTGTATCAGTTCATCGAGGCATTGAGTGATGGAGGGGTGGCAGCGGGACTACCTCGTGAGTTGGCAACACGATTAGCGGCACAAACGGCAGCAGGTGCGGCCAAGATGGTTTTAGAAACCGGAATTCACCCTGGCCAACTCAAGGACATGGTTACAAGTCCTGGAGGCACCACGATTGACGGCGTGCATGAATTGGAAAAGGGGGGATTTCGTGCGGCGGCAATGAATGCCGTGAAAGCCGCTGCTGCCAAATCAAGAAAGCTGGGAAAAAGACCTCGCGGACGCCTCATCAAACACTGAATACACCCCATGCAATTACCCGGCCCCAGCCCCAAGCAGGTAAAAATTCTGTGGACAGCCGCAACCGGCCTTGCCATTGCGATTATCCTTGGGCTCGTGAGTGCCGTATTTGCGGGCATTGGGTGGCTGGCGAATCAACTTTCATCCGTACTGCTTCCTTTGGCGGTGGCCGGGATCATTGCTTATCTATTGGATCCGGTTGTCGATTGGATGGAAAACCGCAAAATGAAAAGGCCCTGGGCCATTGTCAGTGTCTTCACGCTCGCCATTCTGCTTCAGGTAGGTTTTGCCGCCACCTTTGTTCCTTTTCTGGTTCAGGACACAAAAGAACTCGCTGCATCGGTTCCCAATTACAAAAACAAGATCAAGAAAAAGTACGAGGAATATGCAAAGAACCACTCTTTGGAAAAATACATTCCTGAGTCGGTCAAAACTTACCTCCCTTGGTTAGCTCGCACCAACACCCCGAGCGCAAACTCAGAAGTAGATGTAAACAATGGAGACAATCCAACAGAGAATACACCGATAGAATCTGTTGCTGAAACCGACGTTGAAAAACCTGCAACAGGGGGTTCAATAGACTTGAACGCCGACCAGATAGGCAAATTTGCAGATGCCATTTGGAAGGGCGTCAGTGGGGTTGGCAGATGGGCCAGATCTCGGATAGAAAACGTTACTTCCATGTTTGGAATGCTTGCAGGATTTGCTCTTGTACCTGTTTATGTCTTCTATTTTCTCTCTGAAAAATCAGGTATCAAGGATAACTGGACACGTTATTTGCCCGTGCACGATTCATGGATCAAAGAGGAACTTGTGTTTGTTCTGAGATCCATCAACGACGCACTCATTGTATTCTTTCGAGGTCAGGTGCTGGTTGCCATTTGTGTGGGTGGTTTGCTGATGATAGGATTTTCGATCATTGGATTGCGGTACGCTGTGCTTCTCGGTTTTATCGCAGGAGTGCTTGGAATCGTTCCTTACCTGGGTGTCATGCTAAGCATCGTACCGGCCATGGCTATTTCGATCGCGCAGGCTGATGGTTGGATACATCCAGTGTTAACCCTTGGGATATTCGTGATTGTTCAATTGCTGGAGGGATTGGTTATTTCACCAAAAATTATCGGTGACCGAGTGGGAATGCACCCACTGACGGTCATCATCGCCATCATGATTGGCACGACCTTGATGGGGGGAATCATTGGTGGTGTGCTGGCCATTCCATTAACAGCAGCTTTACGTACCGTGATGTTCCGGTATGTCTGGAAACAACCCGTTGGGGAAATCGAAGAAACGAGCGCAGCAGCGAGTTGAACAATCTGTGCTGAAGTCAGTTACTCAGGATATCATCCCACGGACATCCACAGCTTCCATACCTGCTGCAACGATTGCCTGCATGCCCAGGTCGGTATCTTCATAGGCTCTGCAATGGCTTGGGGCTACCTTGATTCTACGCGCAGCCTCCAAAAAAATGTCCGGCGCAGGCTTTTGATGTGTCACGTCCTCGCTGGTTACAATTGCTTCAAAATACTTTGATAAACCCACCTGATCCAATAGCGGTTCAATGATGGATCGAACACCTCCTGTGGCCACGGACATAGGAACCCTGCCTTGCCACTCACGAACAATGGCCATCACGGGTTCAATGGGTTTTACCCGGTCCATGTAAGGTAGATAAGCTTGTTCTTTTTCGTGTGAAATGGCGTGGGCATCGACAGATACGCCTTGCTCTTTGCCAAGCATTTCTATGATTTGCCAGGAGGGAACTCCTCCCAAAGAATAAAACCTGTCCTTGGGGAAGTGTAATCCATGACGCTTTGTCACTTCTTCCCAAGCCAACCAATGGGCTGGCATGGAATCGACCAATGTACCATCGCAGTCAAAAATCAGTCCCTTAATATGATCGCTCATTGGTTCATCTCCTTGAGCTTTGCTTGCAAATCATCATGCATCAGGGGCTCGATCACAGAATCCATGTCCCCCTCCATAAGTGCCGGCAAATTGTATAGTGTCAGCTCAATGCGATGGTCGGTGACACGATTTTGAGGAAAGTTATAAGTCCGAATGCGCTCGTTACGCTCACCGGTACCAACCTGCGCCTTACGCTGAGCGGCATATTTGGCATGCTCTTCGGCAATCTTTCGTTCAAGCAGTCTGGATCTAAGAACGGTCAATGCCTGAAGTTTGTTTTGTTGCTGAGACCGACCATCAGCACATCGAACAATCAGCCCGCTTGGTTTGTGCTGAACTTGTACCGCTGAATCAGTGGTGTTCACTCCCTGGCCCCCAGGACCTGAGGCGCGACAAACAGAGATCACAAGATCATCGGGTTTGATATCAACATCCACTTCCTCCGCTTCGGGTAGAACGGCAACCGTGCACGTGCTTGTGTGAACTCGTCCCTGGGTTTCGGTCACAGGCACACGTTGAACCCTGTGGACGCCACTTTCGTATTTAAGGCGTTTGAAGACATCATCCCCTTTGATACTGAAAATAATTTCCTTATACCCCCCCAGGTCAGAGGGACTGCTATCCAAAACTTCGAGTTTCCATCGGCGATCTTCGGAATATCGGCTTAACATTCGGAACAGATCTGCAGCAAACAAGGCGGACTCAGATCCCCCCGCTCCTGCCCTGACTTCAACAATCGTGTCTCGACTATCGGTCGGATCGGGTGGAACGATGCCCATTTGCAATTCGACCTTTGCTTCCTCGAATCTTTCTCTAAGTGCTGACAGATCCTCTTTTGCCATCTGCGCCATCTCTGATTCAGCAGGCTCCGAAGCAATCAATTCCTCGTTGTCTCGAATTTCACCTTCAATTTTCTGATAATCCTGCCCTTTGGCCACCAAACCTTTCAAGCGGTTGTACTCTCGAGTGAGTTCCTGGGACTTTTTCTGATCATTGAACACAGACGGATCCCCCAAGGCGGATTCAACTTCCGCAAGTCGCCTGGTAAACCGCTCGATAAAAGGGTGAAGATCCATGGTAAAAATACAAATCGCCCGCAAGCAGTCATGGTTGACTACGTGCGGGCGATCTGAGAAAGGTGTTTAGCGCTTGCGCTTTTTAAATGCTGCGGCTTTTTCCTGGGCTTCCTTGGTTTTTGCAAGACGTTGCTGGAATTTGTCCACACGGCCCGCGGTGTCCACGAACATTTGCTGCCCGGTGTAGAAAGGGTGTGATGCACTGCTGATCCCCAGAATGACCAGGGGATACTCGTTACCGTCCTCCCATTTAACCGTTTGGTTAGTACGGGCACAGGAGCGGCTCAGGAACGTAAAGCCGGAGGCGGAGTCCTTGAAAACCACCGGTCTGTAATTTTCTGGATGAATGTCACTTTTCATATAAGGCCGGGAAACTTACCAGTCAGAAAGCCTTTGACAAGTGAAAAAGCAAAAAAGACTTCCTGACGGAAGCCTTTTTCGTTTTGTTACGTTTCCAAGGGTCCCCACCCCACAGGAATCAAACTCCCGCTTTAGTTTTGGGTGAAAAAAGCGGGACAAATCGAAACCTTGGAACGAGGACTGAGCAGTGCACCAAGGAAATATTGGATTTTCCATTGGCACATTCACGGGAATGTAAGACTTCTGGCAGTGATCCACTCAGCAATACCAAGCTCTTGAACAGTCCCGAGCACCACACAAATGCATGGTCAATGCTCAGTCGAACCAAGTCCATTCAGACGGAATTTAGCAAAAATTTCAACCATTAAATAAACCCCAAAAAATGGCAGATATTATTTCCAAGCATGAAACATCATTAGAGCTCAAGATAGAACTGAAGTCATTGACAGGCTTAGCGGTCGGCGAGGGTTAGTTCATCCATTCTATCCATGAATTCAGCTGCCTCTTTAGATCCACCTTGTTCCGCTTTTTCAAACCACCTTCGCGCTTCATCCAAATCAGCATCCACGAATTCGCCCTCAACATAAAAAGTCCCTACAGCGCATTGTGCATCCACCACACCTTGTTCAGCAGCACGAAGATACCACTGAAAGGCCAGACGTCGATCTTGGGGTATCCCCATGCCTTGATCGTAGAGCAAAGCCAAATGGAACTGGGCTCGTGCATGACCAAGATTGGCGGCATGATCATACCATTTGACTGCCTCGAGCAAATTCTGATCCACCCCCTGCCCCAATTCATGGAGAACACCCAGATTGAACTGTGCCACCAGATTTCCTTTCTCAGCAGCCTGGATGAAATATTTGGCTGCCATTTCGGGGTTGGGTGGGATTTGGCTTCCATCAACCAACAAGGTGGCGATAAGCATCATGGCTTTTTCATGGCCCTGTTCGGCAGCTTTCTTCAACCAGGTAACACCGTTTTCCGGATCAGACGTAATCCCTTCAACGTCATCGACCTGCCCCAAAAGTAATAGGCCAAGGTTGTATTGAGATGCCACATGACCACTTTCGGCGGCCAAGCTTGTGTATTTCACTGACTCCTGAATATTCGCGGGAACTAATTTCCCTTCACGATAAATAGTTGCCAACCTTAACTTTGCTTCGAGCACGCCTTTTTCTGCCGATTGTCGATACCATTCCACCGCTTGCTTGAGATTGCTCTCTGCGGAACTTTGTTCAAAAACAAATGCCAGATTGTAAAGCGCCATTGGATCACCCTGGGCGGCGGCTTTCTTAAGGTAGTTAACCGCGAGTTCAAGATCCTGTTTAACACCCTCACCTCTGAGATATCGATATCCAACCTCAGCCTGAGCACGAGCATCACCCGCATCGGCAGCCTTCAGGAAATGATTCATTGCCAGGTTGACATCGCGCACGGCGCCCAAACCATCCGTGTAGATACGACCCAATCGAAAATGAGCATCCGCATCACCTTGCTCAGCCGCTTTGAGATACCATTCGATCGCCCCGGAAGCATCTTGCTCCCCTCCCTTTCCGGATTCCAACAACACACCTAGATTGAACTGGGCACGAGGATCCCCTCTCCGTGCAGCAAGGTGAAACCAACGCTGAGATTCTTCCAAATCCGCTTGCACTCCGAGCCCCTGCGAATACACAACCCCCATTTTAAACTGAGCAGGAAGAACACCTTGTTCTGCTGCTTGCCGATACCAGTTGACGGCCTCAGCCATATCCTGTTCGACACCCTTTCCTGCTTCATACATGTTTGCCAGGTAGAACTGAGCTTGAATATGCCCTTGCGAAGCAGTCTTTCGATACCATCTGGCGGCTTCCGCGAAATCCTGAGCAACACCCTGACCCGAAACATAAGCCTGGCCCAATTTAAGTTGGGCTTCGGGATGACCTTGCTCGGCAGCTAATCTGAGCCATTTGGTTGCTTCGCTCGCGTTTGGTTCAACTCCATGTCCGGTGGTATAGCCCATGGCCACCTGAAATTGATCCTCGGCATCCCCTCGATCTGCGTTGAGCAATCGACCATTGAAAATATCCTCCGGGGACATGGTGGGAACCAGCTCGTCCAGTAATTTTTGGGCATCCTTATTACCTTGAGCGGCGGAAAGTTTAACCCACAAGTAAGCTTCAGGAACGCTTTGCTCGATTCCATCACCTTCCAGGATGGATTGCCCCAGGTGCAATTGCGCCCTGGGATCCCCCTGACTCGCAGCTGATGCAAAATATCTGAGAGATTCCGCTTGGTCTTCAGAGACACCCAAACCGTTGCGGTAGAAAATCCCCATATTGTACTGGGAGGTCATGTCTCCCTGATCGGCAGCTTTCCGAAACCATTTTGCTGCCTGGGTGAAATCTTTGTCCACACCATAACCCTGCACATAAAGCACTCCCAAATTATATTGAGCACTTAAATGTCCCTGTTCGGCGGCTTTCTCGAACCAAATGGAAGCTTCTCTCAAATCTTTGGCAACAACCCTGCCATTGTAATAAGCCAAACCTAAGCTGAATTGAGCCCTGGCATCTCCGGCCTCAGCCAATTCCCTTAATTTGTCGGGCGTGGCAGCGGCAATCTGAGACTCGGTCATTCCAGAACTGTCCTGCCCCAACATCACGCCCTGGGTGACAATGACCATCACCAAGCAAGCCAGCATGACGCTTGCCAATGAACCCAGAAAGGCAGCCCTTTTGGTCAGCGGGAAAGTGTTAAATTGTCTAATTTGGTGGTCCATGCTGATGACTCCTTTGTAAGGAGGCTTTTCGATATCTTTTTCCTGATTCAGAACCTGAATAGTGAGACTCTGGTTAATCCTGAATCCAATTAATGAGGTATACCATAACCGCCACCTCCGGGGGTTTCAAGGATGAGCCTTTCACCTGATGAAACTTCAATACCGCAAACAGACGGAAGTTCATTCACCGTTCCGTCATCTCGAATCCACTGCTGTTTTCCAGCCATGCCGGGAGAACCTCCATTCATGCCGTAAGGTCCCTGCCCCCGATGCTGCGTCAGTAGCGAAAGAGAAACCGGCTCCAAAAATTCAAACTCACGGACAACTCCATTGCCTCCCGGGTGAAGACCGTTTCCACCTGATTGTGGCCTGATTTCGAATCGATGAAGCCGAACAGGGTAAAGTAACTCCAATATCTCAGGATCAGTGATGGCCGTATTGGTCATATGTGAGTGCACGGCATCCGCTCCATCTTCTTCTGCAGTTGCACCAACTCCACCACAAACGGTTTCGTAATAACTGACTCGTTGATTTCCAAAGATTACATTATTCATGGTGCCCTGAGAGCAGCCTGCTAACTTGAATGCTTTGATCAATAAGTCCACCACGCGTTGACTTGTCTCCACATTACCTCCTACGACCGGCGGGCATTGCGCGGGATCTCGAGTAAAGGATGGATTTAACAAACAAGTTGGCAGTTTGATCTGCACATTTTGCAATAAACCTTCATTAAGGGGGATGGGATCAGAAACCAATAGCCTAAGCACATAAAGCACAACGCTGTTCACGATGGCAGGTGTCGCGTTCAGATTGCCACCATGCTGGGATGCTGTGCCATTAAAATCAAAGCAGAGGTTCCCGTTGCTCACATCAATGCAAACTTTCAGGAGGGCTCCGTCATCGAGAAGTTCTTCTGCGATATACCGGGTAGATTTAAAATCTTTGACACGGATGCTCAACAATTCAGCTGCATGATTCTTCAAGGCGTCCATGTATTTCTTAACCACCTGTACCCCATAAAGCTCACTCATCCCGAGAAGCGATTGAGATCCTTTGCGATTGGCAGCGGCCTGGGCTTGGAGGTCAGCAAGATTATCTTTGGGAGCCCGGGAAGGATAAGGAGATTGGGTCAGAAGCTTTTCTATATCCTCAAAACAGGGAATGCCTTGACGATATAGGTAAGTGGGAGCAATGACCACTCCCTCTTCCTGAAGGTTCTCAGCATCAGGAGGCATGGATCCTGGCCGAATCCCCCCCATTTCGGCATGGTGCGCTCGATTGGCCACATAACCCAGCAGCTCTCCTCCGGCATGAAAAACAGGACTGACAACCGTGACGTCTGGCAGGTGTGATCCGCCATAAGTAGGATGATTGGTCACTATCATATCCCCCTCCTTCATGGGAAATTCTTTGGCAATTCTTCGGACGCAAAGCCCAATGGCCCCCAGGTGAACAGGAATGTGGGGTGCATTGGCGATCAATTCACCTTCTGAATCAAGCAATGCACATGAAAAATCCAATCGTTCCTTGACGTTGGTCGAGATGGATACACGCTCCAACATGAAACCCATTTCCTCAACGAGGTTAAAAAACCTCTGCGTGAATAACTCAAACTCCATGTTACCTGAAACTGATCCCGCTTGACTCAAGTTTGAGGAGTTGCCTTTGACTAACGCAGTCACTCTCAGAGTTCCCATGGACCCGACGTTGCCCACCCAACCTTCGTCTATGCATAAAGTACTGAATTCATCCTGGATGAGAGCAGGGCCCTGAATGATATCTCCCGAAGCTAGATTCGATCGACTGAAAACGGGGACCGTTCGCCATTGATTATTTATGAAGCTTTGAGTGGTGCGAGAATGACGAGGTGTTTTCTTTGATTGAAAATCTTCTTTCTCAATGGGGATTTTAGACGTTGCAGCAATAGCTCGCACAGAGACGATTTCTATGTCTTTTTGTTCAGGGAAATATCCGTAAACTTTGGAGTAGCGAACTCGAAACAACTCGGCAAGGTCATCTCCAGGAAACCAGTCGATGGATTCGGAGCTTTCCTGCCCAAGAATACGCACTTGCACTATACACCTGTCCAGACTGATCTCATCCAGTTGAAAACCTTCCCCCATCAAAGCTTGCTTTGCCTGAGATACAATGGAATCCATTAATTCAGTAAAACGAGGTTCCAAGTCATTCCAGTTTTCCAGGATCTCACGCTCGGCAAAACGCTCCATACGGGCATGGCGGAGCCCAAAGGCACTGAGCAATCCCGCGTCAGGGGGAAATATGATGCAACGAATTCCAAGAATACCCGCAATCCGGCAAGCATGCTGCCCTCCGGCTCCACCAAAAGCAGTCAGGGCATAATCGGAAGGATCATATCCTTCGCGAACCGATATGGCTCGAATGGTATCCGCCATGCGTTCATTGGCAATCTCAAGCAAGCCTCCAAGCATGGATTCGATGGACATTGAGGAACGTCGACCCTCAGGAACCTGACTCCACAATTGTTCGGCAGCTTTGCGCGCTGCTTCGGTATCGGAAGGAATGCCGAAAAGTTCGGGGTCCATACGGCCCAGCAAAAGATTGACGTCGGTGATCGTCAAGGGACCACCCGCACCATAAGCAGCCGGCCCCGGTGAAGCACCGGCACTTTCAGGTCCTACAAAAAAACCATCGGATCCATAGCCACATATCGAACCTCCACCTGCCGCAACAGTCTCAATTCTTAACGAAGGCGACAACAATCTGACGCCACTGATGTGCTGCTCAAATTGATAGTCATAACCACCGTCAAAACGAGCCACATCAGTACTGGTTCCTCCCATGTCAAAAGCGATGGTCTTATCAACACCACATTGAGCTGCCGCTGTTGCAGCGCCAACCACGCCCCCTGCAGGACCACTCAACAGACTGTCCTTGGCACGATAATCTTTCCTCGACACAAATCCTCCGGCACTGGTCATGATACGGAACACACCTCCATCCAGATGCTTCTGGACGCCTTCCAAATATCGCTCCATGAGGGGTGTCAGATAGGCATTGACCAACGCAGTTTCTGCACGTGGTAAGATTTTGACGAAGGGAGCTAGTTCTGCCGAAATGGAAACGTGCTGAATGCCCTTAGATTTCAACATGTCTTTTACCTCATACTCGTGAACAGGATTCTGAACGGCATGTAAAAATGAAACAGCGACAGTTGTAAATCCTGATTGAAGCAACTTGTCAGTCAGTTGATCGAGTGCCTGTAGTTCAAGAGGTTTGAGCACCTGACCCGTCGCACTTATTCTTTCATCCACTTCAAAAACAGCATCATGAAGCGGAATGGATTTTTGAACGTGCAGTGCAAATAAGTCAGGACGCCTTTGGTCCCCAATCTTGAGGAGATCCTTGAATCCTTTTGTCACGAGAAAAGCCGTTCGATCGCCTTTTCTCTCCAACAGAGCGTTGGTGCTTTTTGTGGTGGCCAGATGAAATTCGGTCCGTGGAAGCGGAAGATTGGGAGGCGTCTGAGCAACAAGACGGGCGGCAAGTACGGGGGCCTCTAAGCCGAAATCCAGTTCGACAACATCTCCTGTTTTGACACGGGAAATATCTGCACCGTCCAGCTGGCATTCACCAGATCCGACATCGTGCGACCTGACGACACCAATGCTTTTTCCAGTCGCTGAAACAACCACCTTTGCTCCGTTCAAGAAGCGCGGAGGAAGGAGCTTCAATCCACAAAGGTTTAGCTGTCCTCGATGATCTACCCCTCCAACCGTTGCGCGCAAGCGTCCACTGCTGAGAACCTTTACACGAAAAATGACTCCCTGTGGACTTTGAGCCAGACAATCCGTAAATGTGCCTCCGGTATCGACCCAAATTTTCCAAGCTCCAAGTTTTTTTTCCATCCAAGCTTTGATTTAAAAACGGCAATAAAGAAACGCGTTCTTGGAAAAAATTACGGATCGGATGTCAGCGAGTTATATACAATTTCCAACCACCGCGAAGTGTTGATGAAACCAGCACCCCATGTCTTGTATTTTTCAGAAACTCCAGTGGCTTTGATTTGATCCAGTGTTTTGCCGAGACTGATGCCCTGTTTGACCGGATTAATGGTATCCTTCAACATGACCGAAAAAGTCTCCAAGTCCTGTCTATCTGCCAAGGCACCATGACCGGGAATAATCTTAATCCCTTCCGGGACGTGTTTCAGAACAGTATTCACATTTTTTTGATAACCAGCGACGCGCCCGCCGCTGCCGAGATCTATATATGGAAACCTTCCATTAAAAAACTGGTCCCCCATGTGGATGACATTGGATTCGGTGAACCATATTATGACATCACCATCCGTATGTCCCGGCCCTAAATGTATGAGTCGAATTTCTTCTCCGTTGAAATGAACCGAAGAGGATTCTTTGAAAGTAATGACAGGCAATGCAGAGGCAGGCGTGCCCGATTTATTTTTGAGCCGATCACGAACATGCTCGTGGGCAACAATCGTTGCTTTTTTGCCGAAGTGGGCATTCCCTCCCGTATGGTCTCCATGCCAATGTGTATTCAGAACGAATTTTAAATCTCCCTTACTGAGATCGGAAAGTGCAGATTCAATCTGTGGGGCCAGATTGGCAAATTGATTGTCGACGATTAAAATACCATCATCACCCACTGACACACCGATATTACCTCCTCGACCTTCCAGCATATAGACATTACCAGAAACCTTGGTTGATTTGATGATACTCCCATTCTGGGCGGAGCCTTTGACCACCGTCAGCACCGAGACCAGAAAGATAAACACGCCAGTCAAAAACCAGCGTGTGATATTGAGAAATTTATTCATCACGCGAAACAAATTAATGCAATAAAGCAAAAAGAATAGCAGAAACTCGATGGATTCAGGAAACCCGGTCTCAAAGGGCGACAGCAGATCTCAAAAATCCACCCATCAACACACCCATCTTTATTCCGGCTATTTTTAGAGAAAAACAGAGGTTGCCGACTTCTTGATGGTTTCAGGTTAAAATTCCACAGAAAGCATCGCACTCCATTCCCCTTCAAAAAAGACACGTGCTCTCAAGGAGTGTGTTATTTCCTCTTTTACAAGGGCTTTTTGATAAACCGTTGCTGCAGGATTTTTCCCTCCTCCAATCAGGCGTGGATCCGTTCCATCGGTGGTATAATAAATATCTCCCTGCTCAGCGCTGAGGGCTAATAAATCGACATCACCTTCGGTAGACTCGGAAACCGCAGGTGCATTCAGGTCGGGATAAAGCCCTTGAGCAAACAGCTGAGCCAGGACGATGTCCGAACGTTTAGCAAGATATTCATCACGCGTAACATCAACCACACTCTGCCAATGATCATCACGATTAAGAGGCAGTCCTTCCCTGGTGTTGTTGCCAGCGAAATTGGGAGCTTCGGAATCACCCCAGCGTGCGGATTCACAGACAACTGCATTTTGGATTTGTTGTATGCGTCGATCGAAAATCGACCTGAGCCGTTCAGAGGTCAGGACACCATCATTAAAAAAGTGACGATGAATATGATCCCCAACTTTCACTCGAAACTCCTCATTTTCCAGACACTGCTGCCAAATAAATTGAGGATTACTGGATGGAAAATCATTACCGGCTGGGAAAGGTCCTGTTCTATCAATCTCAAGATCATCTTTGAGCATCGTATGCTCCGCATCCCAAATGATGAATCTGAAGCCTTCCCGACGGTTTCGGTTACGGATACCGTACCAATTGTTGGAAGCCCGATCCCCCATGAATGCACTGACAGGAGCATCCTTGTTGCCTGACCAAATGATGATCAGCATATAATCAATCAGGTTTTCAACATCCAACAAAACTTCCGTCTCAAGATTATCGGTTCCATCGGCGTTCTTTCCCTGAAGCCGAAAATAATCTTCATTGGATGCAACACCCTTTCGCGCTGCCTCCCAAAGTCGTCTCCAGGCATCGGTATCACCGTCGGTAGCAAAGGTTCGCTCACCTCCACCGTTTTGAATTTTGATGACATCGAAGTCCTCCTTACCACCTTTGAGATAGTCAGACGCAAATGAAGCTTCGGGGCGTTCACATGTGTTGTACAATCCCCAATAAATGCCATTGATGAACAAGTGACAAAAATCACCATTTGGTGACAGGTGCCCCATGGCTCGCTGTATGTCACGATTGACCAAATCCCGAACAAAAAGTCCATTAGATCCATCCAGGCCAAAGCTCCAACTGTAATTCTGCGAAGTCCGTAAGTCCAAGTTGTCAAAGCTGGTTACTTTTGAATCCTCAAACAACGGAAAATCCAGCTTGGAAGGGCCGTAAACATCCCTGAAGAACAAACGAAAGGAATGCTTTGGATTCATATCCATACGGCTAAATCCCCCTCGAATTCGAATACCACACTCAATCTCAAATCCAGGTTTCTGATCGGGCTGGATGTATTCAACCGAACAAGGGCGCTCCCATTCACGACCATCCGCCTGGGCATGGCTATAGATCCCCTTTTCTTTCCCAAACAGGTCTTGGATATCCATGGCCAGGGAAATAATCGGAAGATCAGTGAATCCAGACATCAAGTCCGCCTGATAATTTGGATCATCCACAATTCGTGGATCCATCCCATAATCCACCAGATTACTGCCCCACTGATAGGGGAATCCAATCGGCGGCAAACCATCATGGGATTGTCGAATCACATCTTTAAGGAACAAATAACTGCAGGTCACCACCCCTGATGGATCATATCCCTCTTTGAATGCGGCAGCTCGCACCACGATCGTTCCATCCACTTGAATGGGCTCCTCGTAAACTTGACCATGATCCAAGCTGGGCACTGATCCATCCGTAGTGTAGCGAATGATAGCGCCTTCGCTGGAAGTGGATAAAATCAGTTCAAATGGGTCTTCTTTGAAACCACGATCCTCACTGAAATTCACATCCTCCACAAAACCAAACAACAATTCCCCATTGGGTTTCCCTGGTGTTGGTGACAGAAAGTGGCTTTCGTAATCCTGCAAAAATTCACCTGGAGTCCATTCAGAAGAAATACCATAGGAAATATCATCTTGTTGCTGAGGATACCTCGTCCCAAACGCATGAACGATCGATCCGGTTTCTTTGGCGACCAAAGCCAGAAATTCACCTTTCGCATTGAGTTTAAAATCAGCATGCCATTCTTCGTTGGCAACTCTGCGGTTTTTGCCGGAGGCATGAATCAAAACATACTCGCCAGCTCCCATTTTGAATGCAGGAAACTCCCATAGTTCTTCCAATTGTCGATCCTGAGTCAGGGCAAAACCTGACAAATCAACAGCGCTGTCTCCTGGGTTATATATTTCAATCCAATCGGTGCGATCCCCATCAGCGTCCTTCAGTCCGGAGTCATTCGCGGCAAGGAATTCGGAAATCAAAAGAACTGGACTTTCCACATCAGCACTCGAAGCCGGAATATCTGCCGGAGGCGGAACAGCCATGCGATTTCTAACCTCTTGCTGGTCATTACTAATAGGTTGAAGGGTTTGAGATGATTCCTGTTTGCATCCTGATATCAAGGAAATGACAATGAGAATCATTGTGGAAAACTGTGCAATTTTCACCGGCTTACTCACGAAAAAGGAAGGTCGTTGGATCATAGATGGAGTCAGAGTTACGGTTGCTGTTGTTGTTTGCGAATGGCTTCCAATTCTTCAGCACTTGCAAGTCCATCACCATCGCGATCAAATCGACTCCAACCAGATTTTTCATCTTTCGAGTTAGCTCCACCTCCCCCGAATTGCATGAGTAGAAATCTGGCAACCAGTGCGTCCAATCCCTCCAAATCCCCCTCACGGGAATCCTTCCTCAAAGCAGCAACCTCTTCGGCCTTGAGTTCTCCATCCTTGTTTTGGTCGTATCTTTGCATGAGCCCCCCAAAACGTCTTCCCATCTCAGAGTTCATCTCCTGTTGTTCTTTTTCATCAAGAGATCCATCTTTATTCTTGTCGAAAGCCTCAATGATCTCTGGAGGTATCATCCCCCGCCCTCTGTTGCGACCCTCACCTTTTACTTTCCCGGCGATGATAGCTTCCCTCATCGCCAGGCGTTCACGGACATCCAGGCGTCCATCTTTGTTGGTATCGTATTGACGAACGAGTTCAGCTTTTCGTTCGGCAAATAATTGACCGGGATTCGCGAATATTGCTTCAGCCGAAACTAAAAACAACCCGCAGATCATTAAAAATGGGTTCAATCGATATGTCATAACTAAGATCGTAACAATCGTTCACGGGCACAAAGCGACAACAATGATGAAATGTTGAAGGGAACGACAGTAGGGGCAACGTAATCCGGGAAACGGAAAATTCAAGTTTCAATCCCCTATTGATCAGAGGTGAAGCGGGATGTGCTCTTGCAGTTCATCCTTGTTTAAGACCAATATCATTCATGGAAAACATCGGCAGTGAGAAAACGCTTTATGAGCGAATCGGAGGTCATGAAGGATTGATACGACTACTGACTCACTTCTATGCGGACGTAAGGCAGCATGCCATTATTGGGCCAATTTTCCAGGCTCATATACCCGATTGGCCGGCGCACATTGAGAAAATTGCCGGATTCTGGTCTGGACTTACAGGAGGTCCACCCGCCTACGGAGGAGGACTCATTGCAAAACACATGCCGCTCAATCTTGAGCCAGAGCATTTCGGACATTGGCTCACGCTCTGGGCTTTTCAATGCGATCGAAACCTGGCACCTAAAGATGCCGAGATGATGAAAGCCCTGGCCAACCAAATCGCAGACAGGTTGAAGGAATTTGCGATGAGAGGATAATCTTTAGTTATTGAGGTATTTTCATACAGGATGTGCAATCTGGCAGCTCTGTATCAACCGGTTTAGGATTGTCCTGAGATCTTTCAACTTTTAATCTCAATGCATGCAAACTTCTCGATCCAATCGCCTGCTGTTATGTGCATGGACGGTCTTAACTTTGATACTGTCCCCAGCCACCAACGGACAAGGCAATGAACGTAAACCCAATGTCATCGTGTTTCTGGCAGATGATCTCGGTTATCAGGAACTTGGATGCTACGGTCAAAAATACATCAAGACACCCAATATAGACACCCTGGCAAAGGAAGGGTTGCGCATGACCCAGTTTTATTCCGGATCTCCTGTTTGTGCCCCATCGCGAGGCATGCTTTTAACAGGGAAACACAGCGGTCATGCCTACGTTCGGGACAACCGAAACCCAAAAGGATTAGATCACATCAAGCAGGAGTACGGCTGGGAATTCCCGGGGCAGTATCCCATCCCTCCCGAAGAAATCACCTTGGCGGAGGCACTCAAAAACCAGGGATATGCCACAGGAGCCATGGGCAAATGGGGTTTGGGCCATTTTGGGACCACAGGAGATCCAAACAAACAGGGATTCGATTTATTCTACGGATTCAACTGCCAAGTCCACGCCCACAATCATTATCCTAAATTTCTTTGGAGAAACGGTAAAAAAGAGACCCTCCCCGGTAATGACCGCACCTTATACGGAGAAACATTTTCACAAGATCGGTTTATTGAGGAGGCCGTTGCTTTCATAGACAAACACCAGGAAGATCCTTTCTTTCTGTTCATGCCATTCACCATCCCCCATCTATCCATACAGGTTCCAGAATGGGCGGTTGACTGGTATACGAACAAGATTCCAGAAGAGGCTTACAATCACCGCGGTTACTTGAAACATCCCAAACCTCGAGCAGGATACGCGGCAATGGTGACATACCTTGATTATGGAGTGGGCCTGATCATGAATAAGATTCGCGCGCTGGGATTGGAAGAGGACACACTCATCATTTTCACATCTGACAATGGACCAACTTACAATCGACTTGGCGGCAGTGATTCAGATTTTTTTGAATCGGCGGGCGAGTTCAAGGGATTGAAAGGAAGTGTATATGAGGGCGGCATCCGGGTGCCTATGGTGGCCAGATGGCCGGGAAAAATTCCCGCAGGAAAAACAAGCGATGAACCTGCCGCTTTCTGGGACTTGATGCCTACCATCCTGCATTTAACGGGAAACAAATCTGCCATCCCTGCCGGGACGGACGGCATCAATCTAGCCCCTACCCTGCTTGGAAAGCGCAATCAAAAATCCCATGGCTACCTCTATTGGGAATTCCCGTCCTATGGAGGTCAACAGGCCCTGCGTATGGGTAACTGGAAAGCCGTTCGTCAGAACATTTTCAAACAAGGCATCCAGACAGAGTTGTATGACCTTGAAAAGGATCCTGCTGAATCAAAAAACCTGGCGATGAAATACCCATCCATCGTTAAGGAAATGGAAAAACTGATGCAGGATGCCAGGGTCCCTTCAGAACTATACCCCTTTAAAAATCTGGATTAACCCCTGTCAACGTTTACAGAACACTCAAAAATCATGATGCAACTAGGATTCGTTACAGCCATATTACCGGAACAAAGCTTGGATTCGGTCACAGATACGGCAGCCCAAATTGGATACGATTGTATCGAAGTCATGTGCTGGCCTAAAGGCAAAGCCGAGAGACGGTACGCGGGAATCACTCACATCGATATCACGAAACTGACGCAGGCCAAAGCTGACGACATCGTAGGTCGGATAAAATCCAAAGGTATCTCCATTTCAGGCCTCGGGTATTATCCAAACCTCCTGAGCAAAGACAAGGGACATGCGCGCACGGCATTGGCTCACCTCAAGAAATTGATCAAAGCGGCTCCGAAATTAAAAGTAAACGTTGTCAATACGTTTGTGGGGGCAGAACCAAGTATGAACGATGACACCAACTTCAAAGCCTTCAAAAAAGTTTGGCCCTCCATCATACGCCTGGCTGAGGACAATGATGTCAAGATTGGCATTGAGAATTGCCCCATGTATTTCACTGACGACGAATGGCCCTCTGGAAAAAACCTGGCGCATTCCCCTGCCATGTGGAGACGCATGTTTGAGACGATTCCTTCAAAAAATTTCGGACTCAATTATGATCCTTCCCACATGATTTGGCAGCACATGGATTACCTGAGACCGATCCGGGAGTTTGTGGACAAGTTTGTGCATGTTCATGCAAAGGATGTGCGATTGGATCAGGACCGACTCGATGACGTCGGCATCATGGCAACTCCCTTATCGTATCACTCCCCCAAACTACCCGGGCTGGGAGAAGTGAATTGGGGGAAATTCCTTTCTGTACTGGGCGATGCAGGTTATCAAGGTGCTGTATGCGTCGAAGTTGAAGACCGCGCATACGAAGGAAGCTTGAAAGCTCGGAAGGCAGCATTGACACAGAGTCATCGATACTTGAAAAATTTCATGCCCTGAAGAATCCATTTTTGAATTATGAAATACACTTATGAAGAGATTGCGGGAATGATTGATCATTCCTTATTGCACCCGACCATGACTGACAAGGAACTGGAAAGAGAGTGCAAAGTGGCAGCCAAGTACAAGGTTGCCTCGGTATGCATCAAGCCTTACGCGGTCAAGATGGCTGCCAAAATTTTGAAAGGTACTGAAGTAGCTGTCGGTGCGGTCGTTGGTTTCCCGCAGGGAGGAAATGTCACCAAGGTCAAAGTGTTCGAAACAGAACAAGCGTGCAAGGACGGCGCCACGGAAATTGATATGGTCATGAACATCGGCAAGGCGTTATCAGGAGACTGGGATTATGTAAAAAAGGACGTCCGAGCCGTCGTCCGTGAAGCTCACAAACATGGAGCCATCGTAAAAGTCATTTTTGAAAACGATTTCATGCCCAATGATCGAATCAAAAGAAAACTTTGTGAAATCTGTGAAAGTGCCAAAGCAGACTATGTGAAGACATCAACAGGCTATGGATTTGTCAAAGGCAAGGACGGGCGCTATGGATACGAGGGCGCCACTGAGAAAGACTTAAAACTCATGCGAAAAACCTGCGGCCCCAAGGTGGAAGTCAAGGCGGCAGGGGGCGTCCGGGATCTGGATGCATTGATGCATTGTAGAGATTTGGGAGTCAGACGGGTTGGAGCTTCCGCAACCAAGGCTCTGCTCGATGATTACAAAGCTCGAGCACGTGCGGAAAAAGGCAGAACCAAATCAGCTAAAACTTCCGCCAAAAAAGCAAAACTCGGCGGCGGAGGTTATTAAACAAAACACCCGCCAGCACCACAGTTGTCAAAAGAGGAATTGAACCATGAATAACCTACAGTCATTTTTGAAGACCTTCTACGTTGGCTTACTTTTTAGTTGTACGTCCGTTTGGTTGAACGCACAAACAAACCTCGACGGAAAGGCAATTTATGCCCAGGCCTGCGCTCAATGCCACGGCGCAGACCTGCAGGGAGGTCAGGCTCAAAGCCTCAAGGATGCGGTCTGGCAGTTCGGTTCCAAGCGCAGTCACATTTTCAGAAACATCAAGTATGGTATCTCGGATTTTGCCATGCCTGCTTTTGAGGAAGCTCTGTCTGATGCGGAAATAAACCGTGTATTGGATTTTGTTTTTGAATCGGAAAAATCCTCGGGCTCCACGCGCCCCCCAACTCCTGAAAAGGTGTTTACCCTGGATTATGAGTTAAAAGTCGATGTGCTCGCCAGCGATCTCGACATTCCCTGGGCTATTGATTTTCTGGATGAACGCCGGGCATTGATCACTGAGCGCCCGGGAAATGTAAGACTGATGGTGGATGGAAAATTACATCCCAAACCCATCAATGGAATCCCCACCGTTCTGCACGAAGGGCAAGGTGGATTACTCGATGTATCGATCGATCCTGATCACGCCAAATCTGGATGGATCTACCTGTCATACAGTCATGAACTAACCGATGCTGACGGCGACCGAAAACCAGCGATGACGCGTATCGTTCGAGGGAAAATTATCGATCATGAATGGACAGATCAGCAGGTGATTTACGAGGCGCCACACGAGCTATACACAACCACGCGGCAACATTACGGTTCTCGCATTGTATTCGATCCTGACGGATACCTCTTCTTCTCGATTGGAGAGCGCGGAATAGCACCTCATGCACAAGACTTAAGCCGTCCCAATGGAAAAATTCACCGTATCCGCAAAGATGGTTCCATTCCATCGGACAACCCCTTTGTCGGACGCAAGGATGCCTTACCCTCCATCTTCACCTACGGCAATAGAAACCCCCAGGGCCTGGCCATTCACCCGGAATCGGGAGACGTATGGGAAGCTGAACATGGTCCGATGGGAGGAGATGAACTCAACCTGATCAAAGGAGGCGCCAATTATGGTTGGCCATCCATCACTTACGGGCGAAATTATGACGGCGGCGTGGTATCCAATGACAGAAAACGTCAAGGCATGACACAACCCGCACTCTATTGGAAGCCATCCATCGCGGTCTGTGGAATTCACTTTGTCAAAAGCCCACTGTTTCCACGTTGGAAAAACCATCTCCTTGTGGGCGCCTTAAAATACGAAGAAGTAAGGTTGTTAAACATAGAAGAAGACCGAGTGATGCATCAGGAAATCATTCTGAAAAATGCAGGTCGAGTCCGCGACGTCTGCAGTGCTCCGGACGGGGCTATTTACGTCGTTACCAACGGACCAGATACCATTCTAAAGCTCACACCAACACGAGACATGAACCTGGAACTTTGAGAAGTTCGAGCCGAACTAAAGCTATCAAGGTTTGGGGAGGCTTTGTCTGAGTTCCATTTCAACTTCCCTGACAGGACGACCTGTATTGGCAGAAATGGATGCAGCCATCCCTGAGACATATGCAGCGGAGGCAGAGGTTCCGTTGATCATGAAGGTGGTTCCGTTGTATTGAATGAAAGACCTGCCCGGAACCATGACATCCACAAAATCACCCGTGTTTGCGTAGGGTGCGACCTGGCCATTTTGAGATGCCGCGGTAACAGCAAGCACGTCTGGATAGGCGGCGGGAAAAGTCGGTTCCGTTGTCGGTGTGTTACCCGCTGCTCCCACGAAAAGCACCCCCTGCCTGGAAGCTTCGCGAATCATTTGCTCCATCAATGGAACAGTTTCAGTTCCTCCAAGACTTAAGTTTATGATGCTGGCTCCTGAATTGACAGCCTCGTAAATACCCTGAGCTACCTGAAATGTGGAAGTGGTCTCACTGCCACCATAAACATCGACAGGCAAGATCCTGACGGATGATTCACTTTTGCCATTGTTTCCGATCTCAACGCCTTTCAACAGCGTCTGCGCCATACTGGTACCGTGGGTAGGGATTCCAGTGGCAGACGGCTTGTCTGACCCAAGACTGATCTCAGGAAGCAGGAATTCTGAAAGCGAATCATCGCCTTGAACCGGCATATCGATCAGGCCAACAATCAACTCATCACCCTTTGTCTGCCCTGCTTTCAGCGAAAAACCACTTGGACCGCCCCCACCGAATACACGGTTTTGGCCGGGTTTTCCCAATTCGAAATTGTCACTGATTTGAACAGACTCCGAATCCCTTAAACGCTCTCTAGCCTTGTCGGCACTTTCTGCGTCTTCAAAGGACAACCGGTAAGCATTCAATCCTTCCACCTTACCAATGATTTTAGCCCCCAGTGCCGCGGCCACTTCTTCGATAGAAATGGGGCTGCCGGGCTTGACCTGAACAATGATCTCGTTATCGATTTTCTTGGAATAGAAGATGACAACCTGCTCGGATAGATTCAGTTTTTTGGTCGCCCTGGAAGCACTGGTAGCATAAACAAGCAGCTTGGAGGTCTCAGCACTCTTGCCTCTGATAAGTGCGTAGTTTAAGTCGCCCATAATCCGCCGAAGTGCTTCAGAAACCGTCAAATCAGTAAATCGAGTGGAAACTCTTCGGCTTTCAAGTCCAGGTTCAATCCAGACGTTCCACCCCATTCGTCCACCTACGGCTTTCAACGCATCCGCCAAATTGATGCGCCGTAGATCAGCCGACAGCTTGTCCTGTTCAGGTTTCCAATCCACTTCGGCAGCCTGCAATGCAGAAAAGCAAAAAACCACCATGAGGGCACGGCAGTATAGTACACCCAATGGGCGCAGAGCTATTTCACAGAATCTTCGAAGCATGCAAAACATAACAACACTGGCAATCTGACGGAGTTGTAGAAGAATTGCAACTTACAGAATGCGTTCCAATTCAGAACCTGAAATCACTCCACGAGTCAACAACTCCACGGCATGATCTCGCAATGTCAGCATGCCGGATTTTTCGGCTGCTTTGTTAAGTTCCTCCTGAGTAGGGCTATGAGCAAGCGAGTTCTTGAATGAATCGTTAGGTATCAGGATCTCGAACACCGCGGTTCGACCATGAAATCCAGTGTGAAGGCAGGTCGGACATCCTGATCCCTGGCGAACTTTCAAGGGTTTATCCTTGGGCCAGAGGATTGCTTTACGCAAAGAAGCATCGGCGTCCATTTCCCGACTGCAATGCGGACAATTCTTTCTAACGATCTTCTGAAAAACGATGCCGGCCAATGCATGTCCAATGAGTGTTGGGCGGATGCCAAGAAACTGAAGTGCGGTGCAGGCGTTTGGGGCGGAATTTGCATGGATGGTCGAAAACACTTTTTGACCTGTCAAGGCAGCAGAAACTGCAACGCTCGCGGTTTCGTCATCCCGAATCTCTCCAACCATGATGATGTCGGGGTCCTGCCTGAGCACCGCCTTCAATCCAACGGCAAAGGACATATCCACCTTATGATTGACCTGCGCCTGGGTTGTACCCACTAGTTTGTACTCGACCGGATCCTCAATCGTCATGATGTTTTGGGTAAACGGATTGAGACAGTTCATGCATGAATAGATGGT
Source organism: uncultured Verrucomicrobiota bacterium (assembly GCA_964342825.1). Lineage (GTDB taxonomy): Bacteria > Verrucomicrobiota > Verrucomicrobiia > Limisphaerales > AAA164-E04 > AAA164-E04. The sequence continues at coordinate 23,188 of CAYFHO010000005.1, forward strand.
GGTAGTTTTACCGCAACCAACCGGACCTGCCACCAGGATCAATCCAGAGGGAAGTTTCATCAGGGTATCCATGTATTTTCGGTGAGATAGTTCCATGCCCAATTGCTCGAATCGACTGAACGCAAAATGCATTTTGACGACACGAAGCACCATTTTTTCACCGTCGGGCGTAGGGAGAACGGATACTCGAAAATTCATGTCTTTATCATCCATCACGATGACCAAATGTCCGTCATGAGGAATCATGGGATTAGCCGTATCCAATTCCGCAAGGGTCTTGACCTGATTCAGCACCTTCCTTGCGATTTCGCGTGGGAGCGTTAGAACATCATGAAGAATTCCATCCACCCGATAGCGAATTCGGTAGAATCCTTTTTGAGGTTCAAAGTGAATATCGGAACCATCTCTTCGCAAAACACCCCTCAATATGATATCCAGCAACTGGGGAGCAGGTTTGTCGGCGATTTCATTCTGCAACTCGTACTGTCGGCCTTCTTCCTCTGCGGTATCCGCGTCCATCTGAGGAGCATATTCCTTGAGAAGCTTATCCAGTGTTGATTTTGGAGCGATGACGGGCTGAATTTCAAAATCAAAGAGAATTCCCATACCCTCCATTTCAACAATGTTATCCCCATCAGCAAAAGCCACATGCAAAACATTATCTTCAAATTTGTATGGAATGGCATGGTAGCGAAAAGGAAAGTGGTAGGGCACTTGATCCAGGGCCACCTCGGGAATTTCTTTGACTCCTTCAAGACTTTCGTAAGGGAGATTCAACTGGTTTGCCAGAGCCTGTGCAATGTCTTCATCGGATGCAATTCCCTCCTCCCGCATGTAATCCAAAAAGTGGATTTTTTTCTCCTGAGCCGTTTTCCAGGCCAGCTTGAGATCTCGTTTCTTGACGATTCGCTTCCGGGTTAAGTATTGAGTGAAGTCATTCTCAGGCAGAGTGCCGATTGGAAAATCAAGACGAAGAAGCTTGGCCAGTTGTTGAGGAGTTATCATCCTCAAATGAAGTAAGGTTCTCCACAGTGGCTGATCGGTTTTTTCGCGAAATTTCTGCGCTTCCTGAAGTTGCTCAGGGTTAATAATCCCACGGTCGACCAGATAATCCCCGAACGTGTCTCCCACATGTGCCTTGCGCGCACGATAGGCCTTGACCTGTTCATCAGACATCTGATCCTCCTTGAGATCAATTTCGGAATGATGATTTGCAAAGGGTGATGGAATTTCGATCGTGAGAAACTTCTTGATGGTATCCCAGGAGACATCCTGATTGAGGATGTCCATCATGCTTTCACCCTGAACGGAGGCGTTTTGGGATTTGGCAGAAGTTTTTTTGGATGAAGCTTTTTTTGCCATAACTTTATCTTTTGAAATGTAAATTACACGATCCGAATGGTTCCATTTCTGAGTCATCATTCGGTATCCGGATAAAAAGTTACCATGGTTCCTGGTAATTTGCAGCAGGATAAACGCAGCCAGTTTTGCCAATTCCTGAACGTATTATGGAGCTCTGTTAAGACGGAAAACAATTAACAACTTGCTCAATGCCAATTTCTACTCAACAATTTCTTATCATGTTCATAACACCAAAATGGATTTTAGCCGTGCTTTTGACTGGGTTGATAGGTATCCAAATCGCCCATTCCGCCGATGCTGCACCAGCTTCACAGGAGTCGGATTTTGTTTCATTATTCAATGGGACGAATCTTGACGGTTGGGTCAACGTCAACTGCGCGCCTGAAACATGGAGTATCAAGAATGGAATGATTCATTGCAGTGGTGTCCCTACAGGAGCCTTGAGGACGGAAAAGCAGTATGAGAACTTTATCCTGGAACTGGAATGGAGGCATTTGGTTCCAGGAGGCAATGCCGGCTTGTTCGTTTGGGCGGAACCCATCTCTGCTCCAGGGGTTCCATTCCTGAGAGCCATAGAAGTGCAGATACTGGACCATGCCTACGGTAAATCAGACTGGTTCACCACTCATGGCGATATATTCCCGATCCATGGAAGCACCATGATCCCTGATGCACCAAACCGAGGTTCCAGAAGTTTTCCAAATGAAATGAGATCCAAAGGTTCTCCCGAATGGAATCATTACCGAGTCACATGCAATGATGGGGTCATCAAACTTGCGGTTAATGGCAAAGAGGTTTCAGGTGGCAAGAAATGCAATTACCGAAAGGGTTATATCGCGCTGGAATCCGAGGGTGGAAAAGTGGATTACAGGAACATTCGAATCAAAGAGTTACCATCCACAAATCCCACACCCGTAGAAACTGCACCCTTGGCGCAAGGATTCAAATCCATCTACACCGGAGTGGACCTGTCAGGATGGGTCGTTCCCGAGGGCAGCAGAGACCACTGGCGAGCTACCGACTGGAAATTGCAATATGACGGAAAAAGCACAGCGGAAGAAAAACATTTGTGGACAGAAAAAAGCTATCAGGACTTTATCCTGATATGTGATTGGCGGTGGACTTCCCAGCCCTCCAAACGCGAAGTCCCTATCGTGCTTCCCAGTGGTGAATATGCCAGGAACAAACAAGGGGATCGAATCACGGAAGAAGTTTCATTCGCAGGCGACAGCGGAATATTCCTGAGAGGAAACACCAAAAGCCAGGTAAACATATGGAATTGGAGTATTGGTTCCGGTGAAGTGTATGGTTATCGAAACCATAAAAACACTTCACCGGAAATTCGAGCAGCCTTGACCCCAAAAGTCAAAGCAGACAATGCCATTGGTAAATGGAATCGCTTTATCATTCGGTTAGTAGGAGATCGGCTGACGGTGAACCTGAACGAAATCACCGTCATAGAAAATGCCGCACTGCCAGGCATACCTGCCTCGGGGCCAATTGGTCTTCAGCACCATGGGCATCCCATTGAATTTGCAAGCCTCTACATCAAGGAATTCTAACGCTCTTTGAATCACTCCAATCTATTGAGGCTTCTTGAAAATCTTTCATTTCAGCTCTGACTTGCCTTTTGGGCGGTACCCGTTATCCAATTCGAAAGATTAGTTAATATGCGAGCATCATTGCTACAAAAGGCCAACCGTATGGTCATCAAACTGGGAACGGGCATCCTTACCGACGCACGGAATCATCCCGATTTGAGCCAATTGGAAAACCTGGTCACTCAAATTGTTCAGCTAAAGAACCTGGGTAAGGAAATTGTCATTGTTTCCTCGGGAGCTGTGGGTGCGGGTATGGGAAGCATGGGATTGGAGCATCGCCCCAAATCTCTGGCAGATCTTCAAGCCTGCGCCGCTGTTGGACAAACAAGACTGATGCATACCTACTCCGACCTTTTTTCAAAATACGGTATGTCCGTCGGCCAAGTGTTGCTCACCCACTCTGACCTCAAACACCACGAGAGACACCTCAATGCCAGGAACACATTAACCGCCTTGCTGGACCGGGACTTTATACCCATTGTCAACGAAAACGATGCCGTCTCTTTCACCGAATTAAAATTTGGTGACAACGACACTTTATCGGCACTGGTTGCCTGCCTGATACCGGTTGAGCTGTTGGTGATCCTGACCACTGCAGATGGGTTGATAGAAAATTTCGGCACTCCCGAGGCTCAACGAATGGCGGAGGTAGACGGGATTGACGACCGAATCATGGCCATGGCCCAAGGCACAACCAGCGTCACTGCCACCGGAGGAATGACCACCAAGATTGAGGCCGCAAAAATCGCTGTCCGGGCAGGAATCCCCATGTTTATCGGACCTGGACGAAATCCTACTATCCTCAGGGACATGGCCGAGGGTGCAGACGTCGGCACGCTGTTCCTTCCATCGAAAAAGGGGCTGAAAGGCCGAAAGAGGTGGATCGCTTTTTTCCACCGCCCCAAAGGATCCCTGACTGTTGACCAGGGAGCGAAAACGGCCTTGCGTGAGAATGGAAAAAGCCTCCTTCCACCGGGAGTCCTTGCAATCGAGGGCGTGTTTTCAGCTGGTGAAGTTGTCCGCATTCTCGATGAAGAGGGAACTGAATTTGCCCGTGGAATTACCACCTCTGATTCAAACTCCTTTGAGAACTGGAAGAATCAAAATGCAGAAATCATCCACCGTGACAATCTGGTCATTCTTTGAGTCACAAAAATCAAATGAGCGAAAAAAAGCCCCCCATCCAAGCCGTTCTGGAAATCATGTCTCGATTAAGAGCCCCGGACGGGTGCCCCTGGGACAAAGAACAGGATCATCAGTCATTGAGATTTCATGCGGTTGAAGAAGTCTATGAACTTATTGATGCCATTGAAACCAAAGATGACCATGAAATGCTCGAGGAACTGGGAGATCTGCTGCTGCAAGTAGTGTTCCATTGCCAATTAGCCAAAGAAAGGGAGGTTTTTGATTTCGATGAGGTTTGCCAAACATTGGCAGACAAATTAGTCCGGAGGCATCCCCACGTGTTTGGAGATACCAAAGCGGACGATGTCGACGCCGTCTGGGCAAACTGGGAGAAGATCAAACGAAGCGAAAAAGAGGGCACTCATCTGGAACGTCATTCTTCATTGGATGGCATCCCAAAGCATCTCCCGGCACTTCAATATGCCGAAAAACTGGCTAAAAAAGCCCGCAAATCCAAATTGATTTCCACAGAAATTTCAAAAGATTCTCCTCTGCCCGACAACCCGGAAGCGTTGGGTCAAAGCCTGTTAAGACTGGCCATGGACGCGCAATCCAGAGGCTGGTCTGCTGAGGCCCTCCTGAGGGAAGCGATTCAGCAAAAGGAAAAATCTCTGCGGGGGATGGAGGATAAATAAGGTTTTTGCAGTATTGCACTTTATGAGTGTCATTCTTAGTCTCCACCTATGGGTATTGTACGTCGATTAGATCACACAAGGTATCGCGTGAGCGATTTGGAAAAAAGCGTTGAGTTTTACAAGAAGGTTCTTGGACTCGAAGAAGTGCGCCGCCACAAATCACCTCGAGGTTCTGAACTTGCCTTTTTGAAAGCACCCGAAAGTGAGGAATTGATTGAACTTTGTTACTTCCCAAACAGCGGTCCGGTGGAAGTTCAGGAAGACCTTACACACCTGGCGTTCATCGTGGACAGCTTGGAGGCTTTTGGCGAACACATCAAATCCATTGGGGTGGAGTTTTCGGATGGTCCTACTATGAAACCCGATGGCAGCGGCGGATTTGCTTTTGTTGACGCCCCCGAAGGTTACGAAATCGAATTGATTCAACGCAATCCACAAGCAGTCACCGAAAAACAATCTTACTGATCTGACCTTTCAATCGAAAAGCCCCGGATGAATTCTTCACCCGGGGCTTCTTTTTATAGTATCAACCAGTCGATCTATTCTGTTAAAGGAACGTGATTGCCTGAATATTGGCGTCAAGGTCTTGGACGTTGGCGTTGCCCTGGTCCCTGACCTCGACCCTGCCCCTGCCCTCTACCTTGTTCACCACGATTACGAAAGTTTTCTCCGGCCTTTTCAGCTTCTTCACGTGTGATATAACCATCTTTATTCGCGTCCATAACCCCCATTAACCGTTGCAAACGTTCGGGTAGCTCATCCTCGGAAACTTTGTTGTCACCGTTGGCATCTGCCTGCATGATACGATCCACCATGGGACTGCCACCACCAGGGCCGCCCTGCCCTCGGCGGCCTTCACCACGACCAAATCCACCTCGCCCTGGGCCACCTTCGGGACGTCCGGGACGAATCTCATCCATGGTCAATTTTCCGTCACCGTTTTGATCAAGTTTTTTTAAAACAGCAGCCGCATTTTTGATTTCGTCAGCGGACAGCTCGCCATCCTTGTTGGTATCCAATGCAGCAAAAACAGGGGGTCCGCCCTGAGGACCTCCTTGGGGGCCACCGAACCCGCCTTCTGGACCACGTCCCTGTCCCCGACCACCACGGCCTTGGGCTTCCATGTTGACGGTCAGGGCCGTAGAAAGTGCTATTAATGCGATGAAGATTTTTTTGTTTTTCATGATAAATCCTTTTATTGAATGTTCGTAAGTGAGAGACGACAGCATGACTCCTCAGGTTACACGACCTTGAAAAAATAATTTCGAACTTACCATCGCATTCGGTTAGACACCTCAAAATACCTCTTCAATTAACATGATTTCTGATTGGCGAGTCTAAAGGGATTCCTCTAACATCCTCGCATGAGCTGGTTTTTCACAACAGGTGGAACTTTGCACCATAACAGCCCTTCCTATGTTGAACGGGAATCAGACAAGCAATTGTTTGATCTGCTTTCACAGGGAGAGTTCTGTTATGTGCTGACAGCTCGCCAGATGGGGAAATCTTCCAGTATGGTGCGTGCCGCCATGAGGTTAAAAGAGGTAGGCATTGAATCGCTCATCCTGGATTTAACCGCCATAGGTTTGAACCTGAACACGGAGCAATGGTATGACGGATTGCTTGTTAAGATAGGTCAATCCATGCATTTGGAGGATGAGGTGGAAGCTTACTGGATGGACCACCAGCGATTAAGTCCGGTTCAACGATGGTTCCAGGCAGTCAGAAATGTCATTTTGCCAAGAATTGAAAAAAAGCTGGTCATCTTTTTTGATGAATTGGACATGGTACGAAGCTTGCCGTTTCCAACCGATGAATTATTCGGAGCTATCCGGCAATGCTACAATCAACGCATTGAAGACCCCGAATACCAGAAACTGACCTTCTGTCTGCTGGGGGTGGCCACCCCTGCTGAATTAATTAAGGATCCCAACGCAACCCCGTTTAATATCGGTCATAGAGTACCACTCAATGATTTCTCTTATCAGGAAGCCCTTCCACTGGCCAAGGGTTTGGAAAGAAACCCGGAAGACCAGGAAAGAGCCACCAGACTCTTGAAAAGAATCCATCATTGGACACACGGCCACCCTTATCTTACCCAAAGACTTTGCCGCGCAGTCATGGAGCAAACTCCCGATCAGGAAGAACAATTCAAAGATCCGGAATCGTGGGTGGACTGGGTGTGTGAAGAAATATTTTTATCGAGTCGAGCCCGAGATAAAGATGACAACCTTCTGTATGTTCGTGAGAGAATCCGAAGAACCCTGTTGGACCAAATGTCACTTCTGGAACTTTATGAAAAAGTTTTAAATTCAAGGGATGTGCCAGACGATGACACCAACCCATTGATCAGTGAGTTATTCCTTTCTGGATTGGTCCGTGTTGAAAAGAATTATTTGGTCGTTCGGAACAGAATTTATCAACGAGTCTTTGATACAGAGTGGATAAACAGGATTCGCCCGCTGGCCGAACTCGAATTGCCCGAAGGAGAAAGAATTCGAATCAAATCGAATTGCAGCATTGGGCGCACCGATGCCAGCACACTTTGCCTGCCGAACCAGAAAGTCTCGCGTCGGCACGCCATGATCCAAAAGGAAAAAAGCAATCAACTCTGGCTCATTGATGCAGGCAGCAGAAACGGCACTTATCACAATGGTCGAAAGGTCACTGAACCCACTTTGCTCAGAGATAAAGATCAGATCAATATTGGACCTTTTTGTCTAATTTTTCATCAACCGGATGCCCCCAGAGATGATGACGAAGGTGGAACAACAATGGATAAAACCGTTTTTGATCTATAATTAGAATTTTTTAGGAACGAGAAATCAGTAGACAATGTTCAATCACCAAAACTTCATGAACCAGCTTGTATCCTGTAAAGCCCTCGCGATGGGTATCCTCCTAAGCACTGCAGGATATGTTCACTCCGCCACATCCAATCCAGCTTCGTTTCAGGCACAGCAGACTCGGTTGAATCAATACCTGAATGATCAGCCCTTACACGGACATGCCAAGAATGTCATCTTGTTCATTGGCGACGGCATGGGCGTTTCAACCATCACAGCTGCGAGGATTCTGGAAGGACAAAGACATGGACACCCAGGAGAAGAAAACAGCCTGAGTTGGGAGTCTTTTCCTTACTCGGCAATGATCAAAGTCTATAATACGAATCAACAAACCCCGGATTCCGCTGGAACCATGTGTGCCATCATGACGGGTCATAAGACCAAGGCTTATACCTTTGGCTATGATGAGAATGTTGTTCGTGGAGACCATACTTCTGTCGAAGACTTCGAAGGTAAATCCAAGAAAGTGGGGACACTTCTTGAGAGATTTGAGAAAGAAGGCAAATCGACCGGCTTGGTCACAACAGCCAGGATCACCCACGCGACACCGGCAGCCTGCTACGCTCATTCTCCCGAACGAAATTGGGAACATGATGCGGACATGAAATCCAATCACAAGGATGCTTATGAAGCCGGTTTTAAAGATATTGCGAGACAATTAATCGAGTTTCCGTTTGGGGATGGACTGGAAGTGGCCTTGGGAGGAGGACGCAGAGCCTTTATCCCGAAAACCACCCCTGATCACGAGGATCCCACCACATTTGGTAAACGCCTGGATGGCCGAAATTTGATCAATGAATGGCTGAAACAACCTCAATCCTCATTCGTCTACGATCACAAGGGACTATCAGCCGTGGATACCCAAAACACCTCCAAACTATTGGGATTGTTCGAACCCGCCCATATGCAATACGAAGTGGATCGAGCCAAACCGGTTTACCCCGATGAACCCTCTCTGGAAGAGATGAGTTTGAAAGCTCTGGAAATTCTCAGGAAAAACGAAAAAGGATTCTTTCTAATGATCGAAGCAGGGCGCATAGATCATGCACATCACGCGGGAAACGCCCATAGGGCTCTAATGGAAACCATCCGTTTATCCGATGCAGTGCGAGCAGTTCAGGAATCGCTCACCGAAAAAGAAAGGAACGAAACCCTGATGATTGTTACCGCCGATCACAGCCACACCTTTACCATCGCGGGTTATCCCACTCGAGGGAATCCGATCCTTGGACTGGTGATTGGCAATGATTCCAAAGGAAACCCGGAAAAGTCTCCCAAAAAAGACGCTTTGGGATTGCCATACACCACGCTGGGATATGTGAATGGAGGTGGTTTCACCGGCCCTGTGTTGAATAAAAAAACAGATGAAATTGATCATGGAGGAACCCATTTTCATGGTGAATTTGGAGATGGGGGAGGCAGTCTGGTGGCAGGAAGTGACTGGAAGTATATTAATGTTCCCCGACAGGCGCGTCCGGATCTAAGCGATGTCGATGTGGAATGTGAAAATTACATTCAGGAAGCAGGAATTCCTATGGGCAGTGAAACCCATGGAGGAGAGGACGTGGTTGCGTATGCCGTTGGGCCGATGGCTCATTTGCTGAGGGGAGTTCAAGAACAGAACTTCATCTTTCAAGTAATGAATTATGCGTCAGATGCCAGTCAATTTGAGTCACCTGGCACCCCATGATTAGTCGATTAAAAGATCAGCCAAAGACAAACCCAGCCTAGAACCCCTACCCCTTCAAGCAAGCTACCCCAGAAAAATAAAGTTAGGAATGAAGGTTTGCCATGGCGGTGGCGTCTGGCCGTTCGCACTGCATCGGCGTAATCCTTCCAAGGGGCCCACGGATAAAGGAAAAAGGTGGATGTGCGATTTCTTCTACGGACATAAGGCTCAATTTTGAGAAGCCATAGAAAAATTAAAAAGATGATTCCCGCTCCCAGGCACCATAATCCGTACAGCATAGGGGGCGACATCATTGCACCGTCATTGGTTGGGTTCACACGGATAATTTAATGGTTTCGAAATCCACTGGCAACCTTCCTTTCCAGGCAATTCACATGCCAAGTTTACCGTCCTAGAAATTGACCACCAAGAATGCCGGAGGCAGAATATGTCAAATCAATCTTATTTAGACGAAGGCGTGTAAAGGTGTTCACCCCGACGGGATGCTTCCAAAGATTTTAAACTGTCTTGGGGTGATCCCGGGTCTCCCTGAGATTTCATCCAACTTTCCAACTCACGAGCCAGTTGATTTCGAGTTTCTTCCAGATCCGCATCGTGGATCAGGTTTTTCATTTCATAGGGATCGGAAGCAGTATGGTACAGGGCTTCGGCAGGCCGCACGGTGTATCGTTTGACCAATTGATAGGCCGCGTCATTGCCAAAAGACTCAAACACCCAGGTCGCCCAGTAGGGGTTGTTGAGTTTTCCATCTCCTTTCATCCCCATCAAATGCTTCTCAATGTAAATTTCATTAGATCGAAGGTTTCGAATGTAATGATATTCGCCGTTAAAGACACTTCGGATGGGATAAGGGGGGCCTTCGGGAACATTGTTGTGCATTCCAAATACAAAGGAACGGTGGCTCATTGCTTCACCAGTCAATACTTTGCTAAAACTGATCCCATCAAAGTTGCGTCCGTTTGTCACTCCTCCGGCGAGTTCCACAAATGTAGGAAGCACATCTGCATAATGAACCATTGCTTGGGTACGTTTTCCCGGAGTAATACGTCCAGGCCAACGTGCGATCAAAGCTGTATGCAATCCAGTATCCCAATTGGTCCATTTGCATCCTGGAAATTGCGCCCCTTGTTCCGAGGTGAAAAGCACAACCGTTTCATCAGATTTCCCGACCAAGTCCAGAGTTCGGAGAATATCACCCACCTGCCCATCCATGTAGGTAATCTCCGCGAGGTATCTTCCAAAATCCTCCCGAGTTCGTTTGGTATCAGCGATGTTGGGAGGCAATTCAATCTGATCAGAAGGATATTGTGAAGCATCTCCCATCACCCATGGCACGTGAGGCTCGACCAGGGCTACCACCAAACAAAAAGGCTGCTCACTGTCTTGGCTCATGTAAGATTCAATACCCTTTAAATCATGGTCACGAGTCGGGTTTCGAACACAATGTGGCTCAAATCCGCCCACCTTATCGAATGGAAATGAATCTGCTGGTTTAACATGCACTTTGCCTGCCAATCCTACTCGATAGCCTAACTCGGATAAATGTTGAGGCATACTGATGGTTCCTGGCCGACTTGCCGAGTGATTCCATGCACACCCGTTTCTCATCGGAAACTGACCTGTATAAAGTTCAGCCCTGCAGGGTTGGCACATGGCAGAGGTCAGGTAGGCTCGGTCAAAGACAAGACCTTGCGAGGCAAGCCGGTCTATATTGGGCGTTTTTGCATTTTTTCCTCCGTAAACTGGGAGGTCATTGTAGGTGCAATCATCAGCCATGATGACCAGGAAGTTCGGTCGACTACCTGCGCTGATCTCAACTTGGAAACTTAATACAAAAGCCCATACAATAAGGACGAAACTTTGTTTCAAGAAAGGGAACATGACGCATTCTGAAAATGCTTGGACAAAAGGTCAATCCGATTGTGGCAAGAGACCAGGAGCCAAAAATCCAGATCTCATTTTAACATTGGATTCATGACACGAACGCCATAAGAATACTGACTTCTATGAGTTCTGAATCTTTGAATCACTGGAATGCCTTGAAACCATTCGATCCCGAACAAGGTACAGTTGTCGTGGAGCCGCTGGGTAACGGTGAAGGCTATTGGGTGGGTGCATGCAGCATCGTCTTTGATCCATCAGACAAGACATACTACCTTTACTATCGTGCTCGTGAACCGCGACCGATTCGAGGCGGAAAGTGTTTCATTGCACAAAGCAAGGATGGAATAAATTTTGAAACCATCTGGAAAACCACTAAGGACGAACTCAACACGGATTCGATCGAGAAAGCCAGCCTGTTCCGAACCAAAGAAGGACGCTGGAGACTTTACATGAGTTATGTCGATCCCAAAGACCAACGTTGGTTTGTCGTCATGGTTGAGGCGGATCACCCCTCAAAATTTGATATCAACCAACAAATCCCCATCCTGAACGCCGAACAAACCAATAGCGAGGGTGTCAAAGATCCGTTTGTCATGGAAGTGGATGGCAAAATCTACATGTTCCTCAGCTACGCTCCGGGCAACTCCAACGCGACGGAAGAAGAGAGAAAACAAATGCATGCCACTTCCGACATTTACAATACGGGTCTCTCAAAATCATCCTCTGCTTTGGCTGTGAGCGAGGACGGTATTCACTTCGATTGGCTGGGAGACATTTTCTCACCGAGTGCATCAGGATGGGATTGTCATGCCTCCAGATTGGGCTCCGTACAGTTCCTTTCGCCCCTTTACCTTGGCTTTTATGACGGAGGTCCGAGCCATACAGAGAATTACGAAGAAAAAACAGGATTGGCGGTCAGCCTTGATCTCAAGCAATGGCACCGAATAACCCCCGATGCGCCCTACCTGACTTCCCCACATGGAAGCGGTTCTTTGCGTTACCTGCACCCATTACAGTTGGAAGATGAACTGCGCTATTATTACGAGTACGCGAGACCCGATGGCGCGCATGAAATCAGGATGATTCGATTTCCAAATCGCTGATCCAAGAACCGATGTCACAACGTCCCAACATCCTTTGGATCTGCACAGATCAACAGCGTTACGATACCATTCGGGCACTTGGAAACACCAGGATTCAGACTCCTCATACGGACCGACTCATTCGTGATGGGGTTGCCTTTACGAGGGCTTATTGTCAAAGCCCAGTCTGTACACCAAGCAGGGCCTCCTTTCTGACCGGCCGCTACGCAAGAACCACCCGTTGCCGTCAAAATGGACAGCAAATCCCAAAGGAAGAAAGGCTTCTGAGCCGTATTTTCGCGGACCATGGATATACCTGTGGACTGGCAGGAAAATTGCACCTCTCAAGCTGCGCCAAGGGAAGAGTTGAGAACCGCATCGATGATGGATATACGGTTTTCGATTGGTCCCATCATCCACAACCTGACTGGCCGGAGAACGCCTACACGCAATGGCTGGAATCCAAAAATCAAACCTGGGATCAGCTTTATCAGGGTGCTTCCACTCCTTATATAAAGGAGGGAGTCCCGACAGAGTATCACCAAACAACCTGGTGTGCTGAAAAGACCATTGATTTTATCAAAGACCATTCTGACAAGCCCTGGTTTTTCAGTTTCAACTGTTTTGATCCTCATCACCCGTTTGATCCACCTGCAGAGTACATGCAGCAATACAAACCTGATCAGATGGAGTTACCAAAGTTCAAAGAAGGAGAATGGAATAACAAATCAACCTACCAGAAGTTAGACCATCGCTGGGCCCACAATGAGCCAGGATATTTTGATTTACAATCCATGACCGATGATGATCGCCGTCAAGTTACGGCTGCATATTACGCCATGGTTACTCTCATCGATGATCAATTGGGCCGCATCATCAGAGCACTGGAAGAGACCGGTCAACTGGAACGCACTCTCCTGATCTTCATGTCGGACCATGGGGAAATGTTGGGCGATCATGGCTTATATCTCAAGGGTCCTCATTTTTATGAAGAAGCGATAAGAGTCCCATTGGTCATGCACTGGCCTGAAGGCTTCCAATCGGGTGTCCAATGCGACGGATTGGTGGAACTGCTGGACCTCGCTCCAACATTCTGTGAGGCGGCGGGCATCCCAGTGTATGAAGGTTTTCAGGGAAAAAGCCTCACTCAAATCTGCAAGGGTATTTCCAGTCCGGATCACCACCGTGATTTTGTGTTCAGCGAGTATTATAATGCCTGGACCCACCGTCACTCCTACGGCACCATGCTGCGCTCGAAAACGGAGAAAATCGTGGTGTATCACGGCACGGAAGAAGGAGAAATCTACGATCTTGAAAAGGATCCCGATGAATTTGATAACTTGTGGAACGATCCTGCTGAACAAGAACGCAAGATGCGGTTACTCAAGTGGTGTTTCGACACCAGCGTCTTCACCATGGATCCAATGCCGCCCAGGCTCGGCCCATTTTAATATCCAATGCTTTTAATTTAAACCCTAAATTCCTGATTACATGAATCCAAAGCTCTGTCTCAACACCAGTACGATCAAACCCCAACCCTTGCTCGAAAAAATCCGCCTGGCAGGAGAGGTTGGTTACGATGGGATTGAATTATGGATTAATGATTTGTACGAGCATGTCGGACAGGGAGGAGAAATTTCCGACGTTGAAAAAGCATTGAAGGATCATGGATTGATCGTTCCCTGTTGTATTGCCATCAGGCAATGGGGAGATATGCATGGTTGGGAATACAAGCTGGTGCTGGATGAAGCAAAAAGACGTTTTGAGTTAGGGGCGAGAATAGGGGCACCTTATATTGTGGCCACCCCTCCCATTGAGGATTGCGACACTTCCATTCTGCCTGGAAGGTATGCCGACCTGCTGAAAATCGGTCGTGAAACAGGTATCAAACCCACGTTCGAATACATCAGCTTCTTCAAGTCCATTCACAAATTATCTCAAGCATGGGATGTGGTTCAAAAATCCGGTGACCCTGATGCAACCTTGATTCTCGACGCCTTTCACAACTGGAACAGCGGTTCTACCATGGCGGATCTTGAAGCCATCCCGGTGGATAAGATCAGTCATTACCACATCGATGATGCCCATCCTGATAAACCCGCCAAAACTCAAACCGACCCAGACCGGGTCATGGTTGGAGACGGAGTCATTGATCTCAAAGCCGAAATCTCGGTCCTTAGAAACAAAGGTTACCAGGGAGCCATGAGCCTCGAATTATTCAATCAGGAACTCTGGGCAAAAGATCCCAAAGAGATTTTGAAAATTGGGCTCGATCGGATGAGAGAACTTATTTCTTAAGCCCAGGATTCATCGGCCGTTTCTCATTTCAGCTTTCCAGGAGTCTGGTTTTTCCGAGATGTCGCTGTCGTCCTCGTAGTGCCTTTGTAAATCGGATAATTGATTTTTGAGATCAAAAGTCAGCTGTGCATACTCGTTTCTTCCGTAAAGATTGCTGAGTTCATCAGGATCGGTTTTCAGATCGTAAAGCTCCCATTCATCTCCAAATTGATAGAAGTGCATCAATTTGTATCGTTCGGTTCGGATGCCATAATGCCGAGGTACCATATGAACACTTGGATACTCATAATAGTGGTAATAGATACTTTTCCGCCAGTTGGCAGGTGATTTACCTTTAAGCAAAGGAACCAGAGAGGCTCCCTGCATGTCACCGGGAATAGTAGCTCCGGCCATATCCAAAAAAGTCTGACCGTAATCCAAATTCTGGATCATCATGGTATTTCTTGAACCACCCTTAGTCACTCCTGGCCAATAGGCAATAAAAGGCATCTTTAAGGATTCCTCATACATCCAGCGCTTGTCATACCATCCATGGTCCCCGACGTAAAAACCTTGATCGGAGCTGTAAATCACGACGGTGTTATCATCCAATCCGAGTTCCTTCAAAGTGTCCCTCAAACGCCCGATACTTTCATCCACACCTTTGATGCATCTCAGATAATTTTTGGCATAACGCTGAAACTTCCAACGCACCAAATCCTTCCCCTCCAATTTGGCAGCATGAAAAGCGGCATCCTTTGGGCCATAAGCCGCTCTCCATTGACGCAGTTGCTCGGTGGACATTCTTTTCATGTTGTGCCATGCAGATCTATCTTGCCTCTTTTGCGAGGGAGGCTGGTTGAATTCAGGAGTCAGATCCACAAACAGGTCATAATTCAGATCCATGTGTCGATCGATCTCCAATTCCTGAAACCGGGCGGGGGGCGCATTGTCTTCGTATCTGTCAAACAAGGTTGCCGGTTCAGGTATTTTTACATCATCGTATAAATGAAGGTGACGCAAGGCGGGCATCCAGTTTCGGTGAGGTGCTTTGTGTTGTACCATCATCATGAATGGACGATTGACATCTCGCTTTTCTTTGAGCCAATCAACCGCCAGATCAGTCACAATGTCGGTGCAATATCCGTCTATACGACGACGACCATCGGGAAAGATCATGTCAGGATTGTAGTAAAGCCCCTGCCCCGGCAGGACAGCCCAATCATCAAAACCCTGGGGTTGCCCTTTTAAATGACTTTTCCCATAAATCGCGGTCTGATACCCAGCCTTTCGAAGGATCTTTGGAAATATCTGCTGATTCCAATCAAAGCTGTTCCCGTTGTTCATGAATCCATTTTTGTGACTGTGTTTTCCCGAAAGGATCACGGCCCGGCTTGGACCACAAATGGAATTGGAGCAAAAGCTGTTCTCAAAAAGCATTCCCTGAGCAGCCAGTTGATCAATATTAGGGGTAGGATCAACCGATTTCAGCCATCCGTTGTAGGCGCCGATGGCATGGGGAGCATGATCATCTGTAAATACAAAAAGAATATTCGGACGCTTCTGCTGGGCCTGGGAAAAGGAGACCACCAGCGTCAAAGCCACAATGATGAGCAGGTTCTTAGTTCTCATAACGTAATAGGATATTCAGGATGATGACAATAAACCGGCAAAAAAGCCATGCTAACTTTTTAAAAATACCAAGATACTTCAAAGAATGATCGTAGAATTAAAAAACCGGGCTCTCGATGAATTCGAAAGCCCGGTTGAAATAATTTCCAACTCAATGTGCAAAAACCTTATCGAGCAATAAAGAATTGAGCCGCTTGATCAGGCGATACGGTGTAAGGAGAGCTCGCACCTTGCACTTCGTTGTAAGGGCCGGAGACACTATCCGCACTCATGAGCGTTCCAGAAAACTCAATCACCACTTCCCCATCAGCGAGAGTGATGGAGGCAATTTCACCATCCTCTTCAACAGGAGGTTCAACCTCAACCACAGGATCGGTCGCAAGGAAAAAGTTCATGCTGGGCGAACCTGATACGATCGTGGCTCGCAAGGTGATTTCTCCTGAAAGATCCACCACAACGCGCCGTCCTGAATCATCGGTCAAAGGCACCCAGTCAAATCCGGTACGAATACCACCAGATTTGAAGGATCCGATTTTTTCGGTAGTCTGATCTGGTTGACTTGCATTGGAAGTCACTCGATCAAGTTGCACTTCAAACGCAATGGACCCGCCAGCACGCAGCAGCAGGTTGGATTCCCCTAGATCAAAATTGCGAGTGTAGTTCAACCATTCACCAGGTTCAGTGTTGTTAACGGTATGATCGGCATCATCCTCTCCCTGGAATTTGAGACGATTGGCTTCGTTATTGTTCGAAACAGTATTGGGCATATTGTTGATGGGAAGCCTCCAGGGTTCAGCATTGTTAATATCAAACTCTTCCGATAGCTCATGGAAATCAATTCCCTCAGTGTCCTGAGTTTCGCCTTTGGTAAAGTATGTGTTGCCGTTGAAACTATGATCTGGATCGTTGATGAATTCACCACGATCAAAATTCCAATTTTCTGCTTCAAATCCGGGCCCATCCGGATTGATGGTATCAAACGAAATTAATCCGGTTATCGTGCTGCCTCCGGCACCTCTGACTGCGACTTCCCCTTTGTAAACCGAGTTTGCCTGGAGATTATTGAACGAAACATTCCAGGACGTTTCATTACCTTCAATAATTAACTCCGAAGTGTAATCAATGCCGTTCAATACCAAGGAGATGTTTTCCCTTGGAATGGAGCCTTCCGAGGCAGAGGCCTGGAAAGAAATGCCGTCGGCTGGATTAACATTGACCGCGCCAGCATCAGGGCTCAATCCGACGATATCCAGTTTTTCAGAGATCGCTCCGGTAGGTGGAACCACTCCGAATTTCACGCGATAATAATCAATATCCAAGGCAGAGTTCTGCGGCGTTGCCGTTGATCCCATGGCAAGATAGCTCCCCCCGAAATCCGAACCTGTTCCAGCCGTGATTTTGAATACCTGAGGAGTCAGGCTTCCATCCACATAAATGTTGGCGACATGCGTACCAACATTTGCTTCATCCTGTTCAATGGTAATCCAGATGTCGTGCCACTGTGTGGGATCAAATGCGATGACATTCGATCCTTCACCTTGACCAAAATTGACATCACCTGAAATGGCATTCCCATTGAATTCATTGAAACTCAGACCATCAAAACCTGTTACCAGACTGTTTGGATCGCCACCTGGAGTATCTGTAGCTGTAGCCAAGGAAAACGCGATCGCGCCTCCTGCTTCCTGCTTAATCACAAAATTACCTTTACCTCCGTCTGAGGTAACATATCCGTCGCCACCGTCAGGATAAGGTTGAGGACCCGCCGCACCCTGACCATCACGATGCAACGGATCAATGGGACCAGTGGTTGGAATACGCGCACGAAAATTAAGTGTCACACCGTCATCCAATACTGTCGAAGAGGCACCGTCAGCACTTAAATCGTGTCCAAGGTAAACCTTGCGATTGGAACCAGGGTCACCATATCCGTAGTCACGTGGATCACCCGTATCCTGTATTCGCAGGTAGTTGATGCCGGCTTCTTCGATAATCATCGCGCCTCCAGGACGATTCCCATCACCGAATTCACCACCAATTCCGGAACCATCCCATTCGTCCGATCCATTGTCATGACTCCAGGTACCATCCAATGAGCCCAAACCTTCACCGGGGGCGGCATAATCAGCTTGGTCGCCTTCATAAGCATAATCCCAACCACCTTCAATAGGACCAAATGTTTTCGCCGCAGGCTCAACTGCTTCAAACTTCACACCATAGAAATCAATATCCAGAGCAGAGTTTTGTGGGGTTGCAGTTGATCCAATGGCTAAGTAACTGCCACCAAAATCCGAACCAGTGCCCGCGGTGATTTTAAATGTCTGTGGTGCAGCACTACCATCCACATAGATACGAGCAACATGCGTTCCGACGTTAGCTTCGTCCTTTTCGATGGTAATCCAGTATTCGTGCCATTCCGTTGGATCCAAAGCAATCACATTGGAACCCTCTCCCTGCCCGAAATTAACATCTCCTGATATTTGATTGCCGTTGAATTCGTTAAAACTGAGGCCAGTGAACCCGGTTACAAGACTGTTTGGATCACCTCCAGGAGTGTCAGTGGCTGTTGCAAGTGAAAACGCGATAGCACCGCCGGCTTCCTGTTTAATCACAAAATTCCCCTTACCTCCATCCGAAGTGACATATCCATCGCCGTCTTCAGGATAGGGCTGCGGACCTGCAGCTCCTTGACCATCTCGATGCAATTCATCAAGTGGCCCGGATGTTGGGATACGAGCTCGAATAATCAAAGTCACACCATCATCCATCAATGTGGCGGAGGCACCATCAGCGGAAAGATCGTGCCCTAGATATACTTTGCGGTTTGATCCGGGGTCACCATAACCATAGTCGCGAGGATCCCCTGTGTCTTGAATGCGCAAATAGCTGGTTTCACCTTCAGTGATAATCATGGCACCACCCGGACGATTGCCATCTCCCAGTTCACCCCCAATGCCCGATCCGTCCCACTCGTCGGATCCGTTGTCATGACTCCATGTTCCATCCAATGAACCTATCCCCTCGCCTGGAGCAACGTACGTGGCTTCATCCCCCTGATAGATATAATCCCAACCACCTTCAGGAGGTGTGAATGCAAGTTGCGCCATCAAAGGTGTGGCGCATGTTACCAATCCAAGGGCACCGAGCCACCTGGCATTGATCTGGTCTGAGCGTTTTTGTGTATTCATGGTTCGTTTCTTTATTTCCAAAAACCTGTACACGGGGCAGCAGGCAGCTAAAAGCCACCTGGATCACCGGGGTTCGGCAATTGGAGTTAAAAAAGGGTTTACAGATGGTATGTATAGAAATGGCATTGCAGGACGTCAAGAAAATGTCGTTCATAAAAAGGCAAGTGGATAGACCACAATTGAAAACTGCATTTCCTATGTGCATAAAGGCAGTTCTGATGATAATTACATTTGTCGTTATATTCAGCACAAAGGCCATTAAAAACATCCTAGATTCGGACATTATTGCTGGGCTAATTTGAAGGCCGCTCTCTTGAACTTCATCTCCCAATTCCCCAAGATAGAAAAAATGATGCATTCAACTTTCCGCTTTTTGAACATATGCCGATCATTCAAAAGACTCTGGATCAGTCTTCTGGTTGTAACAGTATTCACACTGGCCAAGAGCGCTGAAATTCGTGAGGCGGCCGATGCTCTGAACGCGGCCTTGAACGATGAACCTACACGCGATCGGATCAGAAACTTAGACTCCATCAGGTCTTCAGCGCGGTACTTGGACCAATGGGATGTTTGGATGGTTGAGTTTTTCGAAGAGGATCATCAAATAGCCTTTGCAACGATAAACCAGGAAGGTGAAATTTTAGAGCGTGGCCCCGAGCCAGGAGAGCAACAAGAAAGAAAAATCAAACTGGAAAGACTTCATGACGAATTAGCCTTTGCAAAACAAACCGGAAATCAAGCAGAGGTTGAGGAGTTGCTGGAACTGATTGAAGTTCTAAAAAAGGAGGAAGAAATTTTTACAACACCCTTGGATCGAAATGCTCTATTGGAATCCGTTCAAGCCGTCGGGAGTTATGGAGTGACCATCCTGCGATGGCCCCCTGCAAGATATGCAAATGACCTGATTTTAAACATTGAACGATGGGATGAATCTGCCTGGGGGACAGAAGGAACCATCCCCTTTTCCACGGGCAGATGGGTCGACTACGATGTTCGCCCAGGTGAATCCAATAGGTATCGAATCAGTTGGGATATCCATGATGAAAAACCCAAAGTCTATCGCGAGTTCGAAGTGACTCCCAAAAGTTTCACGGATTCCAAACTGCAGGTTTATCAAATAAACATACCAGAGGATGGCCTGGTGAAGATGCTTACCGATGTCAACGAGGACATTGAAATCGACGGGAGCTTTGCTTGGAATAATCAGAGTTGGCCCATCGAGATCCGTCTCCGAGGAGCCAGCACACGGCATGCTGCAAAAAAAAGTTACCGGGTCGAATTTAAAAAGGATTCCCCCTTCCCGCGCGATGTCATTTACCTGAAAGCAGAACCCATGGATCACACCATGCAGCAGGAAAAACTTTCCTGCGATTTGTTTAGGGCCAATCAAGCGCTCTGCTTCCAAGCCAAGTATATCAATCTTATTCTAAATGGTCGTTATGAGGGTGTTTATCTGGATGTGGAACCTCTGCGTGTTCCTTTTATGAATCATCCTGACCTAAACCCCAGGGGATCCCTCATTCGGGCATCCACCTTTGGATGGTGGCAGGACAAGCCTCTTGGAAAGTTACGAGGAAAAGGTAATGGAATCGCTCATTTGAAAGCATTCCTTCACCAGGCAAGAAGCGTTGAAAATAAAGAATTCGAAACGTGGATAAAGACACACATGGACTGGCCTGCTGTGAGAGACTATCTGGCACTTCAAACCCTTTGTCATCGATCGGAAATCGAAGCGGACGATTACTTTTTCTACCACAACCCCGACACCAAAAAATGGTCACTGATTCCCTGGGATCACAACAACGGAAATTTTGCCGTGTCACCTTATGGCAACCGTGTGAGAAAACCCTCCATTTCAGTGTTCCCCCAAACCATTCAAGACATTGGATGGGAAGCAGAACATAGCTACATGTTGCACTCACGTATCTTCAGAACCCCAGCTCTGAGGCGTGAATATCTGGATCGATTGAGTGAATTGACAATCCACTGGTTCATCGAAGGAAAAGTGGATGACCTTATCGAGGCAAATTTTGAAAGGATAAAGGATGATTACATTCTGGATCCTTACCGAAATCCATTCGAAGGAAACGATCCTTTTTTGAGTTCCTCGATAGATCTCAAACATTTTGCTGAAATTCACGGAAAACGCCTGCTGCAATTAATAGAAAAGGCTAAACGTAATCAGGCACCGATTAGTATGGACTTTGTTTCAAGAACACCAAAGGCCGCAAAGATAAGCTTTACCCTGGCAAGCAAATTGGAAACACACCTGAAGAATTATCAGCTAGTCTTCAAACGGGAAAATCAAATACGATTCATCAAACTGGCAAATTCGACAACAATCACCCCAGGCCAAACAATCGATTTGAATATTCAAGACATTCCCAAACAAGGTGGACTCTTGTGTCTGGTAAGAGGCAAGAATCTTGAGGATGATGCTAAACACCTCATCGATTTCTGCTTCATACCCGACTTGCTTTAGTTCAATTTTCCGGGTGAGTGTCGAGTCATATTTCTGGTCTAATACAGTGCTTCAAAAGCAGCCCGTTTCTCCTTTCAACGGACTTTTTATCTGCCAGGCAATCAGAGAATTTTCCAACAAAAGAGACACCTCCACTTCATCACAAAGCTCCCATGGCAGCCGAAGCTTCCGGATGACCAGGGATCATCTCGAGTATATATTCCAACTCGGAGCGTGCTTCTTGTTTCTTTCCTGCCTTTGCTAGATAACTTGCGAGGGTCACTCTGATGATGGACGCATGCGGCATGAGGTCTCGGGCTTTGGTGCTAAGTTGAATCGCCGTTTCATAATCTTTCAGACGGGCGGCAATACGGGCTGCAAGAAACGGCAAATTCCAATCATCTGGATTTTCCTGCATGGCATCCCGAATCCACTGAATAGCGCCTTTAAAATGTGCTGGCCCAAAATTGCCGTATCTCTGACTGAATTCCTTTTCCAGGGCCTCGATTCGATCTGAGTGATCCACCTGATCCAGAAAGGGAGGGCCTTTTTGCAACTGGATCATGGACTGAACCATCATGGCTTCCAGCACCGGATTATAACCAAGCTGCTTGGCACAATCGACGAGAGACAGCAATTCGGTCACCTCCTTGTCGGGATGGTGGCGTGTGAGTTTGAGAATGTCCTGCACAAAAGGAAACAGGTAAGAAGCGATGGTATAATCACCATTAAACCTGAAGTGAACATGCTCATAAAAGAAACCATAGCCAGGAACTCCGTTGACACAGGCGGGATGCTCCCTAAAAAGGGCTTCCAAGTCCACAAAAGCCAGTGAATCCGCATCAGAGGATTGAGCTGCCTCCTTGATCACTTCCTGAATGGAGGAAGTCGCACGAAATGGAAGTGCATCACAATCTTTTGCCTGTCGATAATGCAAACGTGCGGAAACGGTATCACCCTCCATTTCATAAATACGTGCCAATCGGAAGTGTGATTCTGCGTGTCTGTTGTCTACCTTCAATGCTTGTTTCAGCAAGGCAATCAGAGGAGTTAAATCACCCTCACTTTCTTCGTGCTGAGTTTGTGCCAGCCAAGTGTCTATTTGTGCCTGTGGATTCTCATTGAGATCGGATTGAAACAAAGAACCTAATGGAGGGCAGTCGCGTTCGTTGACCACTACCGAACCTACTAAAACAGGAATTCCGTTGGCAGAAAGAACGTCAAATGTCTCATCCAGATTGGTTGCGAAACGGTCCAATACAATCTGTCTTCTTGGATCATCGGGATGTAATCGATGTTCATGAAAAAAGGCCATATCCTGTTCTGGTTCCTGATCAAAACGAAAAGAAGACATCAACGACCGGAGCCACTGACCCGAGTGACTCGAACGCAAGACTTGCTGAAATCGGATCCATCCAAGGCTTTGTGTCCCTTTGGAATCAGGCCCGGGAGCTTGCCAGCCAACCAGCTCGTTATTGCCACCATAGAAAATAACCAGATCCGGTTCAAAATCCACGCATTCACTCGCAATGGTTCGTATCATGTGTGAGTTGATGCCGCGCATGGCCAGATTGATCACCTGGACGGATTGATCAGGATATCGATGGTTTAACATGCGCTCCAACACCCGTCCAAAACCAAAAGCGGGTTCAGGAGTTCCCATGGCGGCGGATTCACCTAAAACAAAGATCCGGATCGAATCTGGAGCTTTCTTGGCGGCAAAGCGAAAAGGATGCGGTTTTAAAGGACTCTTGGGAGAGAAAAATTGCCAAACAAAACGTTCATTTTCGATGACCATTCCACTGACCGGATCTTTCAGAAAGAAAGATGTTGGGTATCCGTAACCGATGAAGGATAAGACTCCTTCCAGGAGCCCCAGGGAAATAAGCAGGCAGAACAGTGCCGATAAAACTCCAAACAAAGCGCGCTGCCATCGTTTCATGTGCCTGAATCGATTGCCGCTAATCCGGGAGAGCGAGTCTTGACTGTCTGTTTTCCCACTGCCGTCCATCCGATGAGAATGGCAGGGGAATGACAAACGGCAAAGTGAAATCAGACCAATACATCATCCAACATCCTCGTGACGAATATCACGAGCTTCGCATAAATAGACGACCTCTTCAGCTATATTGCTGGCGTGATCCCCAATGCGTTCAAAACTCTTGGCGATGGTAATGTAATGAAGGCAGCGAGTCACGCAGGACGAATCTTCCTTCATACGCTGAGCCATCAACGCATAAATGGATTTGTTCAAGGCATCCACCTCTTTGTCTTTGATAATGATCTGTCGAGCCGTATCCGGCCTGCGATACACAAACGCATCTAATGCCGATTTGAGCATGACGATGACAATTTGTGCAATGGGTTGGATATCCACGACTGGTTTGAGCGGTTCCTCTTTCATCAGCTCAAGGCTGCGGCGGGAAAGAGTGGTAGCCTCATCTCCAACCCGCTCCAGTTCGGTGGAAATTTTCATGGCCATGGAGATGAAACGCAAATCCTGTTCTTCAGGTCCGACTGCAAGTAGTTTCATGGCCAACTCATCTACATCCTTTTCCAACTGATCAATCACCGAATCCTGCTCCTTGGCAGAAAGCGCAGAGGCTTGATCTCTGTTCACAAGAGAGTGCACAGATTTTTGAACACACTGTTCGGCATTGCTGGCCATTAACAGCAGCATTTTCTTAAGCTGATCAGCAGGATTGGATTGATCTGAATTCATTCGATAAGCAGACGATGTCAAATTCTTGACAACACTATGCACCAAACGGGTCCATCTGTCACGTAGTCCTCGTGGATGATTTTGAGAACTCTCCCCCTGATCGCGATTGAGCGGTGAATTAACATCCTTACCAACCAGTCGCCAGAGGCGATCGAGGAAGCGGCCATCGCCTGGCGCTACTCTTCGAAAGTTTGCTGGAATTGTTAATTTTCTGGATCTCATATTTACGCTCAACATTCGATTCGAACGATCGATACCATTACTTGGGACTGATGACACTCCTTGCAACGATTGCTAAAAATTTTTTAAAGCAAAGCAACTCTGATATATTAACATACATTAAAAGAAACACCAACGGGCGGCTTTTATGTAACAATTGTGCGACATCGCTCATCAAAAACTTATTGCCTGTCATATCTAGACTCTAAAAGTCGTAGGATAGGGACATTCCGAAGGATCTCCCTCTTTTGTAGGAAGAGTAGATGTACTCCTGCCCCATGAACTCTTGAGTAACATCAATCATAGGATCCAACAAATTCTTGGCAGAGAATTTGAGATTCCAATGATCTGTTAAAGCTTGAGAGATGGTGAGGTCAAGTGTCCCAACGGGTTGCTCAAACGCGTTCGGTCTTGCCGGGGAACTACTCCCCACAACAGCAAGGCGCGGTCCGAATATATTGTAAAACAGACTAACGATCGTGCCGGTTCGATCATTGTTGTAGGATACGTCGAAGTTGAAAATATAGGGGGATTGGCCTGCCAACTGACGTGAGTCACTGCGTCCAAACTCGTACTCGAAAGGGGTCACATTCACTTCGGATTCGACATAGGTAAAATTACCACCAACTGTAAAATCACTCAGGTTTTCAGAAATAAATTCCAGGCTTTTTCTGGCTTCCAATTCCAAGCCATAAACAGTTGCTTCTTCACGATTTTGATATTGAACCTGACGGTTGGCGGTTACGAATTGCTTTTCAATCGGGGAAGTTAGGGTTTTGTAGAACAAGCTGGCAGCAAGCACTTCAGCCGGCTTGGGAAACCATTCCCATCGCAAGTCGTAATTATTGATCGAAGTGATATCCAGGTCAGGATTACCAATCAAAATATCCCCACCTATGAAGTCAAAAACAGGAACCAACGCGATCTCACGAAAGGTCGGACGAGCCAAAGTCTTCCCATAGGCCATTCTTAGATTCATGTTTTCCTTCAATTCATAAACCGTGCTGGCCGCAGGAAGGATGGCGGATTCGTTGATGGTTGCGTTCCCCGTGCGTTCTCCAAAATTCTCGACTGATAAATCGGTGGTTTCATAACGGGCACCGGTGATTATTTTCCAGCGCTCAATGACGGGTATGTCCACCATGCTGTAAAGTGCATGAATGCTTTGATCGCCGGTGTAGTTGTTGAACGGCAATTCCTGGATATACTTGTTAAACCGGTAGGTACCGCGCCCTGTGGCTTCGTAAGTTAAATTTTCCTCACTCAGAAAGGCATCGGGATCTCCACCATCGACGAGATCCTGCCATCTGGGATTTGATGTCGTGTTATATGCATAACGCCTTTCCTCGTAACTTCGTTGAGTCCCCGAATAATAGGCACCAAATTTCAATTTACTCTCCAATCCAGACCAAACACTAAATGGAAGCGCATTGTCCAATTTCAGGTTTTGATTGTCTTCGAGCAATTCACGAAAATAGCGGGTTGGAGCATCGTAGCCGGACAGTGCAATGTTGATCCGTCCATTGTCAGTGCGATCAAAGGAGAAAAACCGAAGGTCCGGTTCGTCCTGGCTTGTGGAAGAAATGGCTGCAATCCAATCGGTCTTCAAATCCAATAACCCGGGAAATTCATGAGATCCTTTGAACTGCAGGGATTGAAGCTCGCGTATGGTAAAATGCAGCACACTGGTTTCAAAGGTACTGTCTTCAAAGCCCTGAAGAAATCCCGATTGAAGCCTGGCCTCATCCTCACTGTTGTGGTTGAAAAGAAAATTGAGCCCGAATTCATGATGCTCGGAAACCTTGTAAGCCAGCGTCATCAAGCTGCCCCAATTCACTTCCTCAACACCCCTCGTATCAGTGAGCAACAGATCTGTCTCGATGGAATCACCACTGAGTTTGTGACGACCTGTTGTTCCATTTCCGTAAAAGGAGTAATCCCGGTCATAACTGATACCAAAAAGAAAACCCAAATCCCTTCCAAATACTTTCTTGGTGTCCCCCACTGAGGCATTGAAGTTATGATTCAGACCAGAGGTATCTCTCGAAGGACGCATGACCGGACCAAACAAACTGGTCAGTCGAATCAACTCATCAGCGGCTGCGGTACGGGATTCATCCGTTCTTCCACCTCCGGATCGTGTGTCGTTGATCAGGTCTTGACTGTTGATCCCGCCCGCTTCCCATTCGGCTGGCAACTCTCTTGTCCCATCATCCAAGCCCAACCAATCGAGGTTACCACCGGGATAGGTGAGGAAGTTATCCTTCAAGCTGGCCTGTGTATTGTAGGAAGTTCCAAAACCAAGTTGAGCAGTGAACTCTTCGGGAAACGATTTGGTGATGATATCAACCGAGCCTCCACTAAAACCACCTGGACGATCGGGTGTAAAGGTTTTGGAGGTGACCACGCTTTGAATGGCGTTGGCCGGAAAAATATCCATCTGAACCGCTCGCTTGTCAGGATCCGCACTCGGAACTTCCGCACCGTTCAATGTAGTATTGGAATACCGTTCTCCCAATCCACGGATAAACACATACTTCCCTCCGACAACAGAAGCACCCGTGACTTTTGTCATGATATCGGCTGCGTTGCCTGCTCCCGCCCGACTGAAAAAATCCGAACCAATGGCATCCGTCAATGCCGAGGCATCTTGTCTTTCACTCAAAAGAGCCACACTTTGATCCATCTGCGGATCGGAAATCACTTCAAAAGGCTCAAGCTCATAAAACTCGGGCTTCATTTCGAGGTTCACATTGGAAAGCTGGGCGGCAATGACTCGCACATCAGAGACCGTTGCTCTTGTATATCCGGATTTATTAAAGATCAGGATGTGATTCCCCTGAGGCACTCCAGGCAATCGGAACCGACCACCAATGTCCGAACTGGCGCCAAGAGTGGTTCCTCTGACGGTCACATTGACTCCTGGTAATGGATTGCCTTCCCACGAATCGGTGATACTGCCCTGGATGGTTCCGCCTCCATCTTCCTGAGCACCACACGGCATGAGTCCGGCCAGGAGACAAGCCAGATAAATGACCGGTTTGCGGCGACCAGCACATGTCTTGGGTTTCTTCTGTTTAAGGAATGGCATGACTCGATGCACCAATGCGTTGAGAGAAAAGTTTCCGTAAATGATGGAAGTGACCGATGCTAACTGGCTGCGGTGGCAACCCGCTGAATCGCTTCCAGGTATTTCTGAACATTGTCGCGCGGTTTGGATTTCTGAGCCTTTTGTAGTAATTCAATGGCTTTGGCATAATCCTGGTTTCGCACCAGGATCTTGGCATGCTCCAACCAGGCATCCGCTTCAAACCCCTGCACTTTGGAAGCCATTTCGAATCGGAAAATAGCTTTTTCCTGATCACCATTCTGAGCGTAAAACCCCCCGGCAAGCAACAGAGCCTCACCATCCAATGGATTCTTTTCAATGATTTGCTCGAGCACAACCAATGCTTCATCTCCCTTGCCATTTGCGATGGCTACTTTGGATTCGAGTTTGAGTAATTTGAAAGTCTCTTCCTCGGTCATGTTGGATTCGTGCGTGGCACGAATTTTCGCAAACAAAGCTTCCGCCTCTTCCCAGGCACCGCGACTCACAAGAATATCCACGGCCCTCAATGATCTTTGAATGTCACGCTCACCGTCCTTTTCAATCGCTTCCAGATAGACGTCCAAAGCCAAATCCTTTGCATCGCTGAGCATGTAGATATCGCCGAGTAGCATCAGGTGTTGAATAGTTGCCTTGTCGCTTTTGCGTAAGATTTCAAAATTGACCGCCGCCCTGTCGGGCTGTTCCATCTGTAACAAAACATTTCCTTGAAGTGCCCATAAGCTCACACTTTGGGGTTGTTTCTCTAGAATGTCGTCGAGCAAGCGAACCGCATCGGTGAACTGCTCCTCAGCGATTTTGCATTTGATCATACCGAGCTTCCAATCCTGGTTGTCGGCATCCAGCAACATGGCATTTTGATAAGCCATGATGGCACTCTGATATTTTTCGGTGTTAAGGTAACTAAAACCAAGCAAACCATAGATGGTGCCATCCGAACCACCCAGATTGATGGTTTTCACCAGGGGCTCAATCGCTTCTTCGTATCTGCCTTCGCGAACCAGAACGATACCCAAATTTTTGTGTGCTCTGAGAAAATCGGGGAATTTACTCAATGCGACATTAAAATGTTGAATCGCCTCCTCATTGTTACCTTCCTGAAAATGCAATGATCCCAGTGTGTAGCTGAGTATGGCACTGGAGGTGGAAGAGATCTTTGATGAAATCTGCTTGATCGCTTTCTGAGGATCTTCCCGGATAACTTCACCCAATTGACTGAAGAAAATCTGTTCTTCCGGGTTTTCGAACCTGGGTTCAATGGCACTGTTGACACCGTAGGATGCAAGAAACCGTTTCTGGAATTCAGGGCTGCTCCAAAAGGATTCACTGATGGCAGGATCGAACAAAGGCTGCGCCCCTAGACTCAGCACAGAGCCAAGGATCGTCGAATAAAGCAGATGTCTGATTGGATTCATCTCGTTAATGAAATTATCGATTAAGTTTAAATTGTATTTGTTGACGAATATAAGTCCTGACCGGTTGACCTTCGCGCGTTCCTGGTTTGAATCTCCAGCGTGTGACTGCTTTCAGCGCAGGCTGCTCAAATTCAGGTCGGCTTGAACTTTCAACGCGCGGATCTTGAACACGACCGTTTTCGTCCAGAATAAATAACAAGACAACGTTCCCCTCGATCTTTGCCTTGAGCAATTCAGGAGGATGTCTTGGCGCCACTCTTGCAATGGGCTGAGGTCTTTGATCCAAATCTGCGATGTCAAATATGGCGACATCTTCGAGGGCACCTTCATCGCCCATACCCATCCCGGCACCCCCAAGAACACCTCCCGTTCCGACGGATAGATCCAAATCAAGATCCCCCAGGGACAATTGACGTGGAGTGTCGGACATTTCGGGTGGTGGAGGTTCTTCCTGCGTTTCAGGAGGAGGCGGAGGTTCCAGCTCGGCAGCTTGAGGAGGAGGTGGAGGCGCCGCGGTATCAATACTGGAAATATCGTATTGCTTCTTCACCCCACTTGAAATCATCTGAGTCAGTGGCAACACCAGGAATACACAAAGTGTAATTCCCGCAGCTCCCAGTAACATGACTGTAACATTGGATTTTGTGGATGGGGGTTCGTAAACGTGGCGCATGAGGAGTGATTCGGCTGTGAATCTCTTGGACAAATCTGGCTAACTGTTTCGTTCCGAAGCAAGACTGACGTTATCCGCTCCCCCAAGCTTGGCCTCGTCAATCACACGAACGATGAGACCATAGTTGGAATTTTCATCTCCCTGAATGATGACAGGCATGTCCTCGGTCTGGGTAAGTCTTTTAACCAGTGGACGCACACCTGCAACCCCAATTTCCCGTCCTCCATAAACCACTTTTCCATTGCTGGTGACGGCTAGCAGAATACTGTTTTTTTCTAAAGAAATGGCAGAAGCAGATTGCGGTTTATCCACCTCGACACCGGTTTCCTCCACAAAAACAGTGGTTACGATAAAGAAAATCAAAAGAATGAAGACCATGTCGATCAATGGCGATACATTGATCTCGGAAACTTCTTCAACTTCGTTAATGGAACGCCGGGCTCTCATGCAGGATTCAATGCCTCCTCCTGGCCGGGCAGGTTGGTTAAGGGACGTGGTGTCGATTTGATATACTGACGTTTGACAAATTCAGCACCATGTTTCTTATGCATTTGAACAGTGAAACTTTCCAGCTTGGCCAGAAAAGCGTCATATTCATCCCTTTTACGTTTCAATAAATGAACCATCAGCAATCCGGGAATGGCAATGCAAAGACCCACCTCGGGTGGAAACAAAGCGGCCGAAATTCCTTTGGCCATCATCTCGGCCATTTCACCGCCCCCCATTCCAATGGACTGAAAGGTCATCAGCATGCCCATGACAGTGCCCAACAATCCAATCAAGGGGGCAGCCGTCACCAGAATATTGATAAAAGTAATGTTTCGATCGATGTAGGGCATTTTAGCAACCATGACCTCGGCGAAACGATTGTGAATCTCATCGACACTTCCAACTTCATCCTGAGTGTATCGAATAATCTCACCAATCTCCCCTTCCCCTTTTTCGGGATTCTTGATCCAACTGGTCCACTGACTTTCAGTGAGTTTGTGGAAATCACGGTTGGAGAAATAAAGGAACATGCGAACAGCGGCTGCATAGGTCATTAGGCCCAGCAACGCCAGCGGGATCATGGTCCATCCACCTGCCAACCAGATGTTCCAGACTCGTTCGATAAATGTCGCAATCATAACAAAAATATTTAGTTAACTTTGGGTATGGTTTATGAGTCAGCCGACTGATCAGCTTCTTGTTCAGGTAGACCGTTAATAAATCCGACGGAAATCTGTTCCATACTGCCCAGCACACCTTTAACCTTGCGCGTGACGAACGCGTGGCAGATGAGTGCGGGAACGGCCACAACAAGTCCAAATTTGGTGGTAATCAACGCTTCAGAAATACCGCCTGACAACATACGAGGATCACCCGTACCAAAAACAGTGATCATATTAAAAGTATTGATCATACCCGTCACCGTCCCCAGAAGCCCCAGAAGAGGTGCGGTTGCAGCAGTCAGAGCAATGAGTGGAATCCAACGCTCCAATGCAGGTTTCGCACTGAGCATTTTCTCATACATGATTTCCTCCAGGTATTCTTTCTTTTCGTGTCGATTTTCAACGGCGGATTTTAAAATGTCCCCGACGTAACCTTTCATCGTTTCCACATGTTTGAGCGCCTTGGCTGCATTGCCGGTTTTGATTTGGGAAAGGATCAATTGCAGATCGGCCGCAGTTGCCAGCTTGATGTTCGACAGTTGCAACCATTTGAGCAATGCGATCAGGACAGCCGCCAGGCCCAGTCCGACTATCGGCAACATGACCGGGCCACCTTTTTTCATGTGCTCGATCAAATTATCCTGTGTAGCTGAGATTTTAAGAGCATTGCCCATCGTGGGATCCACGGGAAAGTCACCTTGTCCAGATTCAGCCAGTTGCCGAATAGCCGCTGTCCGCTCTGGGCCAAGATCGACCACCGTAGGTTTTGGGGAACCCAATTGCAATTGGGCCAGGCCTGCACCCTCGGAATCCTGACTTGAGAAAACAGCAAATGGTCCCATCAACATAACATTACCGTTTTCAAGAACACCGCTGGGAGCCAATGCATCGCTCTGAAACTTTTTGCCGCCGATCAAACTCTCCAAACGATCAATGGAAGCATCCAACATGGCGACTTGTGCATCCGCAAATTCCACAGGGCTGAGATCCGGATTGTTAGAGGCAGATTGCAACCGACGGACGATCGGCTCGTAGGTTTCAACTTCGGTGATGTGGATGCGCGTCTCGAACAATTGACCATATTCATTGATCAATCCATTCAGATAGGCTTTCTCCTCCTTGAATCCCTTGGTTTGGGCTTTGAGTGCATTCAGTTCAACCAGTTGATTGTCGGAAGAGCGCTCCAGACGGGCCAGCTCCTGACGTTTTTCGATGACCTGCCCTTCGAGATCATTGATTTTCTTCGAAAGTGGAACCTTTTCATCAGCAATCGTCTTTTGGGTCTGGCTTAACTCGCTTAATGCATTTTCCAAATCGGACTTAAAAGAATCCTGAAGCTGCCCAAGATTCTGAGCCTGTAACAAACCAATGCAGCATGTTGCGGCAAGGGCAATGGTGGGTATGAGTGACATTGACGAAAACATCATATGATAAAAGTCTTACTTAATTTGAACGGGCAGTCCCACAAAAGCCGCTGGTTTGCCACCTTTGTAAATATCAATGGCGTCCTGAATTTTCGTTGCCAATTCGGGCTGAATCTTCCATTGCCAGCCATCGGCACCTGGAGAACCTGTGCCAGCGAATTCACCGGAGGGATCCACAAAGTATGCTTGTGCTAAACCGATGTATATGACCTGTGCTTGCACTTCGGCACCCGTTTGATTTTTGCGGAGTTCGGATACAACAGACACGCTCCCGTTGAATTTATCCACCTCATTGATAACCCCCAAAAGATTCTGCATGCGTGTGGATACGGAAAGTTTGGTTTCGGCAGGATTTTCCGGAATTCGATCGAGAAGTGGTGAAATCCGGTCCTTGACGGCAAGTGGAAGTAATTTGGATAGCTGGGTTAACTTCGACTCCAGACGTGAGACTTCCTCCTTCAGTCGGTCGATGTATTGAACAAGAGAGTCTTTTTCCTGAGTGGTCGACTCAAACTCTTCTGCAACTTGAGTTTGCCCGGTATCAACTTTGGAAATCTGTGCTTCTGTGGAAGCTAATTCACGCTCATAAGCCTCGATGGACTGAGAAAGAATTTCTTTTTCCACCTGCCAATCGGCCTCCAATTGCGACTTTAATTGACGAGCCTCCACCCATTTTTCAACAACGGTGCGAGTCTCACTCAGTGGAGACTGCCCGAGGGCAAAAGGCCCCGACAAAGCGAGCATTAAAATTGTTACCTTTTTGGTAAAGTCCATTTCACGCTCATGCTTGAGCAGAATTGTTTCGGAATTCTGTCCTGAATGTTACGATTGTGTGACAAACCGAGCTTTTCTGAGGAACAGTTTCATTATCGCACAAGCAGACGCGGCTGCAATTGAGTTCACAATATTGTCACAAAACCGCAATTTTTATGACACACCCCGAAAGAATTAATGGCCGGGTCGAGAGAAACTCATCGGCGAACAATATTGTGATACTAACCAAAAAATGATGAAACGATTATTCAAAACCCTAGCAGCTATGATCTTTTTGCTGCCCGCGATCACGTCGTGGACGGCCACCATTCAGGTCACCGATGCCGATATCCAGGGCGACACCGTCTGGACGGCTGACAATGAATATGTCCTCAATGGACTGGTCTTCGTCGAAG
>CAYFHO010000005.1:57012-142210 GCA_964342825.1 uncultured Verrucomicrobiota bacterium
TGCTTTGCCTGCTGGGGATGACTTCTTCATGAATGTCAACTTCCAGGGTGCCTTCGGAGCTGAAAACTGGGCAGCCAAATGGACTGCTCTTGCTTCAGGTGGTTACATCAAGAACGAAGGATTTGGAGTTCCTGCCGCCGGTGGCGCCACCATTCAGGTCACCGATGCCGATATCCAGGGCGATACCGTCTGGACGGCTGACAATGAATATGTCCTCAATGGACTGGTCTTCGTCGAAGAAGGTGAAACCCTCACCATCGAACCTGGGACCGTCATCAAGGGCAAACCCGGTCAAGGTGCTGATGCCAGTGCATTGGTCGTCGCTCGCGGTGGCAAAATCATGGCTGAAGGAACCGCAGAAGCACCGATCATCTTCACTGCTGAAGAAGACAACGTGGAAGATCCCGAAGACTTCGGAAGCACCGATCGCGGTATGTGGGGTGGTTTGATTGTTCTTGGTCGTGCGACCCTCAACAGTCCCGCCGACAGCGGAACCCCGATTACCGATAACATCGAAGGCATCGACATCAATGAGCCTCGCGGCATCTTTGGGGGTGACGATGACTCCGACAACAGCGGTATCCTTCGTTACATCTCCATCCGTCATGGCGGAACGCTCATCGGAGCTGACAATGAGATCAATGGTTTGACTCTGGGTGCCGTGGGTAGTGGAACCACCATTGAGTTCATTGAAGTGTTTGCCAACCTCGATGATGGTATCGAGTTCTTTGGTGGAACCGCTTCACTCAAGTTTGCCGCTGTTACTTACTGCGGTGATGACAGCTTTGATTACGATCAGGGATGGCGCGGTAAGGGTCAGTTCTGGTTCACCATCCAGGATGGTGATGGAGGAGAAGCCGGAGAACATGACGGTGACATCGATGATGACACCAAGACTCCCCTATCCAAACCCACCATCTACAACGCCACCCTCATCGGTGCTGGTAAGGACTCCGGCAACGGCAAACGCGTCTTCAACATCCGCGACAACGCCGGTGCCATGTATTACAACAGTATCTTCACCGACTTCAATGGTCGCGCCATTGACATTCAGGACGACAGCGCCACTCGCGCTCAGGAAGGGGACATCGACTTCCGTAACAATATCTGGTGGAGTTTCGGTGCAGGTGATACCGGTGCAACCATCGCCAACGCCAACGCTCAGTATCTCTTTGCTGAAGCCGATCGCATGAACCAGATCATCGACCCTCAAATCACCGCCATCAGCCGTGATTTCGATGCCGTTCTAGACCCTCGCCCCATGGCCGGAAGTCCTGCTCTGAGCAATGACCTCTTTGCTTTGCCTGCTGGGGATGACTTCTTCATGAATGTCAACTTCCAGGGTGCCTTCAGCACATGGAACTGGTTGGCTGGTTGGACTGCATTGGCACATGGTGGTTATGTCACAAATGATGAAGGCACGATTCCGACCATCGATCCTGCAGCGGTCACTCTGAGTATTCAATCTGGCGCAGATTCCCTGAACTTGGAATTCATGTCCGAAACGGGTGTCAGTTACCAACTGCAGTCGACCTCTGATTTCACCAATTGGTCTAATGTTGGGGATGCCGTGAATGGAACAGGGGAGATTGTATCCATCCCGGTTACCGCAGACGGAACAGCGATGTTCTTCCAAATCTTGGCTCAATAATGGTTGCTGATGTAGCACAAAGGCTCCCCAACTTGGTTGGGGAGCCTTTTTTTATGGAATGGTTTCAGCCAACCAAAAGGAGATTCCTCAAGCACACCTTCCTACTCATAGTTCTCCGGAATTAAATCTTCACCACGCGCCAATTGGATCATCTTTTCCACAAGCTCATCTGTCTGCCAGGAGTTGCCAATGAGGATTTCCTGAATTTTCCCATCCGGATCGACCAGTATCGTCCTTAGATTGTGATCCCAATCCATGACCGTCCCCTCAGTACGATAAAACATCAGACCGAACTGCTCGGTAAGGGCATCAATTTCAATCATCGCTCCGGTCAGAAAAGACCACTTTTCGGGATCATACTGATAGGCACTGGCATAAAATTTCAGGCGATCAGGAGTATCATTCACCGGATCAAAACTAACTGAAAGGAACTGCCAATTGTCCGGCCCATCTTTCATTGTTTTTAATTTCTCCTGTGCCCCCAAAAATTGCTGATTCATTTTGGGACAGAAATCAGGCAAGGGACAACGCGTGTAAATAAAAGTGATCGCCATTGCTTTGCCTCGAAATTGATCAAAAGTGATAGGTTTGGAAAATTGGTTCGTCATTGGATAGTTGGGAAGGGTGTCTCCTATTTCCAATGGCTGGACTTCGCGCACTCGCCTCCAGGGTGCTGTCTTGGATAATTCATCCAACGAAGGCACATCCTCCGGCTTTTTCTCCACCCCATCGATCCAACTCCGATCATTCGTCACGTGCAGCAGAAAAGTGATCTCATCTTCAGGCTGAATAGATGCCCATTCGTTGGTGTCACCTATATTAAAAGGCATCGTCATCTCCTTCATGTAATCAGGAATTTCTTCATGCTTGATGCGGGCTCGAGACAAATCAGGTTCGATTGATTTCACAACTCCCGAAACAGTGAACAGTCGAAGTTGAGAACTCCTTGCAGGCGCATCCTCATCACTGGCGAAAGGATCTATTGGTGGTGATTGAGTAGCTTCTGCTGGAACGGAGGCAGATTTGCTGGGTGCAGACGGAAGCGATACCGGCTCGGTTTCTTCGACTTGACCACACCCTATCCATAAAACAGCCAGGCAGGAAAGAATGGTCGTTAAGTATTTCATGTCGATTCGTTCATCAATCATACTGTTTAGATGACATGAATCATTTGAGTTTTCCAATCAAATCAATCATCCGATTGTGCCAGGCAATCCACTTCAAGCAGTTTTTGACCTGAACGTCGAGATCCCCTACTCTTTCGCCCGTGAAATCTGTTAAAGTTCCATTAGGTGAGAGATCTTACCGAATCATCATCGGCCCGTCGTTAATATCGACAGTCGGAAAACATTGTAAAAAGTTAAAGCTTGGGAACTCATGTGCGGTCATTACCGATGATCATGTGGAACCATTGTATGCGAAATCAGCCATCGATTCACTTGAATCATCGGGATTCAAAGTCACTCTTGTCACCATCCCTGCTGGAGAAAAATCGAAGAACCTTCAACAAGTTCAGAAATGCTATGATCAACTGGCGAAAGCACGATTGGAACGCAGATCCTTTGTCCTGGCTTTGGGAGGGGGAGTGGTCGGTGACTTGGCGGGTTTTGTAGCCGCAACTTATTTGAGGGGAGTGGATTTCGTCCAAGTCCCCACAACACTCCTCTCCCAGGTTGACAGCTCTGTTGGAGGAAAAGTTGGGGTCAATCTCAAATCAGGTAAAAACCTGGTCGGAGCGTTTTATCAGCCACGATTGGTCTTGTGTGACTTGGATTCACTTCAAACCCTTCCTTCTCGCGAATTCAAAGCAGGACTGGCGGAGGTCATCAAATACGGGATCATCGACGATGCCCGCTTATTTAAACGACTGGAGTCTGAGATGGATCAAATTCTGAAGCAGGATCCCATTGTCCTTGGAAGCATCATTGCCAAATGCTGCCAGATAAAAGCCAAGGTGGTAGGAGCCGATGAAAAGGAGAGCGGCTTGCGGGCAATCCTTAATTACGGACATACCATTGGTCACGCCATCGAAGCCATTACCAAATACGGAACTTTCCTTCATGGAGAAGCCATATCCATTGGCCAAGTCGCCGCGGGCGTCATTTCCAATGCCTTGTGCGGATTCCCGGAAAAGGAGATGAACCGAATTCATGCCTTATTTGAAAAAACGGGACTTCCCACTGGAATCAAATTTTCGACTGCACAACGCAAGAAACTCATCGAAGCCATGCAATTGGACAAAAAGGTGACCGCAGGCGAGGTGAAATTCGTGCTGGCTTCAAAAATAGGAAAGGTTTCCCCCGGCCACAAAGTTCCGGCCGATATGATAGACGCAGTCCTGGAACACCTCGGTTTGGATGAGCACAATGTTTAAAAGTTATGTCTTCGGTGAATGACCAGATCATCAGGGAATATTTCGAACATCATGGCTTTCTGGTTCGACAAATAAGAAAGCATGTTTCACCCGGCATTGAGGAAGAAGAGGAATCCGATTTTTGGATCCAAAATGCTTCAAGGATCGGTAAAACACCTGTCAAGAACCTGAAAATAAATCACGCCAACATCCGAAGAATCGACAACGCGCTTATTTTCGTCAAACCCTGGCACACCGAAACATTCACCCATGGTGCGATAGAAAAAGATGAGGATCTCAGCAAACGTTTGGCCAACTCAAATAAAAGCACCGAAAAAGAATTCAAAGCATGGATGGAGCTGGAACCCCTGAAGATTCTCGTGCTGTCCAAGTTGCCTAAATCAAGAGTAGCCCGTGAGAAAGCCATTCAGCAGATACATCAGACAGGTTTTAACGGTGTGCTGACATTCGACCAAATCCTTTCCGAACTTTTGGACCACGTCACGGTCAACAGAAACTACCAACGTTCGGATCTGCTGCAACTCCTTCGCATACTCAAAACCTACGGTCTCGTCCGCCCGTTGCAGTTGGAACTCTTTGCGGGAATAAAGACCAAAGGAAAAACTAAAAAACCTGCCAAAACTCGAGCGAGCTGACTGGGATGTCTGAAAATACACCAAAAGCGATTTTCCTTTCAATAAGCAGAGGGATGGTTAACCTTGCTGACACTAAATGCCTCAAATATTTTGTCTCCTTTCCATGGAAACCTTGTTGATGCGGGGTAATGATTTGATAAAGAAGCTGGGGCAAGTTAATACCCTGTAGATCTGGTAATGAATAGAGTTTTATTTATATGCACAGGCAATTGGTATCGAAGCCGTTTGTCGGAAGTCTTGTTCAATTATTACGCCATGATGTGTAAACTCGACTGGCGGGCAGATTCGCGTGGACTGACGGAAACAAGCATTCGAGGTATCTCGCCCGACGCCATGGCTTACCTTGAGCAAAAAGGACTTCATACCTACCTTGATGAACCCCGCGATCCTGAAGCGATCAAGGTCTCTGATTTGGAAGAAGCTGATCTGGTGATTGTTTTGTGCCGCGATGAACATGAAGGAATGATGCGTGAGCGTTTTGGTCAGATTCCCAAAATCATGGAATCACAGGACAAACTAAGATTCTGGAATGTGTTTGATGTCCCCATCGAAGCGCCAACGGGTTTGAAGAGTTTGTTCGGAACCAAAAGTTCACGCGAATCCCAACCACCAAAAAGCAGCTGTGAGCACATCGATCTTGCCATCAAACTTCTGATTCACGAACTTTCGGAAAGTCAGATGCAAGTCACACTGGATCCCAAGAAAAATAGAGAAGAGGACGCCTGAGCTGCTATGTCATGACTGGGGAATCACACTGTTTCCCTCCTGACTGGAACCACCCAGAGCAGCCCGACCGCGTCGCTTCATCCATCTTTGCAACAGTCCTTGGGAGGGACTGAATAACCAGGTCAGGCAAAACAATCCAGAACCGGCGACCACCATGCATCCTGCGGTTGAGCTGTTCAGCCAGATGGCAAGATGCAATCCCAGGATGGAGCTGGCTGCCGCATGTAAAACCGAAAGCCCTAATACAATCGGAAACCTAGTGGTGAGCATTGAGGCAGTCGCGCCCGGAAGAATGAGCATCGCAATCACAAGAATAGCTCCTACCGCTTCAAAAGCACTGACAACAATAACTGAAAGCCAACACATCAAGGCATAGTGAACAAAAGTAGCATTGATTCCCATTGATGAAGCCAAACCAGGATCAAAAGAACTCACGAGTAATTCCTTGTAGAAAATCACAATGAGTCCAAGCGTCAAAAGAGTGACCATCCCCATCCGAATCACAGGTGCAGGTGCCACTTCATGGCCACCAATCTGAATAAAGGGTTGTATGCTGACAAAAGCGATTTCGCCATGCAGGACGCAATCAGCATCCAAATCCACCTTGTCCGCATAAACACTGATCAAAACCACGCCGAAAGCAAACAAGGTTGAAAAGGTAATTCCAATGGCAGCATCTTGTTTGATACGAGTTCGAGTGTGTATCATTTCTATGATCAGCGTGGTCAAAACACCTGCAATCAGGGCCCCCATGAATATGGAAAATCCGTAGCTGATACCATGGCCCGCTCCATCCGCGCCCAATGCCCCCGACTCTGGTGAGGCATGGTGTGATGCCCACGCGTTGGCTGCCAAAAATGCAATAGCCAAACCAGGAAGCACGCTGTGACTGATGGCATCGCCAACCAGCGCCATTCGGCGAAGGATAAGGTAATTACCAGCCAAACCACACGCGGCACATACCAAAAACCCCATTAAAAATATCCAACCATAAATGGGGAAATCAGTGGTCCAAGGTGCGACAAAGATGGCTTGCCAATCCCATACTGGTATCAATTCACTCATGAAGGTTTTCCGTATCCTGTGGAACTTGGCGGGGTTGTTTGAGATGTTCCGTGAGCCGCAATAATTTCTTCGGCCGATGGAATGGGTTTACCATGAGGATCGCGGTCGGCAAAATTCAATTGACGCTCCAATTGACGCACCAAGTCCTCACCCAAAATGTGTTCAATTTCCTCAGCATCATCATGCACATGATCTGGCGAGTAATTTGCCGCATCGGTCAGATACAATTCCCACAAACGATGATTGCGCACGATCGTCTGTGCACGCCTCATTCCCTTGGGAGTAAGATAAAATGCTTTCTCACCTGGAGGCATGGTGCCGTATCCCATTCGCACAAGATCGAGACAGGATGATTCCGCTTCTTCCAAAGTCTGTCGTCTTAACTCCGCCAATTCAACAAAGGTCACTCCTTCTTGACGAAAATTTTCCTGCTCCAAAACATGAAAAACTGCTTTGAGTGTATTCTCCCGGTGAATGCGCCCGGTTCTGGACCGTCGGGTCCACCACTTCATGACCACGCCATGTGACGGGGCAAAAAAGAAAGCCAAAGCAAACAATGCCGCAGCAGATAAAACCATGAAGGGACCTGTCGGCAACTGGTGACCAAGAAAAGAAAAGAAGGCCCCCATCGCTCCAGCAAGCATTCCGGCCAAGCAAGCCAACAGCAGCATCCGATGCAATCGATCCGTCATCAGATAGGCTGTTGCCGCAGGGGTGATCAGCATGGCTGAAACCAATACAACTCCGACCGCCTGTAAAGCGATGACAACAGAAAATGCCAGCAAAAGCATGAATCCATGATGGATCCAGCTTACCGGAATATTCACACTAAAAGCAAAACCCGGATCAAAGCTGACTGTCAGGAGTTCCTTGTAAAATAGCCACACCAAAACAAAACTCACCAGAGTAACCACGGTCATTAAATGAATGTCGGACTGACCGAGCGAAGCTGCCTGACCAAATAAAAATTTATCAATACCGCTTTTGTTGCCTGAAGGAAGCCGTTGGATCATGGTGACCAGGCAGATTCCCACACCAAAAAAACCAGCAAGCACCATACCCAGGGCCGTATCCTCCTTGAGCTTGGTGGTGGAAGTCAATCGGGTGACCATAAAACTTCCCAACAATCCAGCCACCGTGGCTCCCACGAAAATAGCAACCGGATTTTTGTCCATATTCCAAAGAAAACCGGCCGCGACCCCAGGCAATACTGCATGCGATAACGTGTCCCCCACGAGTGCCAGTTTGCGAACCACCAGAAAACTCCCGAGTAAACCACAAGTCAACCCCAGCAAAATCGCTCCGGTAAGGGCGTATCGGAGGGATGGATCTCGAAAGCTAAAAAATCGAACCGCCTGGTCCCAAACGGAAATTTCCGAAATTTCTCCAATGCGGGCCGCATCCAAGGAACCTTGAGCACCCAGAAAAAACAAAATCAGGCAGGCAGCGAATGAAAATCGATTGCGGGTCATACCTTACCGATTATTCCTTGTTTTGACGCACAGCGTCTGCCACTTCAGAAAGTATGGTCAAACGACCACCGTATGTTTTTTGAAGTTTTTCGTATGTAAAAACTTCTTCAGTGAGGCCAAAATCCACCAACCGCATATTCAGAAGAATCAGCATGTCAAAATAGTTTCGGGCTGTGGGTAAATCATGGTGGACCACCAGGATGGTCTTTCCTTTCTGACGTAATTCATGGAGCAGTGTGATAATGGAAGATTCGGTTGCCGCATCCACACCAGCGAAAGGCTCGTCCATGAAATATAAATCACTTTCCTGAGCGAGTGCCCTGGCAAGAAACACTCTTTGCTGCTGACCACCACTCAAATTGGCAATCTGCCGATCTGCATACGGCATCATCTTAACCTTCTCTAGGCAGGCACAGGCAATTTCTCGATCTTTTTTGCCGGGACGCTTGAACAAGCCCAATTTCCCATATCGCCCCATCAAAACAACATCCATGACACTCACAGGAAAATCCCAGTCAACCGACTCTCGCTGTGGCACATAACCTACACGTTTTAAGTTTTTCCGATGATTTTCACCGAAGACCTTAACCCAACCACTATCAACCGGTAACAAACCCATGACAGCTTTGATGAGGGTGGATTTTCCGGCACCATTCGGACCAATGATTCCGATCAGTTTTCCAGGAGGAACAGCGAGATCAATGCCGTATAGAACAGGTTTGTGATGGTAGGCCACGGTGAGATCATGGATTTCCAATGGCACGTCCTCTTTGCGAATACCATCCGTCCAACGATTAGAAGTAGCCGGGAGGTCCCCAATTTGAGATAACTTGTTTACTTCTTGGACCATAGAAAATATCTGAACAGTTTAAAACGTGCACACAACAGCATGAAAAATAAAGAATTGCACATGGCAATCAAGCCAAAAGTTAGACGTGCCTAACTTTTATGAAAACACCGAAAAACTTTTTTAAATATTTTTTGAGCAAGTTTAAACAAGGCGTTGTCTAAGTGAGAATATAAGGCCTGAATAAACTCTATTTTGTTCTCAGTCTTGCTCAGTTCCTGGGCCCTCTTGCGTGTTGTGCGGCACGGAAGAGGGCCTTCTCGTTTAAAAGTTTTGCGCTTGCAACTCCACCTGAAAACCTTTCCCCTAAAGCCATGAAATCCGGGCAAATGTTCATTCAAAAATACATATCTAAAAGATTCGTATTTGCCTACATGATCCTTTTCTGGAGTGCCAATCTTACCAAAGCAGAGATCAACGAAGTCGCCTTGGTGGAGGGCATCACCGAATACCAAACGGACAATGAATTGGTGATTTTGTTGTTGCCGGACAATTCACAGCCCAAGTTCAATGTAAATACTACTTATTTCGTGGGATCTCGTCATAAAGGGCGCGGTGAAAAGGGTATGGCACG
Organism: uncultured Verrucomicrobiota bacterium; assembly: GCA_964342825.1. GTDB lineage: Bacteria > Verrucomicrobiota > Verrucomicrobiia > Limisphaerales > AAA164-E04 > AAA164-E04. The sequence continues at coordinate 66,357 of CAYFHO010000005.1, forward strand.
TCTACTAGAAGATATGCTGTCCAAAGGAACCAAAAGTGTCAATAGTTGTGACTGACCCCCAAAAGTATGCCAAAGAACGCTTGTCAACATTGTGATCAAACTCTGGAGTATCCGGAGGAGCTTTCCGGTCAATCGGTTGAGTGTCCTCACTGTGGTGCTACGACCAAGCTGCCGCCTGAGCAGGATGTGTTCATCCGAATCCCTCCGGCGGTGGATGAAAGTTTACGCCAGAATGTAGACTCTCCGGTAGCCAGCACAGCCCAAAAAATCCTGACGAATATGGCCAGGGTTATTGTGGGCAAAGAAGAGCCCATGACGCTGGCTTTGACGGCTTTTATGGCAGAGGGGCATGTGCTGCTTGAAGATGTCCCTGGTGTCGCGAAAACGATGATGGCTCGTGCTTTGGCCGCCAGTATGGACTGCGTTTTCAAACGTATCCAGTGCACGCCCGATCTGCTGCCAACAGATATTTCAGGTTCTTCAGTGTTTAACCCTAAATCAACGGAATTTGAATTTCGACCCGGACCTTTGTTTGCACAAATATTACTGGCGGACGAAATCAATCGCGCCACTCCACGCGCTCAATCTGCATTGCTGGAAGCCATGGCAGAACGTAAGGTGTCGGTGGATGGAACCACGCACTCTTTAAACCCTCCTTTCTTCCTGATCGCCACACAAAACCCAATTGATCACGAGGGAACTTTTCCACTTCCGGAAGCTCAGCTGGATCGCTTTATCATGCGCCTGCAATTGGGTTACCCTGGAACGGATCAAGAGATGTTGATGCTGCAGAATTTGCAGTTGGAGCATCCCATTGATTCATTGGAGGCTGTGACCAACTCAGCAGAAATCCTTCAATGTCAGGCTCTCGTTCGTGACATTTTTGTCCACCCCAAAATCACCGGTTACATCGTGGAGGTTGTTGAGTCGACACGTCATCACGCCGATGTGCTGCTGGGAGCCAGCCCGAGAGCATCCATTTCATTATTTCGCTGTGCGCAGGCTTATGCTGGGATACATGGTTTTGATTTTGTCACACCCGATGATGTGAAATACATCGCTCCATACATATTAACGCATAGGCTGCTGCTGAAACCGGAAACTCGATTGAGAAAAAAATCTGCCAGGGATGTCATCAAGGAAATCCTCGCTTCCATCCCCACCCCCAAAGTCACCACCGAAGACCTGTCATCATGAGATGGATTCTCGGAACAGGCGTTTTGCTGTTGATTGGATTCCTCCTTCAACTCGACCTCCTTGTTTACGCCATGTATGTCCTGGCGGGAATTCTCATTCTGACACGCACCCTCTCATCCATATGGATTCAAGGTTTAACTTCCACACGATATGTACAAGAAAAACAACTTGAGATAGGGGATTCCGTCCAGATTTCTGTCACGGTGAATAACAACCTTCCATTCACCATCCCCTGGGTCCTGATGGAAGAGGAGGGGCCGGTGGACGACCTGACTTGCAGCCCACCAAGACTCAAGCTCAAAGGTTCTCGCTTATCACTTGAGAGCCTGAAACCAAAATCCAATCATGGGTTCAATTACGAAGCTAAATTTAGTGCTCCAGGTTATTACCCATTGGGACCTGTTCAAGTGGAAACAGGCGACGTTTTCGGGCTCCACCAAAGACATCGCACCCTTGGTAAAAGAGATGGCATACTAGTGCTTCCGAAAATCATCCCGATTCAGCGCAACCAATGGGAATCGAATCGCGCCCTGGGGGAAACTTCCATTACTCATCGGCTGTTTGAAGATCCTGCGCGTTATTCAGGTATTCGTCCCTATCAAGCAGGGGATCCCCTCAATCGAATCCACTGGAGAGCCACGGCCAGAACGGGCCATCTGCAAACACGCATCTTTGATCCTACCTGTATTCAGGGAGCGACCATCGTGATTGATTTTCACCTGGAATCCTTTGAAGGCGCAAAAGCCATTGCCGAATCTCAATTACTGGTGACAACCGCCGCTTCGCTGGCCCATGCTTTCCATGAAAAAGGCGAGCAAGTTGGACTCATGGCTCTGGCAGGAGACAAGGCGGAACGTATTCAACGCGAGGATTTGGAATCCATCAGGAAGCTGGATAGCCCCTGGTTCGCAAGGTCGCCAAAAGAAACTGGACCGATTGAGGAAGCGATCATTGTCCCCACAAAAAAAGGAGAGCATCAGTTGCCCGTCATTAAGGAGTCATTGGCAAAAATGGAATTTGCCAAAAATGCAACCTTTGCACCTTGGATCTCAAATTATCAAAACAGATTGCCTAGAGATGCATCAGTTATTGTTATTGCGCGAACCCTCAACGAAACACTGCTCCATGGATTGATTGCGTTAAAGGCATCAAAGTTTCGTATTTCATTGATCCAGGTAAACTGGCAAAGCGAAATACAACCTGATTGGGCAGCTCCAAGCCCCGAACGGGCCGCGCTGGCTTCCACTGGAGTTCCCGTATTTCATGTGCGACAAGAGCAGGATATTCCATGGCTCGGCAGCAATATCACTCCATCAGACGCAAGACTCTGAGGATTTTTACCCGAGACACAACTGAGATTTTTCATCGCCCAATTTGCAGGTTTAGGTTCATACTGGCTGCATGTTCAAATTAAGGCATTGGATCTTGGCATCGATGGTTTGTTTTTTGACAACCTGCTTGTTCGCGATCGGGGATGAAGCGGCTGATCAAGAAGAGAGCACTCAGGAGGAAAGCGAAGGCAAACAGTCCTGGAATGTAGACGATGTTCAAGGCCCGGGTTTTGAGCAGATTATCGACACTCGCGAGGGTACCTGGATGAATCTGGATGTAAGTCCCGATGGAAGGCACATCGCTTTTGATCTGCTGGGAGATCTTTACTTGATGCCCATTGAAGGCGTAACTGATCAGAACCCGCAATCTCTCGTACACCTGACTTCAGGCATCGCCTGGGACATGCAACCCCGATTCAGTCCAGATGGAGAATATCTGGCATTCACAAGCGATCGCACGGGTAAAAACGAAAAAGGTGGTGACAACATTTGGACCATACACATTGCCAGCGGGGAACTGAACCAAATCACTCAGGAGACATTCCGCCTTTTTAACAATCCAAGTTGGTCGCCGGATGGAGAATACATTGTCGCACGCAAGCATTTCACCAGTCGACGCTCACTGGGCACTGGAGAGATGTGGATGTTTCATCGATCTGGCATCAAGGGAGGTGCCCATGCGGGAGTACAATTGACTTCCAAAACAAACGAACAAAAAGACGTCAATGAACCTGTTTTTTCCCCGGACGGCAAATACCTCTATTACTCCGAAGACGCGAGTCCGGGTTCCACTTTTGAATATGACAAAGATTCCAATGGGCAAATCTACGTTGTTAAAAGGCTCGAACTGGAAACGGGCAAGACATTAAATTTCATTAATGGACCCGGAGGCGCATGCCGCCCCACCCCCTCTCCTGATGGCAGCACCATTGCCTTCGTTCGCCGCGTCGATGGAAAATCAGGATTGCATGTGTTCGATTCCGAATCGGGAGCCGTCATGTTGCTTTATGATGATCTCGAGAGAGACATGCAGGAGACCTGGGCCATTCATGGAGTCTATCCAGGTTTCGCCTGGACACCCGACGGAGGTTCCCTTGTCTTTTGGGCGCGAGGAAAAATCTGGCGTTTAAATGTGGCCGACACCACCGTTCACGAGATTCCGTTTCGAGTCCGTGACACTCGAGAAATTGCGGAGCCCGTGCGATTTCCTGTTGAAGTTGCACCCAATTCCTTTCCAGTTCGCATGCTTCGGTGGGTGCGGGTATCCCCCCAGGGTGATAAGGTCGTTTATCAAGCTTTGGGCCATCTCTACGTAAAGAATTTACCCGATGGAAAACCTACTCGACTGACCGAACAAAACACACATTTCGAATTTCACCCAAGCTTCTCACGCGATGGTCAAACTTTGGTCTACACCACCTGGAATGATCAGGAATTGGGACAGGTACGAGCCATATCACTCTCATCAGAAGGGGATGGAAAAAGTTGGGCTATCACAACGAAACCCGGCCATTATACCGACCCTGTCATTTCTCCGGACGGAACCACTGTCGTGTTTCAGAGAACAGGAGGGGGCTGGTTGACAAGCCCGCTTTGGTCAAGAGACCAGGGTATTTATGCGGCCCCCCTCACAGGTGGAAAGGCTGTCAAAGTTACCGATAGCGGGTCCAGGCCTCAATTCGGTTCCGCAAACGATCGGGTGTTTCTACAAAAAACTGCGTCAGCACCCAATGCAGATAATCGCAAGCTGATTTCCATTGGTATCGACGGGAAAGAAGAACGTACTCATTTCACTAGTGCATGGGCAACCGATTATCAAGTATCACCTGACGGTAAATGGGTAGGGTTTGTGGAGAGGTTTCATGTCTACGTGGCCCCCTTCATCCAAACCGGCAGAACCATCAACCTGGGCCCGGACCAAAAAGGAATACCCATGATCAAAGCCAGCGAAACGGCGGGTGACTGGGTGCATTTCTCAGGTCCCGACATCACCTTGCATTGGTCACTGGGTCCCGAACTTTTTTCGCTGCCGGTGTCCCTTGAGAAAATGACTTCGTCGAATGAGGAAGATTTGGACGAACCTGAAGTCATTCATGTTGGTTTTGACGCCGTCCATGACAAACCATCCAGTACGATTGCATTGGTCGGTGGTCGGATGCTTTCCATGGCCAGTCCATTCATTGAAGAAAATACCACCATCATTGTTGAGGAAAACCGAATCGTGGAAGTTGGACCGGACAGCAAAGTTGCGGTCCCTGAAGATGCACACATTGTTCAACTCAAAGGCCGAATGGTCATACCAGGATTTATCGATACACATGCTCATGGACAACAGGCGACCTCGGGAATCATCCCTCAACAAAACTGGGTAGACTACGCTCGCCTTGGATTCGGCGTGACAACGATTCATGATCCCTCCAATGACACTCAATCCATTTTTGCTGCCAGCGAAATGACGAAAGCGGGTCTGATAACAGCACCCCGCACCTTCTCGACCGGTCGCATTCTATATGGAGCCGCAGGGAGTTATAAAGCGGAAATCAATTCTCTGGAAGACGCCAAATTTCACCTGGAAAGGATGAAAGCAGTGGGTGCTTTCAGTGTGAAAAGTTATAATCAACCAAGACGGGATCAGAGGCAACAGGTCATCAAGGCGGCCCGCGAATTAGGCATGATGGTTGTGCCTGAAGGCGGTGCCACTTTTATGCATAATTTAACCATGATCGTGGATGGTCATACCGGGATCGAACACACGGTTCCGGTTGAAATGATCTACGGAGATGTGCTGGACCTGTGGCGCGGAGCCGCGGTGGGGTACACTCCGACATTGAGTGTCGCTTACGGAGGGCTTGGAGGTGAAAACTATTGGTATGATGTGGATGAAGTGTGGCGAAACGACCGAGTAATGGCGTTCAACCCGCCTCACAAGGTCATCCCCCGTGCACGTCGCAGAACCACGGCTCCGATCGAAGATTACAACCACATCCGCCAGGCTCGCATCACCAAACGATTGATCGATCAAGGCGGCCTTGTCCAGGCAGGCGGGCACGGTCAGCTCAACGGCATTTGCACACACTGGGAAATGTGGAGTTTTGTTCAGGGAGGCATGACTCCATTTGAAGCTCTGCGGTCGGGAACGATCCATGGAGCCAGGTATCTTGGATTGGACAAGGATCTTGGAACCATTGAGGTTGGTAAGTTGGCAGATCTGGTTATTTTCGAGAAAGACGCGGATCCAACCCAGGATATTCGCCAATCACAAAACATCGAATGGGTGGTCGCAAATGGTCGCCTCTTTGAGGCAAAAACGATGCATCAAATGGGTCATCACCCGGAAAAACGGGAATCTTTTTTCTGGGAACGATCTCCGCTTGCTTCCGGTTTGATCATGCGAGATCCCGCGACCTGCGCCGGGTGTCAACGATGAGATGATTGCGAGAATCAAGGAGATCAATCTTGTTTTCGAAACATCCTGGTGGCTAGCCAAGCTCCCATCACGCCACCACAAAGGGGTGCTGCAATGTAGACGATCCACCATCCCTGCCCGTTAACACGAAAGGGCAAACCACCCCACCCTGCCAGGGCTGAAAACAATCTGGGCGCAAAATCTCTGGCAGGATTGAAACAGGCCATGGTAACAGGGCCAAAAATACAAATAAGAATGGTTAAGGTGATGCCGATCAAAAAGGGCACAGCGTCACCAAGTCGCTTTTCAACCATCTCTGAGGTCAAGCCAAAGACCGCGAATGCCAAAAGTCCGGTTCCTATCAGTTCTGCGAAAAACGCACTGGATGTGGACAATCGACTTTCTTCCTCAGAAGTCAGTGGATTACCCCCAGGGTTGGGAAAATATTCACCGAACACCATGGCAGTGGCTTCACTTCCGTGTTGACCTCGTTGAATTCCCAAGGATTTCTCGTGCGCTGAAAGGGGTTCCCGAAAAATGAGGAACAATGCGCAAGCAGCAACAAAAGCTCCCAGCATCTGAAAAAACACATATCCACATGCCAACCGACCAGGCATGCCTTTGAACAGATACATGGGTAAAGTGATGGCCGGATTGAAATGAGCCTGACTATGATTTCGTGTGAGGAGAATGGCGATGGTAAGGCCGAAGCCCCAAACGGAAGCCACCTGAAAGACTCCCTGGAACGCATTGAAAGCGACAGCTCCAGCCACAGCGCCACATCCAAAGAAGATGAGGAGAAAGGTTCCTACGGTCTCACCAATGATCCATTTGGGAATCATGACAGAACAAGATTAATTATGAATCGCCGCTTTTGAACAGTTCAGCTCCGTCAACAAATCCCGCCGCATACATGTCAAAGATCAAGCGAATCTGATCGCGCACTTGCCGGAAAACCTGGAGCACCTCTTCTTCACCGCCCTGCGCCTTGGCAGGATCAGGGAATGGCCAATGGTAACGACGGACCTGGGCGGGAAACTGAGGGCAGGCCTGATCCGCATTGTCGCAGACTGTAATGACGATCTCGATATCTTGATCCAGGAAATCATTCATATGCTTCGATGTATGACCGGAAATATCCAAACCAATCTCTTTCAGCACCTCAATTGCCAGAGGATGCACCTCACCGGTAGGATTCGATCCGGCACTGTGAACAGCAGCTGAATCTCCAACCGCATGTCTTAATATTCCCTCAGCCATGTGACTGCGACATGAATTTCCAGTACAAAGAATCAGGATGTTTGGTTTTTTCGAACTCATATGATTACCGTCATGACATGCCATCGAACACACAACCCTGTCGAGGAATATTTGGTTACAATTGAAAGGATTCTTGCAGGATTATCCCTGCAATTTACACTGCAGCACCATGGCATGGAAAATTTTAATCACGGCACGCACGTTTGAAGTGGTCGGCAAGCCCGCCATTGAGTTTCTGAAATCCAAAGGCTGCGAAGTTACCATTCCCCCCAAATGGGGTCCATTATCCGGCAATGAACTTCTGGAACAATTAAAGGGGCATGACGCTGTGCTCTGCAGCCCGGATGTTTACAATGCGGATGTGTTTAACTCGGCGGAAGGAAGCCAGTTGAAGATTATTTCGAGATGGGGAGTCGGTTATGATTCCATCAATGTCCCTGATGCCACCGCGGCCGGAATACCGGTTGCCTACACCCCCGGCCTTCTGGATGAGGCAGTCGCTGATTATGCCTTCGCACTGCTTTTGACCATGGCCCGCAGAACTTACAGTGTGCACCAGACCATGCGGGAAGGAGGCTGGAACGTGGAATGGGGCGTGGATCTTGGTAGCAAAACTCTCGGGGTGATTGGATGTGGCCGTATCGGTAGGGCCGTTGTTAAGCGGGCATCCGGGTTTAGTATGCGGGTTCTTGGATATGATGTCATGCCCCATCCTGATGCCAAAAAGTTGGGAGTGGATTTCGTCGATCTGGATACTTTACTCAAAGAGAGCGATTTCATCACGATCCATGCCGCATTAACCGAGGAGAACAAGGGGATGATCGGAGTTGAACAATTGAGATCGATGAAATCGGACGCCATTCTTGTGAACACAGCGCGTGGCGCCCATGTGAATGAGGAAGCTCTCGCGCAAGCCTTAAATGAAGGCTGGATTGCAGGTGCCGCGCTGGATGCCTTCATCAAGGAACCGCTTCCTGAAGATCACCCATTTCGATCCACTCCAAACCTCTTGCTTTCACCACATCAAGCTTCAAGCAGTCGTGAAACAGGTGAGCGAGTCAGCCTCGCCGCCGCAGAAGCAATCGTCGACCTCATGGAAGGACGACGCCCAAAACTACTGGTCAATCCAGAAACACTTGATCAAGCTCAACTACGAGCCAAACTGAAATAGCCTGAATCCAATTTCGCCCTAAACATGAAAACCAACCACGTCAAAGCTAAGCTCAAACGAGGAGAAGCCAGCATTGGAAGCTGGCTTTCCATTCCAGATCCAACCACTGCCCTGCTCATGGCAAATGTTGGTTTTGACTGGCTAAACTTGAATATTGAGCACATGCCGATTGGTGTGGAGACCGCTTCCCTCTGTTACTCGGCCATCGCGGGAACCAACACCGTTCCCATGGCACGCCCGGCATGGAATACCGGTGAGAATATTAAACGCGTCCTCGATAACGGGGGTTGGGGTGTGATTCTGCCCATGATTTGCAGCAAATCAGATGCCGAGTTAGCTGTGGATTCGACATTTTACGCTCCAATGGGATCGCGATCTGTTGGGGGTATGCTCCATGCCGTCAGTTTCCAGACAGATCCGGCGACCTACTATGAGAGGGCGAATGAGGAAGTGTTGCTCGTCCTTCAACTGGAGCATGTCAAAGCCATCGAAAATGCCGAAGAGATTTTGAGTGTGCCGGGTATCGATGCCTTTTTCATCGGCCCCAACGACCTGTTGAAATCCATGGGTGAAAAACCCAAATGGGACAGCGAGAAACAGGAGTTCATAGATGCCCTCAAACACCTTCAAGCTGTGGGGAAAAAATACGGCGTCGCATCTGGAATTCATGTTCCTGATGTGGCTTCTGCAGAACGCAGACGTGAAGAGGGATTTCAGTTCATCGCGGTGGCAAGTGAAGCGGGCATGATGCTATCCAAAGCTTCTGAAATGGCCAAGGCTCTGGGATGTGGCAAAGACCGTGAAGTGGCCAAATATTAATTCCATTCTTAAAAACCAATCATTCCAATCATCATGAAGACCTTATTTTATGAATTGCACCAGGCGCTCTTGAGACTTGCTGTGCTTTGTTGCGCTTGCCTGGCATTCAACGTTTCTGCCAAATCACCCAACATAGTCCTCATATTCACCGACGATCAAGGTTATCAGGATATCGGCTGTTTTGGAGCCCCCAAAATCAAAACTCCCAATCTGGATAAGATGGCTCTCGAAGGCATGCGGTTCACTGATTTTTACTCAGCCAATTCTGTTTGTTCGCCTTCACGAGCCGCTTTGTTGACGGGATGTTATCCTACAAGGGTCAATATTCCGGGAGTGCTCTTCCCTCGTCACGACATCGGATTGAATCCATCTGAGATCACCATTGCAGACATGCTTAAAGCGGAGAAATACGCTACGGCCTGCATCGGAAAATGGCACCTGGGTCATCACACGGAGTTCCTGCCAACTCATCAGGGCTTTGATCAATACTACGGCATTCCTTACAGCAATGACATGACCATCGATCCATCCATGCCGTTGGCAGAAGACCTTGTCTTGAGGGAGGGAATGACCAGAGAGAAAATCAAATCGGACAAACCCAGGAAGAATTGGGTGCCACTCCTCCGAAATGAAGAAGTCATCGAATACCCTTGCGATCAATCCACATTAACCCAACGTTACACACAGGAAGCCATCCGGTTCATGGAGGAAAACCAAAAGAACCCCTTCTTCCTCTACATTCCCCACACCCTCCCTCACATCCCTTTGGCGGCTTCGCCTAAATTCAAGGATACCAGTGCCGGAGGTTTTTACGGTGATACCATTGAAGAAATCGACTGGAGTGTAGGTGAGATACTCAGCACCTTGAAACGGCTCAAGCTAGATTCAAATACCCTGGTGATTTTCACGACCGATAATGGACCGTGGAATTTGAAAAACGGCCACGGCGGTTCCGCTCTTCCTCTGCGCGGTTACAAATTCCAAACCTATGAAGGAGGTATGCGCGTACCCTGCATCATGCGTTGGCCGGGCAAGATTCCTGCCGGCAGCGAATGTCATGAAATCGCCTCCACCATCGACCTTCTACCCACTTTCGCAAGAATCACCGGAGCAACAGTACCTGGGGACCGGGTGATTGACGGCATGGATATTTTCCCACTGATGCTTGGACGACCTGATGCGCGTTCCCCTCACGAGTCCTTTTACTACTACCGTGGACGAAAGCTCGAAGCCATGCGTAAGGGAATGTGGAAAATCAGGTTCAACAACGAAATCGAACTCTATCACCTGGGTCATGATTTATCGGAAACGGAAAACCTGGCGACCAAACACCCACAGCGGGTCAAAGCCATGCTGAGTGAAATGAAATCATTCGACGAATCCCTCAGAGCCAACAGTCGCCCCGAAGGCAAGTTATCCCAGAATTAGTCGAACGTTTCCTGATAAGGATTACCAAGCAAGGCGCTGCGCTCTTCCATCAATATCCAACGTTGCGGATCCAGGACGGCTCCCTGCCATGATTTCGCGTCCAGTCTCAGCTGGCCGTTGTCGAATGAATGACGCGTTGTTTGACCATTGAGTTCAATTTCCAAGGGCATTGGAAAGCGACACCCTTCAGGCACATCCCAATCCAAAATCCATTGATCATCCTCCAGCCTTTCGGTCAAAACTGGAAGCGGTGCATGGTACAAATAGACATCAAAAAACCAACCCAGATCTTGCCCCGTAACTGAAGAAACCGTGCTGATAAACTCTTGTGTGGTTGCAAATCGAATCGCTTCCCCTTCCCGATGTAATTCCATTTCAGGATCAGGATAGGCAAACAATCGAAGAACCTTCTCCAGATCTTTCTTTCCGATCAAATACCTCAATGAATGTAAAATCCATGAGCCTTTGAAATAGACGTCTGAACCCACTTGATCGTCGATGATATCAATGGAAGTTGACTCTTTCGGGACTAAAGGGTGTTTGCTGGTGATACGCTTGCGATCCACGTACATGGCATGATGATAAGCCATCATTCCCTGGCGTTCTTCTGCATAGAGCACCTGCATGTAAGTGCATAATCCTTCGTGCAGCCAGAAATGCCGCCAGTCATCTGCCGTCACCAGGTTCCCCCACCACTCATGCCCCAGTTCATGGTGATGCAGCCAATCGTAACCATGAGGACCGCCCCGAAACTTGTTTCCATAGGCGATGATGCTTTGATGTTCCATTCCCAGATGAGGGGTCTCCACCACTCCGTATTTTTCATTGCGAAACGGATACGGCCCAAGTCGCCGCTCATAAAAGGCCATGTGACGCTTGAACTCGGGCAACACTTTTTCGGCCTTTTCCCTTGATTCTGGCAATACCCAAAATTGAAAGGGCATGACGACACCATCACTGCAGGTGTAATCGGATTGAACCAATTCATAAGGTGCGATACTGAGCGCCAAATTATAATTACTGATCGGATATTGCGTCTTCCAATGGTAGGTGATCCAACCCTCCTGCTCTCTTACCGTGGACACCAAATTCCCATTCGCGGCAACCACCAGAGGAGCAGGCACCGTCATTTTGAGATCTGCAGCCTCTGTCTTGTCCGAAGGATGATCCTTGCAAGGGAACCATAAATCTCCCCCCTCACCTTGAACCGTGGTTGCAATCCAGGGGTGACCATCCTTTGTTTCAGACCAGGTGAAACCCCCGTCCCATGGTGCTTTTTTGGCTTCCAGGGGTATCCCGCTATAATCAACCTCTATTCTTACCAAAGTTTGAGCAGGCAACTCCAGGGCTGGGAAAACATGCAAAAGACCTTGTGCATGTTTGAACCTGGAAGGAATTGAAATACCTCCTTCAGTGCTCACTCGAACATCGGAAGTAGTGAATCGTGAATCAAAATTCAGCAGAATTTCTTCCAGCGAATGTACCACTGACAATTCCAATGTGGCTGTCCCCTGGATTGATTTCGATTCCGGCAGGATCTGTAAATCCAGTTCAATGTGCTTCACATCGTAGAGTGCCTGTAATGGATTCAAGGGTCCCCCTGAGTCATCGGTCCTGTTGGCAGTTTGTTCTGGCTCTCCATGAGTTTGAACAATGGTCGACTTGGAGTCCGATACACACCCCATGCAGAGCAGTAAAAGCATTACTGAAACCAAAGCCAGGCAACCGCGAAAGTTGATTTGTAAGACAAAAGTCATGCTTCCTTAAATATCAATTTGGCTATAATTGCCAGCTGGATATGAATCTCATGTTTGGTAGAAGTCATCCGTTCTGGCGCAGTTCATGAATCAATCGGGTCAAATAATCTCTTCGAGGTAACAGAAATGCCGACAAGCGATGATAAAGCACTGCACCACAAATGAGGATGATGCCAGAAATCAAACCAAAAAGGACCATGCTTTTCTGGGCACTTTCATACCCCGTCACATAAGCCGACCAACGTGACACTCCAACCAATAATAGGAAACCTGACATGATAGCTGGGCTGTGATAACGAATCTCTTTTATCTCCTGGTTGGTTGTGCTCACCATAAGCTCCAAAAGTCTGATCACATGCATATGACAGGCTTTCCGCGACTGATCGCGTCTCCTCAATCCAATCATGGTGATCAGGCAGGCAATGATGGGAACCCCAAGGAACAGACATTCAAACACCCAATTGACCAAGTGTAGTTTCTCGCTATTCCACAGCAGCGTGAGTCGCAAAGGTGCATGCACCACCGCAGTGAGCAACCCGGCCCATAATGCCACCCATTTCACCCATTCACTGCGATTGACTTTACGAACCCATTCCTGCGCTTCTCGCTCGGACATTTCTCTTCGTGGTTGGGTTTTCCATTGGTGTTCTATTTCTTCAAAGCTCATTTGATCCTCTTCCTAAATTGTTTGTCAGTTGTTTTTTAATACGGTTGAGACGCACTCCTATCAAATTGACGGACATGTCAAAATTTTCAGCAATCTCCTGGTAAGACCACCCTTCCAGATGCAACAAAATGATTGATCTGTCCAAAGGTGTGAGTTTTTTGATTTCGGTGTAGATTCGATCCAATAATGGATTCGGCCCCTCGGACGACGTGGTGACATCCACATGCGTTCGATAAGCCTCCAACTTTTGATGATACGATGCGTCTTTCCTTTGCAAGGAAAGTGCCCTGTTCAAGCAGACCCGGTAAATAAATGTCGAGGGTTTGGATTTGTTTGTATACTTGGGAATGCTTTTCCAAACAGCCAATCGAAGCTCCTGTACCAGATCCTCTATCTGGTTCCCCTCGGCAAAGGTGTTGGCGATCTTATAGAAGATCCCCTGATGATCCTTCATCCATTCGACAAATATTCGTTCCTGTTCCTCTGCTATCATCTGTTTTCTCCATAAGACGCATGTCAAAACGGGAAACTTACAAGAAATTTACTTTTTTGAAGGTTCCAAAAGGATGCTGTTTCAAGAAATACCACCAAGCAACCGGAGTTCGAATAGAACACCTGGACTCATGTTGCCGCCACTTTCGATGACACAACCAAACAGGGAATCCTTTATTTCAACGGCGCCCAGGTCGACACATTCAGCTCGGCGAATTCGATCAGTTATGTAACAGCCAATCCAACCCGCATTGGAAATCGTTCCGATTCATTAACGGAAGGATTCGATGGATACCTGGACGATGTGCGTATTTATGACGGCGTACTCACTCCAGGCGAAGTCCTGGTTATTTTGCCCGAGCCATCAACATACGGAATGGTGATCGCAGCAACTTTGACCTTGATGGCAGGAATCATCAGAAAGTCAGGTAAAGAACAGGGGATTAGAAAATACTGTTCGTGAATGAACCGAGCGTTTCGGGACCTGGGTCCCCGGGATCACCTTTCCTCCGTTTCACCGGTTTCAAAACCACAGATGCCTTTTGAAGAAGGCAGCAAAAATAATTAATGAACAGAATCCTGGAATTCAGCTCACTTTTTGGGTCTAGCGTGTTTTTCCCTGATGCGCTTCGTAGTAGGAACGAAGGATCGCATTAATCCGGCTCTGGTATCCTTTGCCCTGGGCCTTCAGCCAAGCCAGAACATCGGCATCGAGTCGGATGGTTAATTGCTTTTTCCCAGGAGGCACTGACATTTTTGCATGCTGCCAGAAATCAGCGTCCAACTCCGGAATATCACTGTAATCAATATCTTCATCCCTAATGGCTGCCAGCTTTGCCAGCCGCTCTTTAGAGATGGAAAGTTCATTCAAAGATTTGCGCACAATGGTCATCGTATTCTTTCCTTTCCAAACGGTTAGCTGAGCGTGCAGTGATGATACGAATATTGCCATCGCGATCGGTATGAACCACCGTTACAACCACTAAACTTGCAATTTTCCCAATAGTGATTATGCGCGTTTCTCCATAATCTTTCCGGTCATCTATCCTTGATAGGGTGACTCCTTCGAAAATTAAAGCAGCTTCCTCGAAGGAGATACCATGCTTATCGAGGTTGCTTTGATTCTTGTAGTCATCCCATTCAAAGTTCAATGCGCTCAGCCTTGTTTTACTTTAATATACCTACATATTGTAACTACAAAAGACAGGGCTGTCAATTGGTGTGCTTATTGGGTAGAAATGACAATCGAATGATGCGGCGGATGGAGATACTGTAGTCTTTACATTGAATACTGAAAGCTCATGGAATTACTACAGAATGGTTATCAAGTATCAGGGACTTCCGTTAACAACTGTTAAGGAGAGCGCCAATCTTTATTACTGGAGTTCGACAAGTCGAAAAAAACGCATAGTGTCATTAAACTCAAAGGAGAAAATCATTGGAATGTCTTCGACGATAAATTCAGAACCATCATTCTCCCAATCGACAAGGTTTCCAGTAAACCACAATTGGAATCGTGTTCCGATTGATGCACGAACACGAACTGTTACAGCTGTAGTTTCATTAGTTGTTTTGATTAAATTTTGAATACTTAATCGAGCAAACGAGCCCTTAAATTCCGAAATATTTTTAAACCCTCCAGGATAAATATCAAAGGCACCCAAGTAGATGGCCCATTGTTTTGAATGATATTCCTTTTCAATAAATAACTCCGATAATTGAGAACAACCCAAAAACAATCCAGAACCAAAATAAGTGAGACTCACCGGAAGGTTAACACTTACAAGCCGGTGACAATCCTTAAATGCTTGATCTCCGATCCTTCTTATTTTTTCAGGCAACCTGACTTCCCTCAAATGGAAACAACCCTCGAAGGCATTTCTCCCGATATATTCTACATTTTCAGGTAATTTTATCTTCAATAACGCAGAGCATTTGCTAAAGGCTCCATCCCCGACATATCTAAGCGCACCAGGAAGACTGACGCTTCTTAATGAATAACATTGAGCAAATGCCAAATCCCCTATTCTAGTAACATTGGATGGCAACTCTATACCGGTTAACTTACTGCATCCTTTAAATGCAGCGTGACTTATTTGCGATACACCTGATGGAAGAGAAATAGAGGCTAAAGACTTGCAATTATTAAATGCAGAGCCTCCGATTGTAGTGACTTGTTCCGGGAGGAAAATAGAGTCCAAGGAATCACAGCCAGAAAACATTTGGTACGGAATAGATGTCATCGTTTTCGGTAATTCAATTGTTTTTAAAGATTTACACCCTTTAAAAACCCCTGAAGTTAAAAAAACTACATCAGGCGGGAGATTTACTTCCTCAAGCAAAATGCAATCCTCAAATACATAGCCCCACATTCTAACGACACTTTTGGGAATAAGAAGATGCTTCAACGATTGGCATCGGGCAAAGGCTCGGCTATCGATTTGAATCACACTATCTGGAATATTTACTTGGGATAAGGAATCGCAACCATCGAACAAATTTTCGGGAATTATTTTAACACCGTCTGGTATTGCGAAGCTGCTCAATGCTGTACAAAGACTAAAAGCTCCACTTCCTATAGACCTCACAGAAGAGGGGAGGTTCAATTGGTGCAATGACTGACATTCGGCAAAAGTTCCCCGACCAACCGAATGCAACCCTTCGTGGATAGAAATAGTTTCGAGCGTTATACACCGATAAAAAACCATATCTGCAATTGATTTTATAGTTTCAGGTATTCTTATGTTATTTAATGACCTACAATTCAGAAATGCCCTTTCACCTATGTTCGCTAACTTGGAAGGAAAATCGATCTGGGTCAGTGACAAGCAACGTTCGAAAGCAGAGGCTCCAATGGAAGTCACGGTTTCAGGTAAAATTACATTTTCGAGTGACCAACAATTAAAAAATGTCATTTCCTGAACTCTGGTCAGGCCATCAGGAATGTAAACTTGCATCAAGGAACTACATTCAGAAAAAGCCGAAGCCCCGATTGAACTGACAGCATCCGGAATCACTAGGCTTTTCAAGCTTTCGCAATAGGAAAAAGCGGATTCACCAATTTCATTTACCCTTTGCGGTATAATGAGAGATTCGAGCTTCCTGCACCTGTAGAAAGCAAAATTACCTATCGAGTTCACATTTTCCGGAATCTCAATTTCAGCTAAAGAATCACATCTATAAAATACCGAATCCCCAATGGAAGAGACATTCTCAGGGATGGAGATACTCTTCAAAGCCCAACAATTTTGAAATGCCCAATCCTCAATGTTTACAACATTATCAGGAATGACAATGGATTTCAGGTTACCACATCGATTGAAGGCTGAACTTCCGATTACCGTAACTGAATCGGGAATGCGATAAATCCGCTCTTCCCGGCCAGGAGGGACTGTTACAAGGGTTTTACGAGACTTACTAAATAAAACACCTTCATCAGAAGCATAATGGAGATTATTCTGATTAACGTTGATACCAGTCAAAGAACTGCACCTATCAAAGGCCAAACTACTTATAAAATCTACATTACTTGGGATATTGATGCTTGCAAATGATTGACATTCAGAAAAAGCAAAATCCTCAATAGTTGCTAATGAATCAGGGAGAATAATGTTATCAAGCGCAATGCAACCATGGAAAACATGCTTATTTAGAATATTTATTTTAGATCCTAAATCAATTTCCGTCAGCATGGAACAGTTCGAAAAAGCAGCAACCCCAATGTCCTTAACACCTGCGGGAATTGAAATTGAAGTGAGAGAATGGCATGCCTGAAATGCTCGATCTCCAATTGAGACGAGGGTATCTGGTAATGAAATAGCCTTGAGCTTGGTACAAATCCAAAAGGCCTCATCTCCTATCGCGACAACAGGTAAATTTTTAATTTTATTTGGTATTTCAATTTCAATCACCGATTCATCACAGTCAGTGATTGTGATCTCACCATTCACTGCTTGATAACTTAACTCCCCATATTGCAATTCAACGGCATTTGCTGGCGTAGTAACCAGAAAAATAACTACAAATAAAAGAAACTTTACCTGGTTAAACATTTATGCAATATACATTAGAGTTACTGATATTTGCATTAGTAGAAATTGACAACATACTTTTAGGCACGGCCCTTCAATTAATTTTGCTCGAAACATTGATCATATAACTGTGGTAACTCTGATTGAAGATATCAAAAAATACAATGCTCGGTTTACAATCAGATAAAGTGCAAGTGGAATTTATCGCTAATCAAACGTGAAGCATACAGAGGCAACTCTCTCTGAGCTCTCTGCTAATTAACGTGACATTAGTAAAAACTCAATGTTACACAAAAAAGTGAATGAAATACCTGCCATTACCGGTGCTTTTGATCTTGTTGACCGCTTGTCACGCGAACAGCAAAAATAAAGAACTACAGTCCTTTCCAGTATTTCCAAAAGCCGACCATGAGTTTATCGAAAATGAAAAATTCACTATTCATCTAATCGACGGCACTCAAATAAAGGCTCTTAGCGTGTATCCTAGTAATGACTGGCTTGTGTTACTAGCCCAACCTATAGTGCACATGAAAGAAAAAGTGACAACATATCGAACGACGTATGTGCCGCTTGATTCTATTTCTAGAATCGAACATGAAGGAAGATACCATATGCTTGACCCCATGAATTCTTCAGGATCTGGAACATGGTTTTATCCACCCGGCGCCATTATCATTGAATAACACAAACAAATTGCTGTGGGCAAATTTTGATGATGCGCCGATAGATCGATGACCAAAGCTCCTAACAATTTCAGTTAGGAAAGTTGTTTTAGTCTTCGCAGTAATTACGCTAAGTTTTTGGCATATGGACGTGGTCAACTTGGATCAGGTGGAGCCTTTTATCACCAAAGACGGTTCACAGATACGTGAGCTGTTGGCTTATCGTAATTCTGCCATTGCCAATCAGAGCCTGGCCGAAGCCACAGTTCCTCCCGGTACCAGTACAGATGAGCATTACCATGTGAAAACAGAGGAAATTTATTTCATTCTGGAAGGCCAGGGACGCATGCGAATCGAATCGGAAAACCGGGAAGTGCGGGTCGGAGATGCCATTGCCATTCCTCCAGGAAAAAAACACAAACTGTGGAACACGGGCGACACCCCACTGCGGCTCCTCTGCTGTTGTGCCCCTTGTTATGAACACATGGATACCGTTATTACCGAATCTGAAACATCCTCAAGCCAATAGACAAATCCCAATATGTCCAATCCGTCATTAAAAATCCGATTGTTTACCAAATCCTATTGTGGATGGTGCCACGAAGCCATTGACTGGCTGGAGTCCAAGGGACTGGACTTCGAAAATCTTGAAGTTATTTCGGATCCCTGCGCAATGAAAGAACTGAGAGAATTGACCGGCGGCACCATGACTCCCTCGATTGATGTGAATGGAGAGATCCTTGCCGATTTTGGTGTGGATGAGCTGGAATCATGGTGGCAGTCCAAAGGATTTGACTCCCGTTCCTGAGAACTGTTCCCCCATTGGAAACATGGAAACCACAGCGACAACAACCCCCAATCAACGCCCACGATTACCCGTCTGGTTGAGGCGCGCCTTGCCAACTACCAACACCTTTGCACAAACAAGGGGTTTGCTGGATGAGTTGAATCTCCACACGGTTTGCGAAAGCGCAAAGTGTCCGAACCACTGGGAATGCTGGAGCAAGGGCACGGCCTCCTTCATGATTGCGGGAGATCGCTGCACGAGAGCCTGTGGGTTTTGTGCGATATCCACTCAAAAACCGCTGACACTTGATCCTGATGAACCCGAGCGAGTTGCCGAAGCGGCAGCCCGCATGAAGCTGAAACACGTGGTCATTACCGCGGTTGCACGCGATGACCTTCCAGACGGTGGTGCCGCTCATTTTCGGGAAACCATCGAGGCCATGCGCCGTCGCAATGGGGACATCATCATCGAAGTGCTGACACCGGATTTCCTGCTCAAGGAAGACGCAGTGGACGAGGTTCTATCGGCCAGGCCACACATTTTCAATCACAACATGGAAACCGTGAAACGCCTTACTCCAGAAGTGAGATCACGGGCCACCTATGACCGTTCACTCGCGCTTCTTGCGATGGTCAAAGACAGAGCAAACTACCAGGTTTTCACAAAATCAGGACTCATGCTTGGACTGGGAGAAACGGAGCCGGAGTTAACACAAACCATGGATGATTTACGCAAGGCGAATTGTGATATTCTCACACTGGGACAGTATTTGCAGCCCACGATCAAACATCTACCTGTCGCGGAATATATACCACCTGACACATTTGACCGGTATGGAAAAATGGCGGAGGCCCGAGGATTCGTACATGTGGCGAGTGGTCCGATGGTACGCAGTTCATACCATGCGGATGAGTTCAACGCTATGGACGAATCTGCGGCAGCACCATCAATCCCCTGATGGTAAAATAAATGAGGAGCACCATGAAAAAACCAGCCAGAGACCAGGCGACCACTCGAATGATGCGGGTTTTTTGTTCCAAGCGAACCTCATCCTCCTCTCGAGCGGCCTGAAGCTCCATCATTTTACGCTCGATCATTCGCTCCGCCTTTAGATCTTTCAGAGGAAAAACCAGGAGCGTTCCGTTGCCACTAGAAAAATTGGAAGGGAACTTGGTTTTTTCTTCCCCTGTTGGGACGCGAAATCCTTTTTCCTTCCAAAACTCGGCCTTTTCTCGTGTCCACATGCGGTGAACACCCTGATTCACAAACAGAACATTCAACCGGTTCCATAACTTTTCACGTATCGCGCTTTCAGTGTCTGGATGGGTGTAAGCCTCGTGATGGACGCATGCCTCCTCTCCCTGAACACAGATCCCCAATGCCCCCAGCAAACGACCATCATTGCCCTCCACAATCTGGAAATCCGTCAATCGCTTTTCCAACTCCAGAACCGGGTGCAGCGCCGTCTGCCAGAGTCCGCGGAGGATATCCAAATCCTCCAACGTCGCACGTCGAAAATGGAAGTTTTGCGGTGTCATCGGCTGATAATTTACTTTGAACCCATTAGCCTGAGTTGGCAACCCCTCGATTAGCCACGGTATCTACTCATGCTGACGGATCCTTTCAAGTAGAAGTATTGATTTTGGAGTTTCTCCCTGCCGGTTTGTCGGTTATATTCTAATCAGGATGAACACCATGACACGTCAACAAGTGTTGGATATGTATTTTATGGACGCACGCCACAAATTGATCGATTTGGCAGCGTTTCTTGATCGAGTAGATCGTGCCCCTGGAGATAATGATTTTCGGATGAAAGCATTGAAAGAGGCACTGAAACATCTGGAGAGCGACCACAGAGACAGGGCCGCCAAAGTTTTGATGACCTTCAGTGACCCAACCACAACCCCCATCCCTGCGGCCACCACGAAGGCAGCCTGTGGAGCATGGCCAGGCGAAAACCAGGGCTGAATCAACCACAAGAGGAGAACCCAATGCGATATATCGAACCACACGGCCACATGGTCAGCCGAACCACCGACGATTACATTGCCATGGTCACCGCCGGTTGCCAGGCAGTTTGTGAACCTGCCTTCTGGGCTGGATTTGATCGAAGCTCCGCCCAGGGCTTTTACGATTACTTTTGCCAACTCACCGAACACGAGCCCAAGCGAGCCGCCAAGTTCAATCTACCTCATTACTCCTGGCTGTGCATCAACCCCAAGGAATCAGAAGATCTGAAACTTGCCGACGATGTTTTGGCATTAATACCAGAATTTATCAACAAACCCAATGTACTGGGAATTGGAGAGATTGGACTCAACAAGAACAGCAGGAACGAACTCACCGTTCTGGAAAAACACATCCAGATAGCCGCTGAAAATGATCAGCTGATTCTGGTGCATACTCCCCATCTGGAAGACAAATACAAAGGGACCAGACTGATCATGGATGCGTTAAAAAATGACCCACGCATTCGCCCTGATCGATGTGTTATCGACCATGTCGAAGAACACACCATTGGCATGGTGCTGGATGAAGGATTCTGGGCGGGTATGACTCTCTATCCAGAGTCCAAGTGCAGTCACAGCCGTGCGATTGACATGTTGGAAACTTTCGGAACGGAACGCATCTGGATGAACAGTGCCTGCGACTGGGGAATCAGCCGTCCTCTGGCTGTTCCGCATGCCGCGCTCGAAATGCGGCAACGTGGGCATGAGAATAATTGGATCGACAAAGTTACTTTTCAAAATCCAATTTCCTTCATGAGCCAGTCACCCAAATTCAAAATAAAGGCCTGAACAGGCCAACCCGACCACGTTCAATAGACTTGATGCGACCAGGCATCATCAGCATCATTGGGTCAACAGGAAGTTAAATCATAAATATGAAACTGCAGCATGGGCTTCATCTTGCATATTGCACCAATATTCACCGGGGAGAATCCTGGGAACAGACTTTTCAAAACCTGAAACAACATACCATGGCGGTGCGCCGGAAGGTGGCTCCAGATGAACCATATGCGATTGGATTAAGATTGGGACATGAGGCAGCCAACGACCTGAGCCAGCCCAAAAACCTGAAAGCCTTCAAAGCCTGGTTGGAGGAAACCAATTGTTATGTATTCACGATCAACGGGTTTCCTTACGGAAAATTTCACGGTACACGAGTCAAGGAAGATGTCTATCGCCCGGATTGGACCACCCCGGAACGATTGACCTACACCAACCTACTTTTTGATATATTGGTTGAACTTCTACCTGACAATGTAGAGGGAAGCGTGAGCACGGTGCCGGTTTCCTATAAGGAATTCATCACCCATGACAGACAGATTCAGGAAGCTCGCAAGAACATCTGGA
Organism: uncultured Verrucomicrobiota bacterium; assembly: GCA_964342825.1. Lineage (GTDB taxonomy): Bacteria > Verrucomicrobiota > Verrucomicrobiia > Limisphaerales > AAA164-E04 > AAA164-E04. The sequence continues at coordinate 88,721 of CAYFHO010000005.1, forward strand.
AATGCATTGAGCATATCGAACACCTGAGCGCCCGGACTGGAAAGAAGCTTCACCTGGGTCTCGAACCTGAACCCTTGTGCTATCTGGAAACGACCGCTGAGGCTGTCAAATTTTTCGAGCAAATGCGTCAGGATCGTCGGGGGGATCTACGCATCAACGAACACCTGGGTGTCAACTATGACTGTTGCCACCTTGCCATCGAATATGAAAACCCTCACGAAGCGTTGGGACGACTGGTCGGCCACAAAATCAAAATCAGTAAGATTCACTTGAGTTCGGCCTTGAAAGTTCACCCGACAATGGAGGTCAGGGACGCCTTGAAAGGTTTCTCGGATGAGGTGTATTTTCACCAAGTCATCGAAAAAAGAGTCGGAGGAGAAATCATACGATACCGCGACCTGCCAGATGCATTAGCCGCCAACCCGAGCAATCAACCACATCTGCCGGAAGAATGGCGCATCCATTTTCATATTCCACTGCACCACTTGCCAACCGGTCTTTTCGACAGTACGGTTGACCACCTGATCGGAACGCTAGATTTTCTGAAATCTCATCCAGGAATTTGTTCCCACCTTGAAATGGAAACCTACACCTGGGAGGTGATGCCAGATTCCATGAAACAGCGCAGTGTGGTCGATCAACTGGTGAATGAATATCGTTGGACGCTCGAACAGATGTCCCGTCACGGGCTCCTGGATCCGAGGTAAATTCAGACCAGGTCGACAAAGTTCTGCAGTAACTTCAATCCAAGGGCCTGGCTTTTTTCAGGGTGGAACTGGGTTGCGAAAACGCGATCTTTCCAAACAGCAGAGGCAAAGGTCGTTCCATACTGGGTTTCTCCGGCAATGATGGACGGATCCTCAGGTTTTGGATGGTAACTGTGCACAAAGTAAAAGTGGCTGTTGTCGGGAATTCCTTTGAATATAGGACAGTCTGGATGAGTGTACTGAACTTGATTCCAGCCTATTTGAGGGACCTTCAATCCCGGTTGATCTGGGAAACGCACCACCGAACCTTTGAATAAGCCAAAGCCAGGAGAGGTACTTTGAAATTCCTCGCTCCGTTCAAACAAGATTTGATACCCGACACATATCCCGAGAAACCAGGCTCCCTCATCTATTCGGCGACGTGTGGCATTCATCAGTGACTGATTTTTCAATGCAATGGAGCAATCGTCGAATGCTCCCACACCGGGCAGTACGATCCCCGGGCAACCCTCCAATCCTTCCGGCTCGTCAACCAAACGAACCTCCACTCCAAGGTGGAGCAGAGCCTTGTGGACACTTCTCAAATTGCCGGCACCATAATCGATCAATGCAATCACAAGCGCAATGTAAGGTCGACATGTGTCATAAGAAAGATAAAACCTCCATTTACTATTCGAAAAGGAAGGACTCTTGGATTGCCTGGGTTTGGGATGAGATGCTATACCAACCCCATGTTTCCGACATCCACAAGTTTACGAGTTTGGCAGTGGTTTCTGGCCGGTGTATGGATCCTCACAGTCGGTATCCAGACTCCGCAAGCGGCGTCATCATCTCGCCCGGTTAAACCCAATTTCATCGTGATTTTTTGTGATGACCTGGGCTATGGCGATATTGGCCCCTTCGGTTCCACATTAAATCGAACACCTCACCTCGATCGAATGGCAGAGGAAGGACTCAAGCTGAGCAGTTTTTACGTGACGTGCAGCGTCTGCACTCCGTCAAGATCCAGTTTAATGACTGGATGTTACGCCCAACGGGTCGATATGCATGTCAATGACAGAGATCTGTGCGTACTCTTTCCGGGCGATAAAAAGGGATTGAATCCATCTGAGATCACGATTGCCGAAGTTCTGAAGACTCAAGGCTATGCGACTGCCTGCATCGGCAAGTGGCACATGGGAGATCAAGCCGAATTCCTTCCGACCCGACAGGGCTTTGATTCTTATTTCGGGATTCCCTACAGCAATGATATGGGAGAAAGGAAAGACGGTTCACGCCCTCCCCTTCCCCTGATGCGGAACGAGCGCATCATCGAGGCGCCCGTTGAGCAATCCAAGTTAACCGAACGCTATACTCAGGAAGCCATCCGTTTCATTCGGCAGAATCAAGATAAGCCTTTCTTTATTTACCTGCCTCACACATTCCCCCATGTCCCACTGTTTGCCGGTGATGCGTTTAAGGGCAAATCGAGAAATGGAACCTATGGGGACGTGATTGAAGAACTGGATGCCTCGACGGGAGCGATTTTGAACACATTAAGAAACTTTGATCTCGATAGAAGAACGCTGGTTATTTTCACCTCAGACAACGGAGCCACTGGAGGTAAAGGGCGGAGCAACGGTCCATTGAGAGGCACCAAAGGCACGACCTGGGAGGGTGGAATGCGTGAGCCTTGTGTGGTCTGGTGGCCAGGACAAATTCCGGCTGGAAGCAACTCGGATGCCTTGACAACCACCATAGATCTCCTTCCCACCTTCGCTCATCTTGCAGGAGCAGACTTGCCCACCGACCGAAAACTGGACGGCTTGAACATCTGGCCCATCCTTCGCGACCCCAGTCACTCTACTTCGCCACACGATTATTTTTATTATTACCAAATGAACCAGCTGCAGGCGCTGCGAGATGACCGTTGGAAACTTCATTTACCAATGGTTCCCAAAGTCAAAAACTGGGGAAAACCAGAGCAGGAATCACCATTGATGCTGTTTGATTTAAAAGCGGATATTGGAGAAACTGAAGACGTCGCTGTGAATCATCCAGAAACTGTGGAAAGAATGTTGCTGCAAGCACAACATATTCGACAGGAACTTGGAGACCTCAATGTCCCTGCCCAAGGTCGACGCCGTGCCGGATGGAATCAACATCCAAAACTCTTACGATGACTCAGCGTTGAGGAGAACGCCACGAATAGCCTAGGAGAGACCGATGCTGAAGCTCTACAAACTCACTGACAATCCAAAATCGTATTGGGAAACGTGGGAGAATGGTGGCATTCACACAATTCACTGGGGCGTGCTTGGCACCAGAGGCGAATCGAAAGAACTCAAGTCCACTCTTCTACGGAAGGCCTCATCGGTTATTAAAAAACTGATCGATGAGAAAACAGCGGAAGGATACGCTCCCGTCGAGTTCGATGACCACCAAATATTACTAATAGAATTTACAGTCAATGGGATGGGATGTGACGAAGATGTCGAGAAGCGATATCGCCTACAGGATCGTATGGACGAAACTCTTGGCTGGACAGGGCTTGGCAATTGTGACGGTGGCAGTATGGGGAGCGGCAAGATGGAAGTGTGCTGCTTGGTTGTGGATTTTGATATTGCCAAACGGGTGATCGAAGAAGATTTGAAGGGAACCGAGTTTGACAATTTCACACGCATTTACGACGAAAATGTGGAAAGCTAACGATGCCTACTACGCAACCGTTCACCGTATTAAAGTCAAGTGCCACTCAGTGTAATTTCTGAGTTTTCATCATTTCAGGGTTGGCATATCGTTCAACTCAGCGTTGAGGAGAACGCCACTGATAGGTGATCGTTCGAAAACGTTTCTCAGATTCATTTTTCAGATCCTTGCAATCTTTACCGGACAAACGACGCCCCCCGTCATCACTCAGAATCAACAATTCCTGCAAACCTGTGTTTGGAAACAAAATCACCGACTCGGGATCGATGGAACGAAGTTCAGGTGTATGAAGCAAGGTGGCTTCCTCCGATTTCCCATCCCACAAGAACAAGGCGGGCCCCAGTCCGTCGAGGTCTGAATCGGTTACCAACACAATTTGACCTTCAAAATAATCCGCCCCGCGAATCGTGCGGCCCTGGAGATCCAGCAACAGGTGTTTTCCAAAACGGGCTCTGGCACCAACCATCACATCCTCCGGATTAATGATCGGAATTAACAAAGCCCTGTTTCTGATACGAGGTCCTCGAAAACAAAGCCAAAGCACTCCGTCTTCACCAGCACAAAGTCCTTCGATATTGAAACCCTCTGGATCATCACCAGATTCCTTGGCACTCTTTTTGAGGTCAAGGTCTTCAAAAGCGTCCTGATCCTCAAGGTCATCCATTAAATCCTCATAGACATCACCCACAGGTTTAAGATCAAAACCCCCTTCTCCGGATAGAATTCGAAGAGCCAACAATTTCCTGCGCTCCTTTTGCTTGTTGCCTTCACGATCGCGAGAGTGAGATCCTAGCACAAACAGATAATTCCCCATTCGAGCGAGTCCTTCCAAATCAGCCTCTTCCCTTTTTTTCAACTCAAGGGCTTTGCGTAAATTGATAGACTGAACCGGCGCGCCTGGTTCATTGCGCTGGTATATGAGTAACAGGCTGGTCTCATCATTCACGACGGCAAAATGTTTTGCATCCAGAGCAATACCACCAGAGCCATCGCACGAGCCGCTATAGTAGGAAGCATACATCATGGTATAATCTGAATGAATCTGTGAAGTATCTGGGATTGATGAGACGTTTCCGTCTGAAGGATCGGATGATAAAAGCGAAGATTGATTTTCAGAGGATTGAGAATTCGAATCGCCACATCCAGGTAAAAGCAGTAGCCATCCAAGGACAAACAAATGAAAGGCTGAAAATTGATGAAAACTACTCAGTTTCATTTCCCCCCCCTCCTGGTTTTAAAGATCACAAAGGATTTGGCAGGCAAGAACACCTTGTGATTCTGGAGCTTCTCACCGAGCAAATGTTGCCACTCAGGTTCTTCTCCCGATAGGCCCACATCTTCCAATATGATCTCCTGCCCTTTGGTGTCTGCATTGAAAATGCCCACGACGGTATCGTTAGGATCTTTTCGCATGCAAGCCAGCCAGTGCGCTCCTTCTCGAGCTGTCAGGAATTCAAAGTCACCAAAATTTAAACATGATTCATGACGCCTTAGGTGAATGGCTTGTTGATAAAATCGATGCAGATCGCGGTTAAAAAGGACCTTGTCAACGGGGCGGGTTTTTCCCAGCGGATGAGATTTCTCCTCCTCATGAATGATTCCCGGCCAAACCATGGGTTTACGACAATCTGGATCGTCAGCCCCCCACATTCCGGCTTCATCACCGTAGTATACAAAGGGAGCACCAGGAGCCATCATCTGAAAAGCAACCATCATGCGTTGCACCTGCTGCTCTTTCTCATTCGGAGCACGCACCTTGTAATCTGGATGATGCTGGAGATTGGCATCATGGTCCTGCCGGGCGTCCGGATTGACAATGGCTGAACCAATGCGACTTGTATCGTGACTCCCCATCAGATTCTGAAGACTCAACATCGTCGAGTAACCATAATCTGCCTTGATTTGGTTCCATTCCATGACAAATCGATGAGCATCCAAAGGTGAGGTCTTTTGATTCATGAACCGGTAGACCAGATCTCCGAAGCGATAGTTCATCACCGAATCAAAGGCTTTTCCATCCAACCAGGGAGCTGCATTTGCATATCCATGGTTTTGATAATCCTCCCACCAGATCTCACCGGTGATAAAAGCGTCTGGTCGAATCTCTTTCACCCACGAACGAAAGGTCTGCCAGAACGGCAGAGGAACTTCCGCAGCCACATCCAACCTCCAACCATCCACCCCATCGCTTGGATCTCCATCTTGATTCGGATCCATCCAACGCTGAACAACTGCTTTGATATGGTTTCGGACCTGCTCAAGGGGCCCGTTCTCATCTTTCCTCAATTCAGGCAAATCCTGCACCCCTGCCCAACCGTGGTATTCCAATTCATTTTGAGGGGTTCCTGGATCATCCCACTGATCAATATGAAACCAGGATGCAAAAGGACCATTGGGTCCATCCTTGATGGCGCGTTGAAAGGCCCAAAAAGGAATGCCTACATGATTGAACACTCCATCGATGATGATTCGCATGTCCCTTCGATGAACTTCCTCAATCAATTTCAAAAACAATCGATCCGCAGCTGACCACTCCCAAGTCTGAGCGTCGTTGTGATCCTCCTGCTCGAATAATGCTTTATCACCGTTGGGATCCGGTCCAAAATGACGGTCGACATGATGGTAGTAAGTCGCTCCGTATTTATGAAGGGAAGCTGAATCGAAAACCGGATTCAGGTAAAGTGCATTCACACCCAAAGCTTGAAGATAATCCAGTTTGTTGATAATACCCTTCAGGTCACCACCAAACCTTCTCAGTTGGGCACAATAATAGAAATCCTTACCCGTGTTTTTTTCCCAGGATGACATTTCATACCAATCCTGTGTCCAGGACGACACCACCCAATCCTCGGGGATTTTGTAAGGCCATGTGCCCTGAAGGCTATCTTTGGTGGGATCGTTGGAGACATCTCCATTGGCAAATCTTTCAGGAAAAATCTGATACCACACCGCGCTACGGCTCCAATGTGGTGCCCCCGAATCAGCCAAACATTCCATGACAACCAGAATGGCCAGAATGATAAGGCACCGTTTCATGAAAACCATTTCCGAATGATCAGGGACGAGATGGAAGATGTTTCGCGAGAAATGATTGAACCCATTGCATTATGGTCTCATCGTAGAATGCGGAACCTCCATGGGCGGCACCATGGATCACTTCCATTTCAACAGTTGCTCCTGCCTTTTTGTAGGCACCGACCAGTTCATGTGATTGGTTAATGGGCATCTGGGGGTCCTGATCACCATGAATCAAAAGCAGAGGCGGGTCCGTTGATTCCACATGAAAAACCGGGCTGGCCAGTTGGGCAATCTGGATCGCATCCTCAGGCTGCGATCCCAGCAGCAATTGAAGAGCGGGAATCCTGACGCCCAGGCCATGAGGGGTGGATTGCGATAGAATGGTAGTCAAGTTGGATGCCCCATAAAAAGAGACGATGCCCTGCACATCTGAAGAAGCACTCAAATGGTCTCCAATGCTGCCTTCCAGTTGCCGATGTCCATTTGTCACCCCCACCAATGCAGCGAGATGACCTCCGGCGGAGGCACCCGCGATTACAATCCTTTCGGCATTTACGCGCAAGGATTTGCTGCTGGCCCTTAGAAACCTGATAGCTGCTTTGATGTCATGCACATTGGCCGGGAAACGTGCTTCAGGTGTTAGCCGATATTCGACACTGGCCACACTAAATCCATGCTGAACCAAAGTTTTTAATGGCATACTTGATTTGTTACCGGCTCTCCAGGCACCGCCATGAATCCAAACAATGAATGGCTTATCATGAGGATCACCAGATCGATACAAATCCAGTTTCAATGCACGATCCCCGACCTTGGCATAGGTAATATCTTTTTCAATCATGGGTGAACTATGGGAGTTTTGGGCTTGAAGCGATACGCACCATGACAGGATGAGCAACCAACAAACAAGGATGCGTCCAAACATCATCCATACGACATGTGATCCGAAACTCATGCCTACATTCAACCGTCAAGATGGATGGGTAGCAAGGAATTCATCCGGCCATGGATAGCTTCCAGGTTTGGGTAAAATTCGAGGAGATTGGGACTCGAACGGAACTAGTTCAGGGATTCCTTCAGAGGAAGAATTCAAAACGGCAAACCGAGTTTCATCAAATGTTTCGATGAGCAAAACTGCCGTCTCACCGCCTTCGACTAGAATCTGATCCATTTTCTTTCGCCTTTGCAGTTGAAATGTAGCAGCAACCATTCGCTGCGCAGGATGAGACGAGTGGTGACCAGAGTTATCAAAATGATCCGGTATTCCAATCATGCAGCTCGCAGTAGATTCAAGGTCTTTGAGAACCGATTGAATCCAGTCTTTTGGCAAGAGGGGATCCTTTGAATTCAACCAATCTTCCGGTAATAAATGCACACTCCAACCATGATCGCGGCATTGAGACATGCGTCCCGATTGAATCGCAGCCAAACTACCACAAACCAGCAAGCGAGACCGCGCTTTGGGCAGAGGTGCTGAAGTTCGAGCAAAAAATTGCGCACTCGACCTTTTTTTGAGTAAGGCTGAGAAAAAATCCACACCCCCCACAGCAAGCAAGTCAGATGGCAAGTCATTCACCCATTGTTCAATCTCCCGGTTGTTTCCAATGTCCGGCACACGCATCTCTTGATCAAGGTAGGGAGCGGTTGGATCACTGTTTCTTGTGCATTTCAAGACTTCAGTCTTGCCCAGGAGCTCCAGAACTTTTGAGCTCCATGCAGGAAAGACTGGATCATGAGCGAAGAGGGTTTGATTCAGCGGCAAGTCTCCGATGAAGTATTCACCGTTTCGAATCATTCTCTGCTTCGATGGATTGGCACTGATGAGTATTCCACTTCTTAATGACAAGTGGTGCATCAGGACTTCCGATTCAGCAAGCACATGACCTCGTAAAACAGAATCGACTTTCTTAAAAATCCAGGATGGCTTCAACTGCTTGATCATGGGAATCATCCGTTCCAGAACACTCACCGCATCCTGCCGGCTCAGCGATCGAGTATTGGTATCCACCGAGAGAATATCAGCTTTACAGTGAGGATGGATACGAGTCTGTACTTCGGCCGTAAACCCCAAAGTGTGAGCGATACCCGCCATTTCGGCTGCTCCGGAAAAATCATCTGCCAATACCAGGATCATGAGCGGAATTCTTGTTTGCGATTAGTGCAAAATGAAATGAAATTCATGAAAAGCTGAGAACATCAGAATAGAAAGACGATTCGGTTGAATCTTAAGTTAATGAGATCCTGAACTTGGACATAATACGCTGATCTCACAATCAGCACATTGTGGATTGCGGGCAGAACACCGCCTCCTGCCATGCCAAATCAACCAGTGACTGAACATGGTCCAATCACCGACAGGAACGAGCTTCTGCAGATCTTGCTCCACCTTGTCCGGAGTTTTCGATTTGGTAAAGCCAAGGCGTTCAGACAAACGTTTCACATGCGTGTCCACGACAATGCCAGACTCGATTCCAAAGGCGTTTCCTAGAACCACGTTCGCAGTTTTACGTCCCACACCACCGAGTTGAACCAATTCCTCCATGCTTTCAGGAACGTTGCCCGAGTGTTCATCCACTAGTTTTTGACAGCACAACCGAATGTTCTTTGCTTTGCTTCTGAACAAACCTATGCGGCGAATATCCCCTTCCAGAGCCGCCTGGCTTGCCTCCGCGTAATCCCGCGCATTTTGATATTTCTTAAACAGATCGCGGGTCACGATATTAACCTGCTTATCCGTACACTGAGCCGACAAAATGGTCGCGATCAAAAGTTGAAGTGGATTCTTGTAATCCAGCTCACAATGGGCGTCAGGATAGGTAAGCTTTAAACCCTCAATCACACGGAGCATGCGATCTCTTTTCGATTGAAGGGATTCTCTGGGCATGAATTTAGTTCAACTGGGAATTATTCTTGAGTGTCAAGGCTAATAAAGTGCACAGGGACATTCGAAAATCCTGGAACATGAAAAAACGACTAAACTTCGTCGTGAACCGATGAACAAAATTTCAGGACCGATTCGCTTTCTGGTTCATCCACCGTTTCTGGATACTCGAAAACACGACCCTCAAAATTCCTGATCACGACCCGATCATTGTTATGGCTCAAAATATATTCGGGGTTAATGGGTACCTTTCCTCCTCCGCCAGGAGCATCGATGACATATTGCGGAACCGCATAACCGGTTGTGTGACCTCGGAGACCTCGCATGATTTCGAGTCCTTTCCTGACGCTGGTGCGCAGGTGACCTGAACCAGAGATTAAATCGCATTGATAGAGATAATAAGGACGAACCCGGCACATCAGGAGTTTATGAATCAAGGCCTTCATGACAGGTACAGAATCATTCACCCCCTTGAGCAGGACGGACTGATTACCCAATGGAATGCCAGCATCTGCCAAACGCCCCAAACCGGCTTTGACTTCTGTCGTCAATTCTCTGGGGTGATTTGTGTGAATGCTCATGAACAAGGGATGGAATTGTTTGAGCATTTCACAAAGGTCGGATGTGATACGTTGAGGTAAGAAGATCGGGATTCGGCTTCCAATTCGGACAAACTCGATGTGCGGAATGTCCCGCAACGCTTTCAACAGTCCTTCTAATTTCGCATCACTCAACAAAAGAGGATCCCCACCGCTGAGAAGAACGTCTCGAATTTCCGGATGCTTTCGAATGTAATCAAGCTGGCGTTCATAATCGGGTTGGAACCCATAGCCTGATGCATTACTCACCAGACGGGACCGGGTGCAGTAACGACAATAAGCTGCACAACGGTCCGTGACCAAAAACAAAACTCGATCTGGATAACGATGGACCAGACCTGGAACAGGTGAGTGCTCATCTTCTCCACAGGGATCGCTCATGTCCCACGAAGAACTGACCGTTTCTTCTACTCTTGGAACAACTTGACGTCTGATGGGGCAAGAGGGATCCTCACGATGGATGAGATTGAAGAAATAAGGAGTGATCCCCAGTGCAAGCTTAGTATTAGCCAATTCAGCTCCCTGAGTTTCTTCGATAGACAAGTCGGGAACGACAGATTCAAGCTGGTCCAGGTTGTTGATGCGATGCTTGAGTTGCCATCTCCAGTCATTCCAATCAGAATCAGGGATGGACTGCCACGGACCACGCCCCCCGGAGGTGAAACGCTTGAGCGATGAAATCTCCTCCGAAACCTGCGCATGATCCTGATGGGAATAGGTTTCGTCTGCCATTGGAGGGGGAATATAAAGTCCCACCGCCCCCTGTCAAGGAACCGCAATCCCCAGATTGACGCAATAATCCTGCGATTAATGGAAAAATGAAGAACGATCTACTCAGCCCATTCCTGCGTATTCCTCAGGTGTGGCAATATCCATCCCCATCAGAATGTAATCATGAGCTTTCATATCCATGTCTTCGACGTAATTGGGCAACTTAACCATTTCCCGGAAACCGGCTTCCGCAAATGAATGAATGGCAATCGAACGCCCACCATTCAATTCTGCTTCCAGTTTCCGGAGTCCGGCATGCTGCGCCATCTCGATGAGCTCCTTAAGCAACATCTCGGATAGTCCCTGACCATGATAATCCGGATGGGTCAGTTCACTTACCAGACCGATGTGACGCTTCCATCCCCCCTGCCGCTGATGCAAAGTCGCTTCAGCAACAATGACTCCATCAATCAAGGCCAAAAGTGGCAGGTTGGATTCATAATCAATGTTCTCACACCATTCGTGGAAGATGGTGCCATCAGTCACCCGATGTTTGATGAACATTCGTTCGTGTTCAGGAATCTTGAGGTAGAAGTCCTTGATCAAAGGTTCATCTTCTTTGACCAGGGGGCGAATCACACATTTTTGCCCACCCTTGCAGGACAGTTCGAGAGGATATTTATCTAAAGCAAGTTCAACTGACATAATTTACCTTTTGAAAATTAAACTAATACATCATTGCCGCAAGCAACTAACCACATATTGCGATTCTCAACACCAAAATCGAACTAGCCGAACTCGAAAAAGGGTCGGCCCATTTTTCTCAAATTAAATTATCCACCAATGAAACTCATGGTTCGATCAGGTTGGATAAAATCCTGTTTGCCAATCTTGTGACCTGCTTCCTTGCCCCAGACCACAGTCTTCAGCCTGTCAATGATGACTCCATCATCGGATTGTTCGTTGAGCAGGCTTTTGAAAGCGTGTTCATCATGACTAAAAAGGCAGGTTCTCAAGTGCCCATCGGCTGTTAAACGAAGACGATTACACTGATGGCAGAATGGCTCCGAAACCGAGGCAATGATCCCCACCTCCCCACGACCATCCATATGCTTCCATCGCTTGGCTGTTTCCGATGGATTGGAAGGAGCAACCGGTTCAATTTCGAACTTTGACTGAATCCGCTCGAGCATTTCTTTCCCTGTAATAACCATGGACTTCTGCCACGCCTTGCCGTGATCAAGCGGCATATACTCGATGAACCGCATACTGACCATATGATCTCTTCCGAACTGCACGAGGTTTTCCAATTCATGATCATTGAGATCACGGATAATGACGGCATTCACCTTGACCGGTTCAAAGCCAAGTTTCTTGGCCAGCTCAATGCTTTCAAGCACCCCGTCCAAACCCTTTCTTCCCGTCATCTTCTCAAAGTTTTCCGAATCCAGGGAATCCATGCTAAAGGTCATCCGTGATAACCCCGCCTCCTTCAATTTGTTAGCATATTTTGGAAACAGAAACCCATTGCTGGTCAATGCCACATCTTTGATTCCAGGAATTGAACGAATACCGGCGATGAGATCTGCAATCCCACTGCGAAGCAGAGGTTCCCCTCCTGTGATACGTATTTTTTCAACTCCAAGGCTTGCTGAAATTCGGGTAAAACGAATGATTTCCTCGTAGGTTAAGATGTCTTTCTTAGGTTTCCAGGGATAACGGATGTAACGCTTTTCAGTGCTGTTGGAATCGCCTGACTGCTGATCCCGATAGAAATTGGAAGCTTCTTCTGTTTCGGGTAAACAATAAAGGCACCTGAAATTACAGCGGTCGGTGACGCTGATCCTGAGATCACGCATCACTCTCCCGAAAGAATCCTGGAGCCCGAAGTTGTTGGTTGGGCTACCCATGAGTCATTTGGCTCGCTGTTTAAGGTTGATCCGAAGGGATCACCTGCACTCCGCCCTCTTGGTTCAACTCGACATTGAGGTCAAAATTTGGCTTGGATTCGCGCCTGTTGAAACCATTCTTGAGCAAAGTAGCACCTTTGGGAGTAGTGCCCGAGCCCATGATCCCCTTGCGAATCCACTCAATACGACGTGCGATGGAGAGCTCGTCCTTTAATTTGCGAATCTGATCCCTGAGCACAGCCAAATCATTGAATTGGCGTTCAAGATCTGCCTTTTCGGCCTGCAAGCGCTTGAGTTCCTTGAGCAGAAATTCGCGGTCCCCTTCGGAGGCTGCCAGTTTTCGTTGGGTTTCGATGATCTGACCTTCGAGCGACTCCAGGCTGCTGTTCAATTCCGTCATTTGGCCGGTTAATGCGTCGCGCTCTGTGGAAAGTTCGGCAATGCGCTTGTCCTGATCCGCGATGGTTTTCTTGGCTTCGTTGGCTTCAGTGGTCACTGCCAAAACAGTGTTCTGAGCCTGCTCCAATTCGCCGGTGACTGCCTGATAGCGATTCTGGAGATTTTGGAGTGCGACCGTTTTGGTTTCCAGTTCGGTCTTCAGGACCTTGTTGGTCTGGGTTTGAGAGGAAAGTTTTTGCTGAGTCTCGGACAGGGTTGATTCCACGACTTTGATCTTGGCTTCTTTGGCCTGCTCGACTTTGGTAGCTTGAAGATGACGGACTACGAGCCCAACGAGAAGTAGGGCACAGACTATTCCAAGAAGGATCGTAATCTTACTTGTGTTATTCATTCCCTATAGCATGGTCTTTGGAAACCATTTTGGCAAGCCTTCAGAACGGCACCGATGGCATCGGGTGCCCAGGACCTTGAAACCAAAGAGTTCCAGATTCTCTGTCATCCACCCCTTGACCTACTTGAATTATAATGGACACTGATTAACTTACGATTATGGAGTATCCAAAATCCATTCCGGTAATGATGTTGAGGAATACCACTCTTTTCCCCAATACAATGTTACCACTTTACATATTTGAGCCCAGATATTGCAGAATGCTGCAACGCAGCCTTCAGGACCATCGTCTGATGGCCATCACGATGCGTAAATCCGAGACTGCTCGTGAAGTGCCATACAAGACTGCCGGACTTGGCCTGATCAGGGCAGCGGTCAAGCATGCCGACGGAACCGCACACATTATTGTACAGGGTATGAAACGCATCCGACTGCAAAAAGCTACCGCTTATAAACCCTTCAGGATGCACGATTACAGCCTGGTGGAAACAACAAGGGGCAGCGAAAAACGAATACAATCACTGCGACAGAAGTTGGTCGATCTGGTCTCAATGCATCTGGAGCAAGACAAAACGGTGATTCAAAAATTTCAGTCATGCTTCTCGGAATGTGGCGGAGAAGCTTCAGCATTGGGTTCCCCTCCCACCATAGAATCCATTTTGATGAACATGGTTCAGCTTCAGGATGTGGAACAGCTCGCAGACCTGATCTCTTGCACGTTTATCAGCAAACCACAGGCCCGCCAGTTGATTCTTGAAGATCCTGACCTGGAATCTCGACTCACGCATTTGATTGCTTTTCTAATGGGTGAAATATTCTGTCGTAAGAGAAAGGGCCAATCATGATTCCCTCCAAACTTTCGGAGAAAGAACTTGAGCAGGCAGATCGAAAAAAGATCATGTCGTCGATATTTCAGGATTTCGTCATTCAGCATGGCCAAACCGCTTTGATCATGCTGGGGCGAATGCCCGGCACAGATGGCCATCTTATTTCCGACCCTGATCCAGAGGCAGCCAAGACCCTGATCGACCAACTCGAAATGATCCGCGACAAAACTAAAGGTAATCTCCTTCCCGAGGAACGGGAACTTCTCGACCGAAGTATTGCTGTGCTGCAAAAGGATTTCGCCAAAGTGATGGATACCCTTGCAGATGGTTCAACCAAAAGCACCGGTCAGGATTGTTAAATGACATCGCAGGAGGCTTGAACCACGGTTGAACGCCCTTGGTGGAAATGAAATGTGGCATTTAGTCCTCGCCTTTGCTTGACCTGACCACTTTGGTTTCCTAGTTATCATGGGCATGTTGATACGTCGATTATGGATCTGGGCGGCCATTGCATGGGTTCTACCTCAGGTCGCTCATGCGGAATTGGAGCGCTTAAACAGTGTGGCAGCGCTGGTAGGTGACACTCCCATCACTCTGAATGACGTAAAAAAACAAACAGCACCGGTAGAACAGGTTCTCTACCAGCAATTTGCTTCTGATCCAGCCGCACTCAGACAGCGCATCCTCGAGGTCAGGCAAAAGGCTCTGGAAACCCTGATCGAACGTCATTTAATTCTCTCAGATTTCGAAAAACAGGGATACGTACTGCCGGAAAACATCATTGATGAACGCGTCCAGGAACGTATTCGGAATGATTTTGGAGATCGACTTACCCTGACAAAAACTCTTCAGGCGCAAGGAATCACCTACGAATCTTTTCGTAAGGACATCAAAGAACAGGTGATTGTTGATTTTCTTTCATCTAAAAACGTTTCCTCCATCACACTGGTTTCTCCGTTTGAAATAGAAAAATATTATAATGCCAACCTGGAGGACTTTCAGCAGGACGAACGGATCCGAATGCGGATGATCTATATTGCAAAAACGGAAGGAGATCCTGATTTTTCATGCAACATGCTGGCAGATATCCGACGCAAAGTGAATGATGGGGGCGACTTTGCAGATCTCGCTCGTGTTTACCATCAAGGAAGCCAACGTGCCCAAGGTGGGGATTGGGGTTGGGTAGACAAGGAAGTTCTGCGAGAAGATCTTTCCGCCTTGGCGTTTTCCTTGCAAGAGGGACAAATGAGCGAAGTGATTCGGAAGGATGAAGGATGCTACCTGATCCTTGTCGAAGAACGTCAGGACCCGAAACCAAGACCGCTTTCATCCGTTCGAGAAGAAATAGAGAAAGCACTGCTGGCCGAGGAACGAAACCGCCTCAAAGCGGAATGGATCGAAAGATTAAAAGAAGAATCTTTCGTTCGCTACTTCTAGATTCTTAGTCCTTTCGATAGTCCAAAAACGGAATATTGGCAGGAAGCTAATAGTCTAACATTTTGCTGCAATTTCAGGACAGCAATGGTGGGCGGCAGCAGTGCATCTTGGATCATCTTTGCAACTGACCACCCAAATCCAAC
Source organism: uncultured Verrucomicrobiota bacterium (assembly GCA_964342825.1). GTDB lineage: Bacteria > Verrucomicrobiota > Verrucomicrobiia > Limisphaerales > AAA164-E04 > AAA164-E04. The sequence goes on from CAYFHO010000005.1 coordinate 104,432, forward strand.
GAATTGAAGTGCCGACTGGTAAAACTGTAGACCGTCCTGAGTCAGAAAATTCAACTACCTTCAGTATTGATTTTCTGATTCAGAACACTATCGTTACGTTCATCGGAGGTATTTATGAAACTAACAAAAACAATATTCCACGGAAGCATTGTAGCCTTATTGGCTTTGATGCTCCTAAGTTCCGGACAAATAAATGCCGGAGATTTTGTCCCCTATAAGAGCAAAGGCGTTGCCGGATTATTTTCCCAACCAGTTCCTGGACAGGTTGTCTCGGGTGCGGATTTTGGAAAAGCGACCCACTTGGGCAAGTATGAATCCACATTGGACCTTTTGGTGCTCCCCTTATTTGATGGCCCGTTTTTTGTTGGCCTCAAATTTGTGGGGCCAACTACGATCAAAGCTTCCAATGGGGATCTGGTGAATTCCATTCTGGATGTCGATCTGGACTTGGCTACCAATAACATCACGGGTACTTACACAGTAGTAGGGGGCACCGGTCGCTGGGATGGAGCCAGCGGAGGAGGTGATGTGGACGGTGCCGTCAATGCAGATGGAACGTTCAGTTACAAGACTGAAGGTGTCATTTCACGCCCTAAGTCCAGAAAATAACCCCAATCATTACATTTATCAGACCAACGGCAATCGAACCGATTGCCGTTTTTTCATTTAACCGTGGGTAATATTGACTTTTGAATCCATTTCCCCCAAAGAAAAGGCATGCATTTTTATCGAAACACGGGAAAAGCCATTCTCATGGGAGCGGTTGTTCTCCTGAATCTATCGAGTGAGAATTCAACACTGAAAGCCGATGCCCCCTTGGTGGCAGGCTATGAGCGTCTCAGACAAAGCGAAGAATCAAGTGCCATTGAGCGTGGGGAGCTGTTATTGGGAGAACTCAATTGCACCTCATGCCATCAAGCCAATGAAGAAGTAGCAAAGCGCGTATGGCCTCGATCCGCGCCGGATCTCGCCGCGGCAGGTGCTCGATTGACACCTCATTTCCTGCAATCCTACCTGTCAAATCCACAATCCAAAAAGAAGGGCGTGGTTATGCCGGACGTCTTCCATGCGTCTGAAGCAGCCGCAAAAGAAGGTGCCATCGACTTTCTGGTTCACTTTCTGGCATCACAGGGAGGCGGATTGGCACCTAACCGAATGGGTGGCTCGGAAGCTCTGGTTGAAAAGGGGCGAGACCTTTTTCACGAGGTGGGGTGCGTAGCTTGTCATGGACCCGAGGACAGTGTTGAAGATGGCCGCAGATATTTGGCTCTGGATTCATTGGCGGAAAAAACGACCCTGGACGCATTGGTGGAATTCCTGAAAAACCCTCATGCCACTCGTCCTTCAGGCCGCATGCCTGACCTGAGGTTAGATGCTTCGGAAGCCAGAGCCATCGGGGTATACTTGTTGAGGGACCAACTGAGTAACCCCCAATCCCTCGAAGCAGACCCAGGAGAGGAACCAGGGATAGCCTTTGAGTATTATGAAGTTGATAATCTGCAGTCGCTTCCCGATTTCGATAACCTCACCCCCAAATTCAGCGGAGAATTAGACTCGATCACGCTTGATTTGCCTAAATCAGGGAGAAAGTTCAATTTTGCAGTGAGGTACTACGGGCAGATCAAAATTGAAACAGCAGGTGTTTACCGTTTTGGAACGGCCTCCGATGACGGATCGGCCATATTAATCAATGGTGAAACCGTAGTAGACAATGATGGAATCCATGGACGTCGCGTTCGAATGGGCCAGGTGGAATTGACCGCGGGTAATCATGATTTTGAAGTTCACTTTTTCAACGGTGGAGCAGGAGCGGAACTGGCTGTTTTCTGGTCCGGCCCGGGAATTGAAGGTCGACGAGGTGCTCCGATTCCGTCCGAAGTCTTGGTTCGAAAAACAGGTAAACCAATGATTCCTGTTGGAACGGAAGACTTCACTTTGGATACCCAAAAAGCTCGTATGGGAGCTCAAATGTTCACCGCCCTTCGTTGTGTTTCCTGTCACCCGATGAACGACTGGCAACCCATGCGACCTTCCAAAGCTCTGGCGGATTTAAATCTGAACAGTGAAGAAGGTTGCCTCGGCGGTTCCATACGACGAGGGTTACCAGATTACAGCCTGTCTGAAGAACAACGTTCGGACATTCTGGCTGCCTTGGGCTCTTACGAAGATTCAGTGAAACCATTAAGCTCAGAGGAAACAGTGAATCGCACGCTCGCTGCATTCAACTGTTATGCCTGTCACCAACGCGATGGTGTGGGCGGGCCTTCCGATGCAGTGGCATCCGAATATTTTGATACGGCCTTTGAAATTGATCTTGGAGAAGAAGGTAAAATCCCGCCCACGCTGAATCACATTGGCGCCAAATTCAAACCAGAAGCGTTGGCAAGCATTTTGACCTCCGATGACCTCCATGTCCGTCACTACATGGCAACCCGGATGCCAGCATTCCCTGAATCAATAACCCATCAGTTTGTGGAAGCAGTCGGCGCCGTTGACCAGCAAGCAACCTTTGCAACAGGGCCGGAATTTTCCGAAGAAGCAGCCGCCATCGGCCAAAAATTTATAGGCGTGACTGGTCTTGCCTGTATCACTTGTCATCAAGTCGCTGGTCAGGATGCACTGGCCATTCAAGGGATCGATCTTTCAACCGTTTACGATCGAGTGCAACCGGGTTGGTTTAAAGCGTTTTTATTGAACCCGGCTTCATTCAATGAAGAAACCCGTATGCCTCAATTTTGGCCCGAAGGGCAATCCGCATTTCAGGACATTCTGGATGGCGACGCCGGTAAACAAATTGACTCCATCTGGTCCTATTTCTCCCTTAAAAACTCCATGCCATTACCAGTTGGTATTGTTCCCAAAGGAGAAATTGCCATGGAATTGGTACCTGCAGATAAGCCCATCGTGCATCGCACGTTTATGAAAGATGTGGGACCCAGAGCCATTCTGACAGGGTTCCCTGAAAAACTAAATGTGGCCTATGATTTCAATGTAGTGCGCATGGCCAAGGTATGGCGCGGTCGATTCTTTGATCACTCAGGGGTTCAGAGTGGTCGTACGGACACGTTTTTGGGACCTCTCGGAACTGATGTATTGGATCTTCCCACAGGTCCAGCATTCTCATTCCTGGACGCACCAGAAAGCCCATGGCCTCAGCCCGAACTAACCAGTCGAAATCTGGGAGGTCGATTCAAAGGCTACTCTCTCGATCAGGAATCCAATCGCCCTGTTTTCAAATACCAGTTGGAAACAGCGACCATTGAAGAAGCACCTGAACCCATCATTCAACCCGGAGGTGCCATTCTGAGACGTAACTTTAATATCGAGGCCGACAGTGCTTCAAAAGGCTTGCATTTTCTGGCAGCTGAAGGAGAGAAACTGGAACAGCTTTCGAATGATCGATTCCGAGTGGGTGACGAATATGAGGTTCAAATCAAAGGAACTTTTCCATTAAAACCCATCATTCGTGTTCAGGACGGAAAGACTCAAGTTCTGATTCCGGTTCCATTGGATCAAGGAGAAGCATCGGTGGAACAGATCATCAAATGGTAAGGGGGAATCCACATGGAAACAATAAAATCAGCTTTAAGAACCGAAACGACTATGGCAACTCACTTGAAACAACAATTCATGGGCAGGTTAGGCGCAATGACAATGGCCGGGCTCATTGCCTGCAGCTTTGTAAAAGCAGCTGAGGAATCCGATTATTATCAGATTGAAACCTTTCCCACTGAAGATTTGCCAATGGAAGTAGGCGCCATGACATTGCTGTCCGATGGGAACCTTCTGATCGGTACAAGGAGGGGAGATGTGTATGTTCTGGAGAAGCCTTATGGCGATCCGGCAGACGCCGTATTTCGCCCATGGGCAAAAGGCCTGGCGCAGCCATTGGGTTTTTTGGAACACAACGGTTGGATTTATACGGCTCAACGTGGAGAGCTTTCCCGCATGAAAGACAGTAATGGGGACGGTGAGGCCGACGCTTTTGAAACCGTCTGTGATGCCTGGGACATTTCAGGAAACTATCATGAATACAACTTCGGTCCACGAATGGACAAAGAAGGCTTTATGTGGATCACCCTGAACAAGCCTTTTGGAGGACAACCCTATGCAGATCCGGAAATCAAACAGGCCCACTGGCGCGGATGGGCGGTGAGGGTTCATCCCGAGACTGGCGAAATGTTTCCAATGGCGGCTGGATTAAGATCTCCGGCCGGCGTGGAAGACAGCCCATGGGGCGATATATTCTACACTGATAATCAAGGTGAATGGTGCAATGCCTCCAAATTGTCGCATCTAGAATTTGGGGACTATCACGGCCATCCGTGGGGATTGCCTACCCAGAAACTTGCGGGTGCCCCTTTCGACACCATGCCTCAACCCGTCTCTGGAACCTTCATGAAAGACATGCATCAACAAATCCCTCAGTTCAAGATGCCGGCCGTTTGGTTTCCATACGATAAGATGGGTAAAAGCCCCAGTGGCTTGCGGTGGGATTTAACTGACGGAAAATTTGGACCTTTTGCCGGTCAGTTATTCGTCGCGGATCAGCACCACGCATCGGTCATGAGGGTTCATCTGGAAAATGTTGACGGTCACTGGCAGGGTGCCTGTTTTCCTTTTCGTGAGGGCTTTCAATGTGGAATCATCCGTATTTGTTTTGGCAAAGATGCTTCCCTGTTTGTCGGTATGTCCAACGCGGGATGGGGGGGCAGGGGCAATCGTCCCTGGGGATTACAACGTTTGAAATGGACCGGTAAGATTCCGTTCGAAGTCCATGAAATGAAGGCACAGCCTGACGGGTTTGAGCTAACCTTTACAGAACCAGTCAATGCTGAATCGGCAGGTGATGTGGAATCTTATGAGATGGAGAGTTACACTTATCGACTGGAAAGCCGCTATGGTGGGCCTGAAGATGACAAGAAAGAAGTCGAAATCACTCAAGCCATCGTTTCAGAAGACGGACTTCGTGTTCGATTAAAAATTGAACCAATCCGCGCAGGATATGTGCATGAACTGCACATGGAGGGAGTCACCAGCAAAAGTGGAGATAACCTATTACACGATGAAGCTTATTACACTTTGGTCAATATCCCGGCGGATGCCCACCTCTGATACCGTGGCATTGTATTCAATCACTTAGTATTTCCTTAAATGCATATTCAGGCCGGTCTCCTTCCAGGTGGACCGGCCTGTTTTTTATTTGATGCCTGAACCAAGTTCTCTGACGTTTGGCAAATTGCCATGTTTTGTTTTGGATGGATTGAATCATTTCATCCAGACTCCACGTCCCTTCCAAGTATTCCACAATCTGACGATAACCGATGGCCTGATTTGCAGTCGAATTTTGCCTGAGTCCCTTGTTCAGAAGTTGCTTGGTTTCCTCGATCCAACCCGCTTGTATCATGATTAAAACGCGGTCATGGATACGCTTCCTTAAAACCTCAGCAGGGCGAACCAAGACACAAAATCGTGAAGGATCAATGATACTGGAACGCTTCCAATCAGATTTAAACGAAGCAAATGACCGACCCGTTAACCGAAATACTTCCAGTGCCCTTATCAATCGCCTTTTGTTGTGTAAATCAATCTCCTCATAGGTGTGAGGATCACTTTCTTTCAATTCACATCTCAATTCTTCAATCGATAAATCTTCCAGATCACGCCTGACGCTTTCATCGGAGGGGGGGCCTTTTCCAATCCCATGAATAAGAGCCTGAAAATAAAGTCCGGTACCACCGCAGAAAATTACTTTTCGACCCCGTTGATGAACATCTGCGGCGGCACGAAGTGCTTCCTGTCGGAACCTTGCAGCGTCATAAGATTCATTTAAATCCACGACATCGATCATGTGATGAGGAACGGCGGCAAGTTCATCTGAGCTTGGCTTGGCCGTTCCAATGTCCATTCCCTGATAAACTTGCATGGAGTCCACAGAGACAATTTCAGCCTGAATTTGTTCTGCCAATTTGATCGCGAGATGGGTCTTGCCAGAGGCGGTCGGGCCGGCAATCCAATAGGCAGATTTTAATAAGGAGTTCAGGTTGGAGTCAGAGTATTCCATACCATCTTCTGAACTGCTCAAGGTTTGAGATCGAGTTCAGACTGCTTAGGGGGTGCAGAGGATATAACAGGCGTTGATTTTGAGGCGTTCTCTTTTTGCAAAGAAATAATGAACAGAAGCCCCACCCCAACACAGATGGCAGAATCTGCAATATTGAAAGCCGGGAACCCGATTTCGCCTCCTCCTTTTCGATAGGTAAAAAAGTAAATGAAATCGACTACATGGCCGATTCGCCATCGATCGATCAGGTTTCCAATGATGCCTCCAAACATCAATCCCAGAGCTATCTGACCAATCAAGCGGTCGGCGTCAAAGTGTTTACGAGCAGAGAACAGAACAATCAATGCAATCACGGCAACAACTGCCAACACATTATTATTGTCTCGAAACATGCTCCATGCGGCACCGGTATTCCCCCAATGCACCAGACGGAAAAAACCTTCGACCCACTCGCTTTGCCCATTCAAGGGAAGATGCTGCATGACCATAAACTTGGTCAACTGATCGGCTGCAATGACGATTACAGAAATAAAAAGAAGTCGAAGTAGAGGTGATTTCATGGAACAAACTCAGAGATCATGAACGATTCGCCAGGTCCAGGGCTTTGGTCAACGCGATGTTGATTTTTTTCTGTTCAGCCTTGGTTGTGATTTTATTACCGTCTTCGTTTTGAATATAAAAACTGTCAATGGCAGCACCCTTCTCAGTGAGAATCTTCGCATACGAAAGATCGATCTTCAATTCGGCAAATACTTTGGATACTATATAAAGCAGCCCAACTCTGTCTTCAGTTTCAATTTCGACGATGGTTCGCCTGGGCATTCGGTCGTTGTCAAAACTGACGGTTGTCGGGATGGTATCACGTTCTGCAGCTTGGTAAAGGGGTGGCGTCTGACAAGCTTTGGCAACGAGCTTGTCCAAATCTGTATTTTCATTAAGCACGTCTTTGATTATTTTGCTGAACTTATCCCTCTTGAATTTTTTTACCAGTCCACCGGATCCCGCATCAACCACCTCAAAACTGTCAATCACGATCCCATCTTTTCGAGAAAAAATGCGCGCGCTTAAGATATTCAAACCTGCCGCTGTCAGTGCTCCAGTGAATTTCGTGAATATGGAATGGCGATCCCAGGTACAAATGTCGACCACTGAGAAACCCCGGTCGCGCTGATGCCGCCAATGAACAATTGGTTCCAACGCACGATCCTGCCTGCTCACCTGCCTCCACATGAAACGATGAGCCAAATGAACATCTTCCGCCATCTGTGAACGAGGTCGGTTTCTAAAATAACGATGAGGCATGTTATCCACATGCGCATCGATTTCGTCATCTTTGATGCTCGGTTTGACTTCCGAACGCAACCACTCCTTAACCTGGATTTTCTCGTCCTCAAGAGCCTGTTCTTCAACAGCATTGCCAGCCAATGCACGACTGGTGCGATCATGCAGTGTCCAAAGAAGCGATTCTTTAAAACCTGTCCACAAGGCATCACTGGTTCCCATCGAATCTGCAAACGTCAGGAGGGTAAGCATGTTGAGCCGTTCTTGATTTCCGATAACCTGAGCAAAGGTACTGATTTCGTTGATGTCCTCCAAATCATGGCGTTGCGACGTCTCAGCCATCGTCAAATGGTGTTCGACAAGGATCGCAAGCGTTTTCTTATCCTCCTCAGGAAGCTCCAAACGCTGAGCAACTCTCAATGCGATGTCGATGCCTATATCAGAATGAGAGCGTCCCTTTTTTTTGCTCGACTTGCCTGTATCATGCAACAGCAAGGCTAAATATAAAATATAGGGTGAATCAATTTCATCAAAAATCCTGGTGTAGTGTTTGTGAAAGGATTGGTCCGCATCCCAAATTTTATCCAGGTGCTCAAGACACCTCAATGTGTGTTCATCGGTGGTATACATGTGGAAGAATTCATGTTGCACCATTCCGGTAAGGTTGCCGAATTCAGGGATGTATTTTCCAAGCACGCCGACTTCATGCATCATGCGTAAAATCTGCCCAACGTTTCCCCGCTCACTAATGATTTCCAGGAAAGTTTCTCGAACATGTTTGTCCGTTTGAAAATCCTTTTTGATGATCTGCAATCCGTGCCTCATCATCTGTGCTGTTCTGGGATGAATGCGCAAACCACGTTGTTGCGCCTGCAAAAAGATACGCATCATCCGACGAGGTTGTTCCCGAAAGACTCGCCATGACGGAACTCGGATCCATTCGTCTTCAAAAATAAAACCATCAACGGGTTTAGGTGGTTCATCAACCGGTCTTGGAAAAATTTTTTGCCAGAGTGATTTTCTTTTAGGCTTGGGGTCAAGAGCCAGACTTTCTTCCAGTTGACGCGTGAGCAAAAAGATCTGGCGCATGTGAAAGTACACCATCTGCATGAATGCCTCGATGCGTTTACTTGGAGAAGTCTCCTTGAATCCCAGACCATAAGCGATGGCGGGCTGAATACTTTTGTATAATTTGTCCTCAGCCCGGTTTTTTCGGTAGTGCATCTCATTGCGCACTCGCTGCAGAAAGTCATAGGCCTCGGTGAGATGTCGGTATTCGGCTTGATTAATATGATTGCCTTTGAGGAGTTCTTCGAGCGATTTGACCCTGTATTTGAAATAGGCCATCCAGATGAGGTTTTGGTAATCTCGAAGTCCCCCACACCCATTCTTGATTTCAGGCTCCTGCATGAAGGGGGTGTTGCCGTACTTGGCGCGTCTGGAACGTTGATCAGCCAACCTGGCAGCGAGGTAATTGTCCTCCTGGCCTTTCACACACTTTTCGAGCATGACTTTCTGCATTTTCAAATACAGAGCACCATTTCCGGCGAGCAGCCTTGTTTCTATCAAAGATGTTTTGGTTTTGACATCTTCATTGGAGTAAAGAACACAATCAGCGATGTTTCGGGTGATGTAGCCCAGCTTGAGTTTCATATCCAGCAGCGCGGTATGAAAGGCAGCACAAAATTTTTCCATCCAGGGTTCGGCTCCACTTCTTTTGAATCCTCCCTCGCTGAGAATCATGATGTCCACATCACTTTGTGGATTCAATTCGTGACGCCCGTATCCTCCAAAAGCCACTGCTGACAATTTGGCTTCGGCTGGAATTTCTTCTGCGTACAAGGTTGAGACATCACTGAAAAGATGGGTCATGATCAGATCCATCATGTGTGACCTGGCATGCACTATCGTTATCCCACCAGTCCCTGTGCGGTGCTCAGTCCTCAACTTTAATGTCACCTTCTTGAGAAAAGACCGATAAGGAGCAATGTCCACAGCCCCATTGCGAATATTACTGTTCTTGCCGAGCTTTTCTTCGGCTAAGGCATCAATTTGCTCGTGGAGAGAATTCATTATTTATGCGGGGCCCTTTTTATATGCGTCAAAGGTGAATTTTGAATGACCCGAAGGACCTGATTATTCTGATAAAGACTGGATGTTATAAAACTGGGCCGCAGTTCGTCCGTAAATCCATTCCTGATCCTGAATCGAAAGTTGATCAATAAAGTTTTTCGCCAAATCAAAAACTTGTGAGTAATCACCAGCAAGCAGGCAAACCGGCCAATCGGAACCATACATCAGTCGATTGGGAGGAAAGATTTCCAAAATGGTTTCCAAGTAGGGCTTCATGTCTTCCTGCTTCCACTCTTTCCAGTCTGCCTCGGTAATCATACCTGAGATTTTGCAGGTCACATTTGGGAATTTTGAAATTTCAGTGATGAGGTTTTTCCATGGTTGCAAGGTTCCTTCCTTGATAGAAGGCTTGGCAATGTGATCAATCACAAAGGGTTGATCTGGAAACTTCTCAACTAAGCTGAGAGCTGCTTCCAACTGTTTGGGAAATATGAGGATATCGTAGGTAAGTTCATGGTTCTTGAGTTGGCGGATGCCATTAAGAAACTCTGGACGTAGCATGAAAGCATCATCAGGTTCATCCTGGACGACATGTCTGACTCCTACGAATCGTGGATGACTCGCAAACTCTGTTAATTGCGCGTCAATCTGGTCAGAACACAAATCCACCCAACCTACTACTCCAAGGATTTGACTGCATTCTTCCGCCAATTTAAGCAACCATCTTGACTCGTCCAAAGTCTGGCGTGCTTGCACGGCAATGGAACCATCGAAATTGAATTTAATCAATTCCGGTGCCAGATCACTCGGCAAAAAACTCCGACGGAGCACACTCAATTCTTCGGTGATCCATGGATAATCTTCCGGCTGATATTCCCAGAAATGTTGATGGGCATCGATTCGCATGCAGTCATTATGTGAAATCCTTGTGCTTGGTGTCAAAGACTTCAGTCCTGTATGCGTTGGATAGCCTTGTTGGCTTCATCTCTGACAAAGCGATATCGATCTCTGCGAGCTTCTTTCAGTTTAGGTAGAGCGGAAGCTGCATCCTTGCCTAAGCGACCCAATGCGCGACATCCAAAATGCCGCACCCCAGGATCTTCATGTTCGAGTGATTCAATGTAATCTCCAATAAACTCGATTTTGGACGGCATGAAACGAAGGGCTCCCAAAGCCAAGTCCTGATCCTCCGCATAATCCAGCCGGGCAATCAAGTTGGGAATGGCAGCAGCGGCATCCTCACGCATCGATCCCATGGCTTTGAGGCTGGAGTGACGTATCATCGTGGACTCATCTTCAACAGCCTTGATCATGACCGGAAGCAAGGATTCCTTGTTTTCCTCGACAATGATGTAACCAGCGAAGGCGGCCTGGCGAATGTCGTCATTGGAATTCTGCAAGTTGGCCTCAAACAAGGAAAGATACGGTGCGGCCGATTCCCCCATCCTTCCCAAGGCTTTTAAAACATTGAGGAGAACATCTTGCCCTCCATTTCGTGCCAACCAGTCCATTTGACGAATCGCTAAATTAGGAGCTTTTCCAATCGAACCAAGCGTCTGTATCGCAGCAAGTCTTACTTCACTTTCAGGATCAGCCAATAGCATTGCAACGGCTTCTGAGAGGTCATCTGCCTGATTCCCTGTGCTGGCGATGGCGAGCAAGGCACTTTCTCTCATACCCGGGTCAGGATCACTCAAAAGGTCATCCAACTTATCGAGTTGATCTGCCGCAGCTTCAGGTGATTTCCTGAGGGAAGAGACGGCAGATTGTCTGACTTGCAAGCTTTGGTCGTTCAGGAGTGGTTCCACAAGAGGCGAAAGTTTGGAGGGTTTAATACCGACAGAAGTCAGAGCCTGAACCGCCGCGGACCTGATGTTCGGAGATTCATGACGGGTCATTCGAACAATACTTTCCTCAGCTTCGATGGCAGCAGACCCCATTTTGGCAAAGGCATCCATCACTGCCAAAATCTGCTGGGTATTATTTTGATCGAGTGATTCCTCGAGATTTGCAACGCCAATCATCCCATATTTGGAAAGCAAATCTGCCGTCCAATGTTCACTCGAGTAGGAATCCAACTTTTCTATATGATTTAGCAAAACCGGAATACCTTTCAGTCCAATTGCCACATAAGCATCTTTGAAGACTTGGGCATGATCCGATTCGGTAGAGTGTTGTTCGATCAAATTGAGAATGTTTTCGAGAGCGGGAGCCGCATCGGGACCAATATGCCCCAACAAATCAGCTGCACGGGACTGGAGTTGGGGGTTTTTGGAATCCAGGAATTGGATGAGCATTGGTACCGATTGCTGGGATGGAAGTGATAGGATGGCGTTTGCAATGGATTGTTGAATCTCAGGATCTTCATGCGGGAAACGACTCTTTAGAAAAGCGAAAAATGATTCAGGGTGAGCCCCAATTTTGGCCAGAGCATCAACCCCTACTGCGAGAAGGTGGTTATTTCCCTCAGACTGGACTTGTTTCAACAAATTGGGAGCCGTATCCTGAGCGCGTGCCCCAGCTCTTCCCAATGCGGTGTAAACCGCTTCTCTCGTGCTTTCAGATTCGTGATGGATATTTTTGACGAGAAGCTGCAAGGCTGGTTCGGGCAGTGCACTCAAACTTTCCGACGCTATTTCTCGAACATCCTGGTCGCGATCTTCCAACAAACTGATCAATACCGGAGCTGTTTCGGCAGCAGCCTCGGGAATCCATTCCATGGCTTTAGCCGCCCCCGCACGCACACTTGATCTCTGATTTTCGCAAGCTTTGATGAGAGGTTGCACAGCCGCTTCACCAATTTGCCCCAATGCATAAGCACTGCGATACCACTTGGCATTGACACTGGTTCGCCTCATTTCGCGCAGATCGTTGATTAATTCAGGAATGGCCGGTGCGGCATCCGGGCCCAGCCTGGCGAGTGCTGTCACAGAATGAAACCAGACCTGGTCTTGTGAATCTCCTAAAGCTTTGATCAGCGCAGGAACCGCTTCAACCACTTCAACGGAATCTCCGGCAAGTTCACTCAGATACATGGCGGCATCTCTTCGGATGCGATTGTCTTCGTGATTCAAATCCTGAATCAGTTTCTGAACATCAGTTTCTTGAGCATTGGCAGCAGGAACAGATATGCACCAGGCCAGACTCAGGAGGAGAATCATCGGCAATGAATTTTGGATGACAGCAAATGTCTTATTGATCTTCATGTGGATTTGATATTCGACGAAATGATTTCAGTCTCATTCAACCAAGGACTCATTGTTGAAACAAAAAGGCGGCTCCATTCCGTTCTGAATGGTAACCGCCTGTGAAAGCCAGAAGCAGGTTCAGAGTCAGCGACAAAAATTGCTTAACCATTCAAGCCACGGAGTGTTCCGGTGCTGTCGCCAAATCGTTCCGCATCGACGCCCATCCCCTGAATCATGGAAAGCAGCAGATTCGCCATCGGAGTTTCAAATTCAAAACTGAGATGCCTTCCCGTCTTGATGAGGCCATTGCCTTTTCCTGCGACCATGATGGGCAGATTTTCATTGTTGTGACGGTTGCCATCGCTGATACCAGCTCCGTAAACAATCATGCTATGATCCAGCAAAGTTCCATCCCCTTCTGGAATGGATTTCATTTTTTGGATCATGTAGGCAGCCTGGCGTGCATGGAATTCGTTGATCTCACTGATTTTGGCCAATTTGACCGGGTCGTTCTGATGATGAGAAAGTGAGTGATGGCCTTCATTGACTCCGATGTGACGGTAACTTCGATTACTGCCTTCATTGGCAAGCATGAAGGTTGCCACACGGGTGACGTCCGCCTGGAAAGAGAGAACCATGAGATCTCCCAGGAGTTTGATGTGTTCTTCGTAAGATGAAGGGATGCCTTCAGGAGCTTCAAACTCGGTTAGATAATCTGGGCGCTCCAATTTATCACGATCAGCACGTTCGATGCGTTGTTCGATCTCACGAACGGCGGTCAAATACTCGTTCAGCTTTTGCTTGTCCTTGTAACTGGCTTTTTTCTCCAAGCGATGTGCGTCGTCTAAAACAAAATCAAGAATGCTCTTTCTGAACAATTTCCGCCTGGCCTGAGATTCGGATTCTTCTGAGGCAATTTGATTTCCAAACAAACGCTCAAAAACGAGCTTCGGATTGACCTCTTTGGTCATGGGGGTTGAGGCATCCCGCCAGGAAATGTTGTTGGAATAAGCACAACTGTAACCGGAGTCACATTTTCCAGATTGCCTACCCGATTCGGCCCCAAGTTCCAATGAAGCAAACCTGGTTTGATGCCCTATGGATTTGGCGATGACCTGATCTACGGACACTCCCGCCCTGATTTCCGATCCTTCACTCTTGAGCGGTTGAACACCTGTCAAGAAAACGCCTGCCGATCGTGCATGGTCACCGGGGCCATCACCATTGGCGCGTCCTTTGTCGTGAGTCAGGCCACTGAGGATCAGCAGGTCCCGCTTCACGGGTTCAAATGAACTCAAGATCTTGGGTAAATCAAAGTGAGATCCCGTTGCGCTGGGTGTCCAGTCAGGCATGTGCATGCCATTTGGAACGAACATAAATGCCATGCGAAGCGGATGCTCGGAGCCTGCGCTTGCCGCCAGTGACTTTAGCGGTGAAACCGATTCAAGGGTTGGCAAGGCAAGGGCGGTGCCCAGACCTCTGAGAAAATTTCTTCGTGTCAAAGATTGCATGTTTTTCATAGTTCGTTGCCTTCCAGATTTCTCATTTGAAACGGTTTGCTCAGCACGACGGCTTTCACCAACGACTGAAACTTGAGGTGGTTTTCCTTCACTTCCTCAAAAATCGCTTCGGTGGTGCACTGATCATAATATTCTAAACCTCTCCCCAATGCAAAGGTCAACATTTTCTCGATGACCGAATGCACAAATGTATCCCTGTTCTTAAGTTCTGCAATGAGGTCTTTCGGGCCTTTGAATTCGGTGCCGTCCGGAAGTTTTCCAGCGGGATCAATGGGAAATCCTGAATCCAGATCTCGCCATTCACCGACAGCATTAAAATTCTCGAAAGCAAACCCAATGGGATCCATTTTCTCGTGACAGGTGGCACAATCCGGTTTCATGCGATGCTGCTCCATGCGCTCACGCAAGGAACCGGACAAAGCAGCCTCCTTGCTCTCTTCCAGCATGGGAGCATCAGGTGGCGGTGGTGGAGGTGGCGTTCCGAGTATTTGCTCCAATATCCATTTTCCACGCAGAACTGGTGAGGTTCGAGTTGGATTGGAAGTCAATGTCAACACACTTCCCTGAGTCAACACTCCGCCCCGCTGACTGGCGGCATCCAGAGAAACTCGCTGAAATTCGTCTCCTTCCACTCCATCCATGCCATAATGACGGGCAAGGGTTTTGTTGAGATAAGTGAAGTCAGCATCAAGAAAATCTGTGAGACTGCGATTGGTCCGCATGATTTCAGCAAAAAACAATTCGCTTTCCCGACGCATGGCCTCTCTCAAGTCAGGGGTAAAGGATGGGTATTGAACCGGATCCGGGGTCACCGTGTCCAAACTCCTGAACTGCAGCCATTGGCCTGCAAAATTCGTCACCAAAGCATCAGACTTTGGATCCTGAATCATTCTTTCAACCTGATAATTCAAGACCTCGGGATCATGTAAACGTCCTTCATCCGCCAGGCTCAAAAGCTCATCATCCGGCATACTACTCCATAAAAAGTAGGACAACCTCGAGGCCAACTCATAATCGTTCAATGCTCGAGTGCCTTCACCTTCCTTGTTCACAGGATCAAGTTCCCAACGAAACAAGAAATAGGGAGAGGTCAGCACCGCCTGAACGGCTACCTGAATGGATTCCTCAAAACTCGCTCGTTGATCAAGGGCGTATTGAACGAGTCCGGTCAGCCGATCCAACTCTGATTCGGTGGGGGGGCGTCGATAAGCCTTTTTGACAAAGGGTAATAAAATTTCCCTCGCATATTGTAGTTCTGAGCCAGGTTCGGGTTCTCCGGGTATGATTCGGGTGTGGGTGTGTGGCAATGGAGGTCTCTTTACATTCAGTGGTCCTTCAACCCTGACAAAATCCACGAATAGATTCCTGTCTCCATTGAGCTCAGCAACGGGATGATCCTGAACGTTGTAATTGTTGAGATACGCTAGCTTCAGCTCGAGGGATCCCTTGGGTAAATTTGATTGAAGGGAGTAGAGTTTAGGGCGGTCAATGAAGGCATCCACGTCGATCACATGCTTTTCGCCATCCCCCAATTGAATTTCTAGCTTGGCATGATCGGGTCCTGCTTGTTGACCATAGGCACGAACAGATATCTTGTAGTCTCCAGATTGACTGATATTTATTTTTTGAGAAGCAGAACCTTCCCTGTAAAATCCCATCACCGGACCTTCAGCACGGATAATATCATCCTGCTTGGTGCTGAACTTCTCCGCCTGATATTGTGATGATGGCGGCCAGGCCGGCAATTCAGACAAGATAGCATTGGTGACCACGGATTCTGCCGCGTTGAGGTATTTTTCCATCAGGATCGGCGACAGGGAAAGGACATCACCGATGTTGTCAAAACCATAGCCGACTTCATCCAGAGGAAAATCCTCGGATGGGCGGAAATCAACCCCCATGAGGTCTCGAATGGTGTTGTCATACTCAGCCCGATTGAGACGCCGAATCGTCACTCGCCCCGGATTGGAGATTGCGTCACAGTCAAAACGATCCAGTTCTTTCTCGATCAAATCAATAATGCGCTCTCGATCCTCCATGGAGGGTTGCTCACTCTTGGAAGGAGGCATTTCATCTTCCAGGATCATGTCGCGAGTCAGTTCCCAGAGGTCACGATCCTTAAATATTTCGGTGTTGGCAGGAAGTTTTTCAAAGTCTACATCCGCCTTCTGCTTTTCATCGCCGTGGCATTCGTAGCAATATTGCTTCAGGAAGGGGACCAGTTCCTTTTGAAAAACGGATGGTTGAGCCCCGGTAGACTGCTCTGCCCAGAGCTCAGAGGGAAGAATCCCGCCAAACATCAACGCGATCACCAAATAGGTGCTGATCCTAAATTTTGTCTTAACCATGAAATTCTTTTGATAGTGGTACTCAAAGTGCACTCATCACACAAATAATACCTTAATCGACAAGTTTGGATTGGCAAGCCAACGAATTTATTCAGTTTTAGAGCAAAAAACAACGATTTGCCATTCTTGGGACTCAAGGTTGAGGTCACGATTACATTGCGCCCAGCTTTGAGTCTGGTATAAGCCTTTTGCCTGATAGTTGGTTTAGATCTGTATGAAATTCATCTTTAGTCATTTAATGACCGTCCTTTTGTTGTCTACCACAGCGAATGCCGGCCCACTACTTCCCTTGTCTGTTGAAGAGCTGACAAAGGCTGCCGACGTGGTGGTTCATGGAAAGGTACTCTCAAAAAAAGTACAGAAAGACACGTCGGGTCGTATCTACACGACTGTCAAAATTCAGGTTCACGACCTTTGGAAAGGCCAGGTGGAAAGTGAAGTTTTTGAAGTTGTTCATGGGGGCGGTATCTTGGGAAACAGAAAAGTGGCTGCCCCTTATCAGGTTCGATATGACATCCATGAAGAAGCGGTGGTCTTTTGCCGCCTGAACCATGAGGGCAAAGGAGTGACCATTGGTTTGCTGCAAGGAAAGTTTCAAGTGCAGGAAGCAGGCAAGTCCAAAACACGTTACGTGAGAAACCTCTTCCATGGAGGCCCACCTCCCGAGCCTGTAGGCCTCAAACCTCGTATCCGAATGCCTCACCAACTCCCTTTAACGATCCAGTCCTTAAAAGAACAAGTAACCGGAGGTGAGAAATGAAGATTGCGAAATCACACAAAACCATACTTTTCTCATCCTGCTTTCTCTTTCTAACTTTTTTTATCGTTAAACTTGAAGGTTTTGTAAGCAGTTTCAACGAGAATGGATTTCCTCAACATTGGTTCAAACCAGAATCAAGTATTTTCGTCAGTCAGAATGTAATCAACGCAGCCACCAGGACGGTGCGATATTATATTGATCAAGGTGCATTTTCTGAGGGAAATCGCGAGAATGAACTTGAAGCCATTCGTTCGGCTTTTGATCAATGGGAACAAGTGCCGGGAGCCAATCTCCACTTTGAAGAGGTTGGGTTTATCGAAGGCACGCCCGAGGTAAACCTTTTTGATAACACCAACATGGTCTTCTGGGAGAAGAACTCCACCTTGGTAAATGGTGGACGTGACGATATCCGCGGCTCTCTTGGGCTCACATTTCGTGCCTTTTTCCCAGATTTCAATTTGGTGGAAGCGGACATGATATTTAACGGAGTAGAAAGAAGATGGTATACTGACTACGATGCAAATATCGTGCAATCTGTTTATGTCGAAGCCATTGCACTTCATGAAGTAGGGCACATGATCGGCTTGGAACACTCCACGATCGGAACTTCCACTATGATGTACCAGGCTCAACTTGGTATCAATTCGCAACTCAATCTGAGTCCGGACGACATCGCTTTCGTACAAACCCACTACCCTGCCGATGGAGTGCTGCAAGGCTTGGGAACCCTTCAGGGCCAGGTCACACGCAATGGAGAGGGTATCCATGGATCCGTGGTGGTGCTGGAAGACCTGGAAGGAAACGTGATTCGGGGAACCCTCAGTCGCACCAACAATCAGGCCTGGAACAAGGGCTTTTATGAACTGACCGCTCTACAACCCGGCGATTATCAGGTGCGGGTTACCCCACTTGCTCCCGACAATGCGAATCAGTTTTTGATAAAGGGTAGAGTGATCGATCCCACCATTTATAGAGATTCACCCACCGATTTCATCCCAAGTGAAGCACACCCGGTGAGTATCAGCCCCGGATCCACCACCATACAGAATATGGCTGTCCAGGCAGGAGAACCCGCTTTTCGGATCCATGGAATCCAACCACGGGTGCCGGACTTAAGTTTTCTCTCCATTGACCGGGCTCCCACACGCCTGAAGCAAGGAGACCAGAATGTCTTTGTGGGAATTTATGGTGTGGATTTGCCGGCAAACGCAAATTTCAGTCTGCGTGGAAGCGGCATGACACTGGGATTAACACAGTATCGAGATGATATATTTGGAAATTCGGATGCCTGGTACATCCAGGTATCGGTCGACGAAGATGCAAGCCCAGGGTCACGCTCATTTGAATTGCGCCACGGAGACCAGGTTGCCTTCGCAAATGGCTTTATTGAAATAGAAGCAAAGGAGCCTGACATTAACGGAGACGGATTGAATGATCTTTTTCAAAGAATAAACTTCACTCGATGGACTGCTCCCTCAGCAGGTCCAGATAACGATGCGGATGGTGATGGATTTACAAATTCGCAGGAATATGAGGCAGGATCGGATCCCAACGACCCGGCTTCCACCCCTTTGACGGCAGTTTCACCTTTTTCTCTATTGAGCGTCGAAGTTTCGGCAGAAGGAGCCATGGTTACATTCGAAAGCGAACCGGGAGCAAAGTATCAGCTCTTCAGCAAAAGAGACATTGTTGGTGATCCCTGGATACAACGTGGCGAAGCAATGATAGCCGAAGGTGAAACAACAGTGCTCACAGATCCTGATGCAGCTGGAGATTTTCGATTTTACCGAATTGAAACGGTCCCTTGATGATTCCTCAAAGGCCTTTCTGCTGGCAAGCAAGGAAGCTAATTGCGAAAATCTTTTCGAGTGGGGATGGGCGGTAAGGAGCGTGATCTAATTGGAGGAAGCGGCGGAACTTTTTTCACAACCTGCTTCCAAACCGCATGCTGTGAGGGCGGCATCTGCTTCCACCGTTCGGCATTAACCTTAAACAGAACACGCTCATTAGGAGTCATCTGTGCATATTTTTCAAGTGCTTCCAAACATTTTTGCCTGACCTCGGGGGAAAGCTTGTCCAACTGTTCAAGCCGTATCTGCACGGTGCGGCGTTGAGGCATGGGAACCTTCGCCAGAACTCGCTGACGCTTCTCTTCGGCTAGAGTAAAGAACTCCTGGTAAGCCAGGAACATGGACCTACGTCGCGATGCGTCGAGCTGGCTCCAGGATAAGGAATTCATGTCGGGACGACTTCCCGACTCCATGGATGCCTCCATCGCTTTTTTTCTTTCTTCAGGAGTCAAGGAAACCAGTCTTCCAAAATATCTCAAAACGGGAAGATGCGTCATGATGTCCGCTTGCATGGTCGTCGGCAAGGCATGCCAATCCTTGAGCCTGTTTTCAATCAGTCCTCGATCGGACTCTGGAATCTGAAGTAATTTGGTGGTCCTGTCTTCCTCAGGTGTTCTCAATATTAAAAGCAAGTACCAGTGCAGCTGGGCTTCCCGTAATTTTTGGTCTCGTTCCACCGGGTCCATCTCACTGTATTCGCCCAGCTTACGTTCCCAAAATGCTCGAGTCGAAGCTGTGTGCTGATTGAGTATCTCTTGTCTTTCCTGCTCGGCAGCATTCAACAAGGTTCGCAAATGTTGAATTGGAGAATCTTTGACTTCAGGCAGAGCTGGTGGAGTTGATCTCAGGGAAGCCGTCCTTAGAGGAGGCAGGGAAGTCACCTCTTGACCGGTTATCACAACCCACCCCACGACCAGCAGGCTGGAAAGAATGATTGCAATGTTCCGGATTGGTTTCATGTTGATAAAAAATTGCCTAGTCCATTGCCAGGACCAGTTCCCAGTCAACCTCAGAGGAGGATTGAGCCAATCCGTGGATGGCGTCAAAATCCTGAAGTTCTTCGACTGTAGGCACAGTCTCCGCCTCGGTGATGGTTGTCACACTTTCGACTAAATTGACTGCATTGGGATCCCATTGCCAAAAAACAGCTCCTGCCAAGATAAGAGCACTCACACCCGCCACTCGAATGCCAGGATTGGCCCAAAATCTGGACCACCATGAGTCGGCTGAGGAATGCTGAACTGTAGATAGCTCTGGAGCGTCAACCTGTACTCCTTCCACGGAACGCAAGACACGAGATGTAAAATTGTTGGAAAGCGGAATGTCCTGAAGCGATCGTACTCCTTTCAGCAACACCTTATCCAACTCCCATTGGTCGGTGAATTCTGAATGCTCAGCCAAAAAAGATTCCCAATCATGGAGTTCCTCGGGTGTCAAATCCCGCTGCCATTGAAGGTCAATCCATTCTTCGTAACTTCGCCTTTTCATAACGTCCTTTTCTAATAAAAACTTCAAACACCCAAAAGTTGCGCTGGGTGGCATTTCGCAAAATTAAACAAATTCTAATCGCTCCAAGTGCCGGTTTGCATGTACTCCTTGATACGTCGCTTGAGGGTTTCTCTGGCTCGAAACAAAAGTGATTTAACAGCTGAAATTGAGCAGCCCAATATTTTGGCGATCTCGTCGTAACTGATGTCCCCTTCTTTGCACAACAAGATGGCTGCTCGTTGATTTTCAGGCAGGTCCGAGATGCCTATATCAATGCGCTCCAACAGTTCACGCTGGAAGGTTTCCTCAACGGCATCACGACCACGGTTGTCCCGGTATTCTCTCGGGATGGCTTCACCTTCAGGATCGGCAGCGGCATCAATGGATTCCATGCTTGGTTTCCTGGATCGACGTCGAATTTCGTTGAGAGTCAGATTTCGCGCTATAGTGAAAAGCCAAGTGGAAAACTGAGCGGTTGGTTTATACCGATCAGAGGCCTTGTAGACCTGGATAAACACTTTCTGGGCAATATCCTCAGCCTCGTCGGCATCACGCAACATCCGGAAAATCATGTTGAAAATCGGTTGCTTGTAACGATCGATCAAACTCTCAAAAGCCACGAGATCGCCCTGCTGCACTTGCAACATGAGTTCAACATCAGGATCTTCAGTGACGGGCATTGATTCGTAATTCAAACAAGGGTACCGATCAAAAGTTGCACACAAAAACTCAAGCAGCAATCATCCACTATGGTTCCTTCTTAACCACTGTTGTTCAAGGCAGATCAGCCCAAACTGGGGACGCAGCCGCTATTTGAGATTATGGAATCAAATCAGAGAAGTCAATCGACTCGCAACAAGTTTGGGCTTGAGCTCGCCAACATGTTAGGCCCTGGTCAATTATGGGCGGGAACTTGGGTCAATGTAACCGAATATCATCGTGGAATCTTCGAAATATGTCCTAGGAGCGTTGATCTTTTCGAGTAACTCACGGAGTTCGGCCTCAAGCGAAACGATCTTTGGAGCAATCAGCTGTCCTCGATGCATCGTACAGCAATGAGAGAGCCTCATCCACTCAATGTCAGAAGTATCGTGCCAAATCAGTGGGTCTGACCAGTCACCATAATAACAGGGAGTGGGATCGAAATCCACGGGATCAGGTTGATCGCACAAGAGGCTTTTCATCTGATAGGCTGGAGCCCAAGGTAATTCGGTAGTAATCGCTCCACGCAGTTCATTCCACGCAGTGCTATTCATGACTGATACAAGGCCGCGAGTTTTGAGTATTTCGGTAACCCTGCTTCGCATATTTTTCAGACCTATCCTGGGATTTATCTGAAATCCCGCCAGAGCCAGCGCATTGTTTGTGGAAAAATCTGCCCTGCGTGCTCTGAACTGTGGGCCCCGGTTCCCCATACCATTCGGTAATCATAATCCATGAACTTCAATGCCTTTTCCATCTGCTTGTTCGCCAAAGGCCAGTTGCCATGGATGTTGTCCAGATCATTCATCCCTTCCTGAAGAAAGACACGGATGGGTTTTCTTTCTGTTTTACGGATCATCGCCGGATAACTTTGCCCACCTCGGATATTCACAAAACTGCCGATATGACTCACCACCTTACGGAAAGCATCGGGACGCTCCCATGCCACCGTGAAGGAGCAAATCCCTCCTGAACTGTTTCCGCAAATGGCACGCATGGCCGGATCCTTGGTAAGTCGATAATGCTTCCCGACTTCCGGCAGGATTTCTTCCAACAAAAAACGAGCATAAGCATCATTGGGTGTGTCGTATTCAAAGCTGCGGTTGTTGTAGCGCCTCTGTTTGGGTTCCGGCATTCCCTTGTTGCCGGGGTTGATGAAAATGCCAATCGTCACCGGCATCTCACCCTGATGGATCAAGTTGTCGAAAACTGCCGGGACATGAAAATTCCCCTTAGGATCGATAAACCGTGCACCATCCTGAAAAACCATCACTGCGGTCTCCCGATCCGGATCATACTGAGCAGGAACATAAACCCAATATTGGCGCCAGGTACCAGGAAACACTTGGCTTTGATCCCATACATATTCGGTGATGGTTCCTTTGGGTACGCCGGGCTGGTAAACCGCTTCCGGAGGCATAACCTTGGAAGTTGCTGCAAAGGAATCCACAGCTGCCCCCAACATCATCATTCCCAAAAAGGTAAAAAAATGTATCCGGTTGATCATGAGTAAATCATGCTCAACTTTAAGGTGACTTGTCAAAGTTTAGGTTGATACAAATCAAACCAATCGTTCATTGAAAAATTAGACATTCAAAATGTCTCGAACACGTCTGAGCCTCCCCGTCACGGTATGATCTTACTCACAGAATGTTCCGTGTTCAGAGAAAGACGACTCGTGAGTTCGAGAAAGAAACGATTGCCTTCTAATCAGACAGAAGAATGAAATCTTCTTAGTTATCTTTATCCAATCTTTTGACCCTGATATTGCGGTATCTCACGTATTCGTCGGTGTGATCACCTCCACCGTGGACTTGAAGAGCAATGCCCCCGCGATCTGGATGGCGGACTTCGGTTTCCTTCCATTCCATCATTTTCACTCCATTGATCCATGTGGTAATGTGCGGTGGATTGCCCACGATACGCGCGCGTAGTTCATTCCACTGGCCATGCTTCCAAAAAGAAGGCCAGGCGTCCGGTAAAACGGGAAATTCAACGGGAGGTTCGCCTGTGGGTTGAGTGGTGATCTCGGTCACCGTTTCCTTAAAACTGTAGTTACGAACGTGAGGCTTTCCGCCCAGACCTTCTCCATATATCCCCATCAGATTGCCTCCGCGATGATAGTCTATCATGGCTTGCCATGCTTTGCCGTCCTCGGTGCTGCGCAGAAACAAACCGCTGTCAGGTCCGAAATCGTTCTTCATGTCCAAAGCGACCTCAAAATCGCCAAATTGCTCATCAGTAATGATGATGCCACCGTTGGCTGGAATATCCTGTGATCCGGTAATCGCTCCATCCACAACCTCCCATTTGCCACCCGATTCGTGTTTGCTGGCTCGACTGTGGCCAGTCTTGGCACTGATATGCCAGCCATCGAGAGTCTTGCCATCGAAAATGGGTTCAAAAGCAGGTTCTTCCGCCTGAGTCATAGTGAAAGCCGTCGTGCAGACGACAGCGAGGGTAATAAGTCTATTCATAATCATGATTGGTTTAATTACCTTTTCAGAGCGTCGTTATTTGAACAATTGGTTAAATTGAATTGGTTTTCAAAAGCCACTAGATGGTATCTGCCTTGGTGATCTGCTGTTGCTCACCCAGTCCCTCAACTGAGAGGCGCATGGTTTGGCCGGGTTTGAGATAGACGGGTGGTTTTTGCCCCAATCCTACGCCAGGAGGTGTGCCTGTAGAGATGATGTCGCCGGGATTCAAAGTCATGAACGAACTCAGGTAAGAAACCAGTTTTGAAACACCGAACACCATCTTTTGAGTGGTTCCGTTTTGGTATCGGTGTCCATCAACCTCAAGCCATAGAGAAAGATTGCCCGGATCCGGCACTTCATCACGGGTGACCAACCATGGCCCAATAGGCGCGAAGGTATCGTAGCTTTTTCCTTTAACCCACTGTCCGCATCGTTCCAATTGATAGGCACGTTCGGAAAGATCATTGATGACACAATAACCGGCCACGTGATCAAGGGCATTAGCTTCTGAAACATGTTTGGCACGGTCCCCAATCACAATCCCAAGCTCCACTTCCCAATCGGTTTTTTCGGAGCCTGGCGGAATCAGCACATCATCATAAGGACCGCAAATGGCAGAAGTTGCTTTCATGAACAGAACCGGTTCAGCAGGCACTTCCATACCCGACTCTTCTGCGTGGTCGCTGTAGTTCAATCCAATGCACAAAAATTTGCTGACCTGCCCCACACAGGCACCGATTCTTGGATTTCCTTCTACCAATGGCAGGGTTGAGGGATCTATCCCACGAAGCTTTTCCAGACCTGCTTTGGTTAATGCACTGCCACTTAAATCACCTATCACGTTCTCAAGAGAACGCAGGTTTCCATCCGCATCCAAAATCCCAGGCTTCTCCTGCCCTTCTTCACCAAATCTCAATAATTTCATGATATCTGTTTGTTAATAAAATCGTTGGCTTTGAAAACATGTTGGTAGCAACGAATGTGAATTTCAATAGAAAGTATGTCGGAACGGAAACAAATGCCATCGACACAACAGACAAATAATCAAGCTACGACTCATCATTCATCGATTTAGGAAAATGAGTTAAATTATTCTTCTGATTTGGTTTCAGATAAACCTGTCTCATGCCCCAGGTAAAAACTGGTGTGGGGAGGTTTGTTGTAGACGACGTTTTGCCAGACCAATGAAAGGCGATATTGCGGATCCTGCATCAAAGTGACTCTGCGATCCTCACTTTGAATGGTTGTGGTGTAAAGTCGCAAAGATTTGCCATCGGGTGATGAGGTCAAAATCTCTTCTCGCCAGTCACCGAGGATGTCTCCCGCCAGGCAAGGTCGTTCAAGTGATTTGCCAGACGGGAGAGATTCAATTAAACGGGATTCAGCTTTTTCCCAATCCCATTTATAGACCCCATCCCGTCCCAACAGTTCTCGCAATCTGTCTCCATCCCACCAAATCGCCCAGCGACTCCATCTCGGCGCTGGGCCGATCTCTTTTCCGAGGTTGTCTCTCATTCCCCCGGGACCACCCCAGGCTTCATAACCGCGATGTCGAGGATCTATGTCGGCGGTCAATCCTGATTTTACATCCACACCGGGACTATGCCCCCAGAGGATTTCACCTGTCCTGGCGTCATGCATTCCTGCACCGGGTGTCTGGAACCGGACAGTATGCCCTTCATTTTCTGTGATCAAAAACAACTCTAAACCAGGGCGTTTCGGATAGAAATCACCTACGTGCATGGAATCACCGTGACGCCTTCCGGTAGAATAAAGTCCTGTTCCATCGTCATCAATTGTCATCGCCTGATAGATAATTTCATCGCGACCATCCTCATCCACATCTGCAACACTCAAGGAATGCCCCCCCATCCCGGAGAAGGGAGAAGCGTCATTGAACGGTGGGTAGGATATGCCCGAGTCAAATATCCATCTCTGGGTTAACTTGCCATTTCGCCAGTCCCAAGCGACCATCACCGTTCTTCCGTAAACTCCGCGACACGTGACCACACTGGGAAGCTTTCCATCCAAATAGGCAATGCATGCCAGAAATCGATCACACCTATTTCCGTATGCATCGTTGTTACCGTTGCCGCCAATTCCCCCCCAGCCGTCAATAGGGTAACGGTCTGGAACATAATCTACAGTCTGCATTGCCTGCCCGGTTTCCCCATTGAAAACGGTGAAGTATTCCGGACCTTCTAGAACTCGACCATAGCTCTTGGAAGTTGAATCGTGAATCCTCCAATCCTTATCTTTGTCTCCAATCACATTGCCGCGACCATCAATGGTTCCATCAGCCGTTTTGCAGGCTACTTCGGCTCTGCCATCCCCATTCAAATCATAAACCATGAACTGGGTGTAGTGTTCACCCTCGCGAATATTAATGCCCAGATCAATTCGCCAGAGAAAAGTTCCATCCATTTTATAGGCATCCAGAATAGGTCGACCTGTAATGCCTGCATGAGAATTGTCACGGGCTTTGGATGTCTGGTGAAGCACGATTTCAAGATCACCCGTAACATTATCCAGATTGGATACTGTAGCGTCTCCGATCTCGTAACCGGGGATGGAGCGGATGGGTATTTCAACATAAGGTTTTTTCCAAGCTATGCTACCCGTGGTATCAAAGCCTCTCGACTGTGAAGGTACGAGGCGTAATTCGTAATAATCCACCTTGCCAATGTGATTATCCGTAAAGCAGGTCGATTTGGAAATGGGTGCATCGTTTACTTGGTTAAATACGCCACTAGCATATCGATACAAATCGAACGCGGCATCCTCCCGGTCAGTTTTTAACAATCGCCAGGAAATAAAATATCCACCCTCATCTATCGGAACGGCGATCAACCCTCGACCCAACCGCTCTGCAGACCTTTGTGCAATGGCAGAACCGGCAGTAATCAAAAATAAAAATGATATAGCGAGGTACAGTCCTGCCCGGTATCTGATAACACTTCCACCTGCCAATCGAAGATTTGGAGTCATTCAAGGATCATGCCAAGATGTCTTTAACAACATGCGCAGACTCCACACCTGTTAAACGTCGATCAAGGCCCTGATAGGAATAGGTCAATCGTTCGTGATCAATGCCCAGGCAATGAAGGATGGTGGCATTGAAATCCCTGATATGAACCGGATCCTTAACGATGTTGTAGGAGAAATCGTCCGTTTCACCGTATTCAAATCCTGCCTTGATACCGCCGCCAGCCATCCACATGGTAAAGCAGCGACCATGATGATCCCTCCCGTGGTTGTCTTTGGAAAGCTGACCTTGGGAATAAATGGTTCGCCCGAATTCACCGCCACAAATAACCAGAGTGTCCTTCAGCATTCCACGCATTTTGAGATCACGCACCAAGGCGGAAGCTGGTTGATCGATATCCTGACATTGTAATTTGATCAAGTTGGGCAAGTTACCATGCTGATCCCAACCTCGATGAAACAATTGCTGGAACGGAACTCCACGTTCAGCCATGCGACGTGCAAGAATACAATTGTAGGCAAAAGTACCGGGCTTTTTTGCGTCCGGACCATACATATCAAAAATGTAGTCGGGTTCGTTGGAGAGATCTGTCAACTCCGGCACGGAGGTCTGCATGCGGTAAGCCATTTCGTATTGAGAAATTCTTGTCTCAATCTCAGGATCCCGGACCTCATCAAATTTTGCCTGATTGATTTGACCAACGGCATCCAGGAATGCACGACGATCCTGACTGTCCACGCCGGAGGGGTTATTCAAGTAAAGAACCGGTTCCCCTGCGCTCCTGAACTTAACACCCTGATGACGTGAAGGAAGAAAACCACTGCTCCACAACCGGGAGTAGAGAGCCTGACTCTGGCCCCTGCCCTTCGAGATCATCACAATGTAAGCAGGCAAATTCTGGTTCGGACTCCCCAAGCCATAACTCAACCAGGATCCCATGCAGGCGTGACCCAGCTGCTGGGTGCCGGTGTTGATGTAGGTAATGGCAGGGTCATGATTGATGGCTTCCGAATTCAATGTTTTGATGATGGTGATTTCATCAGCTATCGAACCCACGTTGGGCAACAAATCACTGTTTACCCACGTGCCATGGCTGCCATATCGTTTGAATTCAAACATGGGAGCCACGCAAGGAAACGACTTTTGGCCGGAAGTCATTCCAGTCAACCGCTGACCTTGCCGGATGGAATCAGGGAGTTCGATGCCATGCAACTTTCGCATGGCCGGCTTGTAATCGAACATGTCGATATGGGAGGGGCCACCCGAAAAAAACAGGAAGATGATGCGTTTGGCGGTTTGTTTAAAATGGGGTTTGCCAAGCACTCCCTTGACGGGATCATCAACAGCAGCATTCAACAAACCGGGTTGGTTCAGCGAAGCAAATCCAAGAGCCCCCATTCCGGCTGCCCCCATTCTGAGAAACGTTCTCCGGTTATGAGGATGGGTGTGTATGTGCAAGGGTTTCATGATCAAAAGTGTTCGGTTAATGCGTCAGGGATTCGTCCAAATTGAAGATGGCGCTGGCTGTCAAAGTCCAGGCTGCCAGTTCGGCTGCATCCAGTTTTTCGCTACTCGGATAGTCTCCTATCTTCAGAAGAGCTTTTGCTTTTTCGATATCTGATGCATAAATACCAAATTGCCGGTCATACAAATCTTTGAGCACCTGATGGCGCAAGGAATCAGCAGGACGTGCGGTAGCCAACATGAATGCGTAATCAAGCCTGGATTTAAAGGTATCCCCACCCTCTTCAATGATCCTTTCGGCAAACAACCTTGAAGCCTCTACAAACTGTTCATCATTCATCGTCACCAGAGCCTGCAACGGAGTGTTGGTCACCTGACGTTGTATCACGCACTTTTCCCGCGTAGGAGCATCAAAGGCCATCATGTTGGGCATTGGAGCTGAACGTTTCCAATAGGTATACATGCTGCGTCGATAGAGCTTTTTCCCGTTGTCACGTTGATATTTGAGATTCCCATCCAAAGAAACCTCATTCCAAATGCGGGGCGGCTGGTAGGGTTTCACACTGGGACCTCCCACCTTGTCGTTCAAAATTCCCGCCAGCATTAAAGCATTGTCCCTGATGAATTCACCCTGATGGCGTCGACGCGGACCGCGCGAAAGTAAAACATTTTCAGGATCCAAAAGACGTTTTTGTTCCGTCACATGAGGAGCCTGACGGTAGGTCGAAGACATCATGATTTGTTTGATGGTTCTCTTAATGTCCCATCCGTGATCTACAAAATCACGCGCCAACCAATCCAACAGCTCGGGATGTGAAGGCCAGGCACCTCGAGTCCCAAAGTCGTCGATGGTTGGAACAAGCCCTCTGCCGAAAAACATCGACCAATACCGATTCACCGTCACTCTGGATGTCAAAGGATGATCTGGAGTTACCAACCATTGCGCCATGCCGAGACGGTTTTTAGGGGCGCCCTCAGGCAAATCAGGCAGGAACGCAGGAACATCCGGTTTGATCACTTCATCCTTGATGGGAGATGCATAGTGACCACGCATCAGGACAAAGGTATCTCGACCATCAGGCAAGTCTCCCATGATCATGGAAGTAGGCACGAGATTGAGCAGGTCCTTTTCATTCTTCTCGAAGGCAGCAATCTTGGCTGCGCGTTCCAATCCTTCGGGCCAAAGATTGGTTCGGTAGTATTTTTCGAGAATCTTAAAGTCATCTTCACTCCATTCTTCTGATGCGAGTTTGAGAACGCCGCGCACATCTTCAGGAAGCTCGCTGCCTTTCATCTTGAAATAAAACCCACTGCTTCCACCACCATTCACAATCTTCATCAGAAAAGCGTTTTCACCTTGCTTGAGGTTCAAGGTGGCCTTGTCCTGATCCGCTGCGACCCCGCGGTTGGCATTGTTCTCATGAATCAATTTCCCGTTCAACCAGCACTTGATGGCATCATCGCTACCCAGGGATAACTCGATGGTTGTGTCTTTTTCGCTGGTCAAGGTTCGATACAAATAAAGTGCGGAGTTGTCTACCAGACCAAGGTTAACCGATTTGCCATCTTGATACTTTTTCTTTACGACCCATTTTTTCCCGTCGATTTCACCATCAAGATCCAATGATTTTTCAGGTCCAAAGTCCTTGTTAAAAGCCTCGTTCTTGTCGTTGGCCTGGAATGGACCCAATTGCTTCCAGGGTGTTGCTTCTGGTAAATCTGGCTCCTTTTTGGCCTGCTCCGACATAGCCCACGATTTGACAAGCTCAAGTTCCGGTCGACTAGAGCTATGCTTCTTTTTCAGAGTTTCCAGCTCTGCCAGAATTTGATCATGCCGGGACTTCTGCTCGTCATCATAAAATCTGACGAATGGAGGTTCATTGCCGTTTCGAGTCTGCATTCCTTTATCACTTGCCTGATTGAAGAATGCATAGAACTGATAATATTCTTTTTGTGAAATAGGATCGTATTTGTGTTCGTGGCATTGACTGCATTCCATGGTCAACCCGAGCCAAACCATACTGGTAGTTTTGACCCGATCCACAATGTATTCCACACGGTATTCCTCTGCAATAGCCCCTCCTTCGTCAGTGGTGCCGTGATTACGATTGAAACCGGAAGCCACTTTCTGCCAAGTGGTGGCATTGGGAATGAGGTCACCTGCAAGTTGTTCAACGGTGAATTCGTCAAAAGGCTTGTTGTCATTATAGGCATTGATCACATAGTCGCGCCACAACCACATGTATCTGGGGCCATCAGCGTGATAAACACTGGAATCCCCATATCTGGCAAGGTCCATCCAGGCCAGCGCCATTCTTTCACCGAACCGCTGTGAGTTGAGATAATCATCTACCATTTGCTCATAGGCACTCGGATCGGAATTGTTTTGGAAGGTTGATATTTCTTCGAGGGTGGGAGGTAATCCGGTCAGGTCAAAAGCAACCCGGCGAATCAATGTGGCACGGTCCGCCTGTGGATTGGGTGAAAGCCCCTTGTCCTCCAAGCTGGATAGAATGAATCGATCAATGGGATTGGTTCCCCATTCCTTGTCGTCCACTTCAGGCAGGTCCGGTACACGGGGAGTGACGAAAGCCCAATGACCCTCCCATTCAGCCCCCTGCTCGACCCATGATACCAACAGATCGATTTGATCTTGAGTCATGGGATTTTTGGCTTCAGGTGGTGGCATCAAATCATCTGGATCGTGCGTTTGGATGCGCTCGATAAGAAGGCTTTGCTCGGGATGACCGGGAGCAACCACAGCATGACCATCCAGTCTGGCAAACAACCCTTCCTGAGTATCCAGCCGCAAGTCTGCCTTGCGTTGCGCCTGGTCAGGCCCGTGGCACGCCATGCAATGCTTGGATAAAATCGGAAGGACGTCTTTGTTGAAGTGTATCTCCCCTGCGGATACCTTTGTGCTGCAGAGCAAGGCTGCAACAAGCAACAAACCTGCTGTGGAATGGCGAAATGATTGGAGACTCTTCATTCGTATCATCATTGCAAAAATATTGTGACTCGCAAGATCAACATGATCCAGAACCAACCTAAGCGGCTCAGATGAATCAAGATTTGGGACCTACCAATTCAACGAGATTTCCATCCGGATCACGTACGATGGTCAGGTAGATTCCCTTGGCAAGCGATGCGGGCAACTCTTGTGCTCCCTGCGCGATGGGTTTGACTCCGGCTTTGTCCAAACGTTTGAGGGCGGCACTTGTGTCCTTGATTTTGATGGTTAGGTAACTGAAGCCCTGTTGTGAGTGAATAAAGCTGTTGTCGGTTTTCTTGCTCCGCACACCATCGACATGCATCAATTTCAATCTGGTCGCACCATCACCCTCACCTAAAACCAACACTTTGATATCCAATTTTTTACCGCTCGTCAGCCCCACTTTCGAGGCAAAATCAGCGGGCACCGAAAACCCGGGGACTTCCTTGAAGCCAATCGCTTTGGTATAAAATTCAACAGCTTTGTCCACGTCACTGACAACACAACCGATGTCGATGGTTGTTGAGGAAAACTCACTCTCACCAGCCTGGAGATTGAAAGAAACGGATGCGATGAGGGCAACGACACAGGAGAAAGATTTGAAATAGTTTATCATAAGACTGTTTTGGATTTATGGTTTTCAGGTTTACTCGAACAAGATAGGCGCGGCTTCATCCTGCGTCAATGACTGTTCAGCTCAGAAAACCTAAGTCATTATCAGTTTCTCATAAACCGGTAACTCTGAGGATGACCCTCCAAATCAATACGAAGTCCCAATCCAAACGCACCATCCTCACAAACAAACCTCTGTTCTCCTTCGCCCTGAATGGAAAGGACACTTTTTCCATCAGCAGGACGAACCTTGACCCATTTGCCATTGATTTCTTTTTGAAGGTTCCAACCTTTGAAATCTGGCAATCCTTCGATGAGGACGGCAACCGTTGAATATCCTCCTTGAATCGAAAAATTCAACGGACCTTGAATCCAACGAATCCGCGGTGGAAAGTTTTGAATTTTCTGTCCACCCGATTGGACAGTAAGCTTGACTGGATCCAAGCCATATCTTTGTCGCTCCAACATCGCCGCTTGAAAATCGCTATTTTCTTTGCCAAAAGGCATGATGAAAAGATCGACCTCAAAAGTATCTCCTTTTTTCAAACCCTTGGCATCCGTGATCGGATGTAAAACCAGGTTAGAGTCTCCTGTTGCACGACCTTCACATGAAATCCCCCAACTGTGAATTGGCTTTCCGCCCAAACGCCCACGCCACTCCTCCAGAATGAAGGCGTTGTTTCCTTTGGGTGAATTCCAAAGAACAGCAGAAGGAGCCTTGCCACTCAGAGGTTCGCCTTCCAAAACCCAAGTGTCGTCGAATTTTAGTTTGCGGGTGACGATATTATCAGCCTGGTCGATCCAAGTCACATTCTGATAGCGCAAACTCTGAGTTCGAGTATCGATTTGCATCAACCGAAAATCTCTGGACCAACGATCGATTGGGATATCATCGAGTGCTTTTACCCGAAGGCGAATAAAATTCCTTAACTCATCTAGTTGAGGATATTCAAAAGTTTCCAACTCCATTTGAAGTCTTTCATCCGAGGAAAGATAACTGAGAGTCACGTGCGCCCAATTCGGACCTGTTGAATGGAACCGGGTGCCCAAATATTCAAGATCGACCTTTCTTCCAGGAAGATCAGAAGGTTCATACTCCATGAACACGTGTCCCCCAACATTGTCATGCTGAGGCTGGCTTTCCCACATTCGCCCACTCATTCCACGTAAATCAGCAATACTGATCCCGGTGTAGAATTTGAACGGAACATAGCATGTCGTTTCGGTGACACCTGTGGACATGTGGTAATAATCCATCCACGCTCCCAAAGAGGAAAATTGTTTAAGCGGGTGATTGCCCCAGTTTTGATAAAGCTGAAGGCTGCCAAATTCCCTGCGTTCTTCCGAATCCAAAAAGATGGGGTATATGATTTCACTGAACGGGGTGTCCGTTGGATTGTAAAACTTTTCCTCCTTTTCACCTGCGAAGTTCTTACTGATCTGCACTAACACAGGAACCACCTGATCCTGAGCATCAATAACCACGCCGCATTCGACCTGCCCTTTGCTACCACTGCCAACCTCATGGCGAATGTAAATGCACCGGGGAATTGGTTCATTGATCACTTCCATTTTTGCCATCAGGTAGGCGTTCGGATTCTCATAATAATGATAACTAAATCCACCCGGGTTGTGCGAAGCAATCACGTAGTCACCTCTCTGCGGATCAAATTTCAAGTTCATTCCCTTGATCAATTTCAGATGATCTGTTGTTAACGGATTCAATTGCGCATTGAGTTCATTCCAATGTTCGAGGTCATCCGTATTTTCTGTTGCCACAAAACCGCACCCCACAGTCAGCTTCTCTCCCGCTTTAATGCTCATGACATCCGGTTCCAAATCCCATAGAAGCGCCGCACCCTCCATAGCCTGTGCCTGAAAGGATGGCCAAGGTTTCGTACTGGGAAACCAGGCGCACCGTGCTCCGGTGCTTGCAGAGCGAACCAGAGTAAGATCATTGGAAGATTCAATGAAAGGTTCTGGATCCCCTTTGGTATTCGACTTCTGCCATTGCAGAGTGATCTCTTGAACAGACGTGTCGCTGGTCGCATGCAGAATCAACGCCATTCGAAAGGTATCCGGATAACAATACCAAACGATCTCCCCCTTGACCGGCAAGATCTCTCCCCGTTCATTTTCCCAGGAAACATCCAGCCAATGCACCTCATGGTAATAAGGTCCTCGACGGTACAGATTAACCCTTGATTTGGATTTAGATTCGCGCGTACTCCACACTTGACCTGAAGCGTCCTTGATTTCAAACGAACCGTTTTCAAATACTCGTTCTTCCCCCAGGGCAATGTAAGGCACTCGATGGCCTTGACCTGAATGACCCAGATCCAACGATACAGTGTATTGGTCGGCTTCAATCAAAAACCCATCGCGCTGGGCGGATACATAACGGGCTTCTAATGTCCGTCGCGTCGAAGGCCGTTGATTCAGATAGTCACGTTCCCAGTCTGCGTGGACATGAGCGAAAAAAGCGGTTTGAAACAGAAAAACAAACCAGAGAAGCCGTTGGTATTTCATCCCAAGCGTATGATGAATACTGAAATTGAATCTTACCCCCTCTCAAACATTCAAATTATTCTCCGGCAAAAGGAGGGTGTTCGAATTTGGGAACAACCTGGGTGACCCGAGGGTCATTGACATCACGGAGCGTGGACATCAACTGCTCATGAAGCTCACCTCTGACGGATGCGTATTCAGGAGAATGGATGAGGTTGTGGATTTGATCTGGATCCTTTCGAACATCGTAGAGTTCCGCAAATGGTCGTTTCCCGAAGGCCATGTCATAATGCCATTTCCACTTTGGATCATTCTCTCTCGCGAACAACCATGCCTTGGTTGGGCTGGCATCAAAATCCGCAAAAGTGGCAAAAGTGTTGTTGGTTAGCTTGTCCAAAGAAGGGCGCTCCTTGAGGTCCAGATGATAAGGATCCCCCATGGGCCATCGATCCGGTTCAAAATTTACAATGTATAAATACTCAGAAGTTCGAAGGGCTCTTTGTGGATAAGGAATCTGACCTTTACGCGCCTTGGCAACATGCCGTTCCCGGCCGGTAATCACCCAATTTCGATCGGGATTTATCCAGCCTGATTGATCCGATTTAAGAATGGATACAAAACTGCGGCCAGTCATAACTTGCGGGATTTTTTCACCGGCAGCTTCAAGGAAGGTCGGAGCCAGGTCCATCAAGTTAATAAAATCTTCAACCACCCGCCCTTTTTTACCGTCACCCCAGCGAGCTGCCAGCGGTACGCCAACTCCAAAATCGTAAAGGCTGCACTTTCCGTTGGGAAACCCCGGGGCGCCATGATCCCCACTAACCACTACCATGGTATTGTCCAATTCACCCATTTCTTCAAGTTTTGAAATAATCAAACCCAAAGCTGTATCAAAGGCCTGAATTTCACCAAAATAATCAGCCATATCCTGTCGAACTTCATGCACATCCGGGAGAAAAGCCGGCATTTTTCCCTTCAATTCATCTGGATCGATTCCCCAGAGCGCTTTACCTGAACCCTTGATCCATTTCCGATGAACAAGTGTTGGACCAAACCAATAACAAAAGGGTTCACCATCCGGTCTGGCTTCTAGGAAATCATTAAAATTCCCCATGACTTCATCATAAAGCACCTGCTTGGCTTCCTGAATGGTTTTTCCCTGTTGAACCATTTTTGTAACGTTCTGGGAGAATTGATTAAATCTGCTACCTGCCTTTTGATACCCGAATTTGCCAGCTCCGTACGGTGCATCAGCAGGAGCACCAGGGCTCCAAACTTTGTAGGTTTCTCCAATATGGTAACCGGCCTTTTCGAGCAGCAACGGATAGGAAGGAATATTCAAATCCCAGCGTGCGCCCTGCAATATAGCACCCTGCCCCGTTCGGAAGAAATACTGACCCGATAACAAAGAACTTCGGCATGGGGTGCAGGATGGCGAGGTCACAAAAGCATTTTTAAAAAGTACGCCCTCACCGGCAATACGGTCGAAATGGGGAGTATGAATGGCATCATTCATCGTTCCGGGACCATCAGATTTTGCGTATGCGCTGGCATACCTTCCCCAGTCATCGGCAAACGCAAAAAGTATATTGGGGCGCTTCTTGGATTCTGCCTCAATGAACAGACTGGTGAAACTGAGCAATGAAAGCATCACGACTAAACGGCGCAACAAGTCGGAATTCGAACGATGGGAATATTGCATGGGCATATGACAGCACAATGGGGCCCTATTACAAGTTTTTGTATGGATTTAAAAAAATGTCAAACTTTGTGTGGCGCAGGAACATTTTATGAAGCACATATCCCACTTGATACGGTCAAATGGGAATCATTCGGATGTTCGCCAAACCCGGGTCGGAATCATAATAAAACTATCGATGTTAATTCTGATGAAGAGAAATAAGAAACTAGCAAGTGCATGTCATTGGTTGATCATGGCATGGCTCATTGGAGTGCACCAAATGGCACCTGCAAACGAGTGGAAGCAATTTGGAGGGCCCCGTGGAAATTTCGGTCTTGAGGAGAAACTCTCCACCAAAGGTTCTAAGGTCTCGGTGCTGTGGAGTCGCGAACTCGGTTTTGGTAATTCCGGAATTGTTGGCGATGCTGAAACAATCTTCACACAGTTCAGGCAGATAGGAGGCAACGGAGATGCCAGCGATTACGAATCCATCATCGCATTAAACGCCTCAAAAGGTGGAACATTATGGAGGTTTGATTATGCCCAAATCCCTTTAGCCGGGCAGGAAAATTATGGAGGCGGTAATGGTCCACACAGCACACCGTGTGTTTACAAGGACAAGATCTATTGTGTCGGCTTCTCAGGAGACCTGCACGCTCTGAATTCAAAGTCCGGTGAGGTAGTCTGGCATCGCAATCTCGTAAGTGAATTCAAGGCCACACCCGTTCAGTTTGGTTTTGCCTCAAGTCCAATTGTCCACGATGGCAGAATACTGGTGTCTGCAGCGGGAAAGTTAGGTGGATTACTGGCTCTTGATCCAGATTCAGGAAGTGTGATTTGGCATTCCAAATCAGCTGAGCCCAGCTACGCAACACCGGTGATAGATGAAAGACAAGGCCAAGCCCTGATCGTTTACCTCACACGCGATGAATTGCAGTTCATAGATCCCGATTCAGGAGACGTTGTTGGGAATTATGAACTGCCCAAGCAAGGCTTGACGAATGTTCCCACCCCGATGCTCTTCAAACAAAACCAAATTTTCCTGGCGGGGCAAGGGGCTCAAGGAGCTGTCATGATCGAAACCAACATGCAAGGGGATTCCGTTCAGGCCCGAGAGAGTTGGAAATCCAAAAGAATTAATTTCTTTCATCAATCGTTTGTTGAGATGAATGGATTGATCGTTGGCGGAGAATCGTTTCTCTATGGTATCAACGGTCAGTCAGGCAGGATTGAATGGAAAGAACGTGGTTTCGAAAACACAAACCTGATCAAAACGGGAAACGTCTTATGGGCTATGGATCAAAAGGGATGGTTATCGGAACTGCAGGCAGATGAGGAAGAGATGAAAACCATCTGGAAGCAACGATTGTTTTCGGAAGAATCCTGGACCCCTCCCACCATCATAGGAAATGTGATCTATGCTCGTAGTCGCAAGAATATAGTAGCTCTTCAGGTAAATAGCACAATCGAGTCGCGTGATCTGTTTCGCACTCCTCTCCAAATTGAGGAGGTAAGTGTTGATTTGTCCAGAAAAGGTTCATGGGAAGAATTGAAAACCTTTTGGAAAAATTTGAATGGCAGATTTGGTGCGGCAACGGCGGCAACCATAGCTGGTCGACTGGAATCGTTGGCTGACGGAAAACTCGCAATGGAATTCATTGAGCAAATATCCAAAACTCAAAACAAGCCTTTGGAAATGCTCCAACTGTCCTCGCGATACGCGTTAACCCAAGTTCGTCACTTTTGTTAAGTTACAAAAGTGCGGTTGTTGTAAATCAGTGG
>CAYFHO010000006.1:0-127318 GCA_964342825.1 uncultured Verrucomicrobiota bacterium
CAAACTTCGATAGTCTCCCCGGCAGAGCCGGGGGGTTTCCTATTGGATTACTAAAGAATCAGACCTGACGAATCCTGGTCCCAGTCAAACTTTCGTCCTTTTGGATGAGAGAGAGGATAGCATTAATGATGGATACTTTGTGGTAGCGATGCAGGGATTTCCTGACAACGGTGGAAGCTACAAAATTGTGGATTATCCGGCCAGTTATCACAATGGCGCAGCCTCATTTGCTTTTGCTGATGGGCATTCTGAAATTCATAAATGGAGCGACCCCCGAACAATTCCTGAAATATCCAAGAGTAACATTCCACTGAATGTCCCCTCACCTAACAATAGAGACGTATTCTGGATGCAGGAAAGAAGCACTCGACAGATTAACGCGCCATTTCGTTAATCCAAATCAACACAAATTTGTTTATTAGAAACACCGATTCAATGGAATCGGTGTTTTTTTAGCACAACACCTTGCACGCCGATGCATATGCAATGCCTAATCGACTACAATTAGAACATCTACTGATCATCATCGGCCAGATTGGCGCATTTTTTCAATAAATAGAGTCAGCGAGTGTGGCAATTTGTGCCCACGACAAAATCAAGAACAATAAAAGCAGACAGAATCAGCCCAGAAAGGGTCTATTCTTTAATAAACAACTAAAATTTGCACATGGCACAATACGTGCTAGTTTCCTGCCGTGGATCACATGTGAGAGCAAATCAAATGGCGATCATATGACCTACCTCTTTCGCAATCAAAGCGGAAGAAACCTGACCACTTGAGCTTACTACGCACCGGGAATAATCGGTGTCCTGCTTGAGATGAGGGAATTTAATCATCGTCCGGCAGCTGAATCTTTGGATCCACTCAGCTGCCGGATCTTCTTTGTACAGCTTTTTAAATTGATTCAGTGCTGAAGATTTCTTTGAATGAAATACTATAAGAAGAAAATTCAGAATTACCGGACTTACATCTACTGGTCGCCATAGACTGGAGCTTTCCAATTTGCAGGCAACCTTCCCTGAGGCCGGACTCCATAAGCGGAGCTGGGAATAGGGTGATCGCCGGGCTTTTTAAGCGGCAGATCATCAGGGAGATGCTTAATTTTGAAATCTTTATATTGCACAGTCATCGGAGGTCCAACATGCACCTGCACAGCCAGCACGCCTTCAAGTGCTCTGCCCTTCTTGTCAAAATCAATGAGATCGGCTGTGGGGTGTCCATCAATCCAGTGCTGGTGATGGTTTCCCCGAACAAGGACCCGATAATCATGCCATTCATCTGCTGCAAATTCCTTGAACGGTAATTGGCCGATGACCCAGGGTTGCCCCTCCGTATCCACAATCACCTTCTCACCTGTATGAGAAAGGATACGACGTCCCTTTTCTTCGTAGAGCATTCCATTGTATTTGGGATTTTTGGCAACGACATCACATTGATAACCTGTGACAATATCGAGGCCAAGGTCCGGTCGAGATTGGCCGCGGTATTGGATTCCACTGTTTCCACCTGCACTGATCTTTACTTTGACTCTCAAATCAAAGTTTCGGATGGTGGATCCTTTCCAGGTAATAAAGCGATTCATCTTCAGCGAACCATCGGCGGTACCTGTCAATATTCCGTCTTGAACCGACCAGTATTTGGGATCTCCGGCCCATTGCCCAAGCCCACGGCGAGCCAGGAGATTCACAAAACCTTCTTCATCTGCTCGATGCGAGACTGCAGCTGAGGCTTCGGGGTGCGGAACGGTCGAATCGGTAAATCTCGTCTTAAGCGGTTTTAGCGCTCCACCCAGTTCCTGAATACGTTCATTGGTTCTGGATCGCATGGCTACCAGGGTATCAGCATAAGCTGGATCCAAGGCTAGGTTGACTAATTCATCGGGATCTTTCTGCAAGTCATGGAGAAATTCCCGATTATCATGATCCACGTATCGAACATACTTGAAT
The DNA here is from genome assembly GCA_964342825.1 of uncultured Verrucomicrobiota bacterium. GTDB lineage: Bacteria > Verrucomicrobiota > Verrucomicrobiia > Limisphaerales > AAA164-E04 > AAA164-E04. The sequence goes on from CAYFHO010000006.1 coordinate 1,948, forward strand.
TCTTTATTACGGATGCCCTCAAAAGCGGGGATTCTGTGCCTGACTGCAAAATGTTCATGGAAAGTATCAGTTCGCCAATGATCTGTTTTTCCGGATTCGATAACAAGTCTCAAACTGCGCCCCTGATATCTCGAGGGGACCGGAACTCCGGCCCAGTCCAAAAAGGTAGAAGGTAAATCCAAATTCAATGCCAATGCATCACTGACTTGACCTTTCTGCAAGCGATCTACTCGAGGATCCATGATAATCAAAGGCACCCTGAGCGATTCTTCATAGTGAGACCACTTGCCGGCAAACCCTCGATTCCCCATGTGATACCCGTTGTCTGCGGTATAAACGATGATGGTATTGTCAGCCAAACCGGCCTCTTCAAGCGCACGCATGAACCGGCCAATGGCTCCATCAATGCCGCTGACCATTCGGTAATAGGCTCGCATATTGGTCTGATATTTCTCGTCCGTGTTCCACCGCCAGAAATACCGTTCCCGGTTGATGGTCGTTTTAAGAAAGTCGGGTTGAGCTTCGAAAATTGAAGGATCGTTCAAGCGTGGTGGGTCGATATCAATTCCCTCGTACATGCCGTCAACAGCTCGAGGCCACGGAAAATGCCCTATCCCGGGGCGTCGGTCGCTGTCCTCTGCATGGCATGCGTTAAACCACATGTTCAATGCAAAGGGTTTGTCTTTGGCTTGTCTTCGAATAAAATCGATCCCCTTGTCAACGATCAACTCGGTTTCATGCCTTAAACTGCCATCAGGCATTTTCTTGTAAAATGGATTGCGCCCGATGGCTTCAAACTCGTCGAAATGATCCTTGGGATTATATCCCGCAGGCATCTTCGCGTGCCATTTCCCGAAGTAACCCGTGCGATAACCGTGTTTCCTGAGTAGATCCGAATACAGGGTTTCAACTGCGTCCGGCCTGGCCACATCGTGAGCCCCCGGTGTTCCGTAGCCGCGTCCTGTCAGTCCTGTCAGAATAGTTGTTCGACTGACCCAGCATATGGAGTGGCTCACAAAGGCGTCGGCAAAACGGGTTCCGCGTGCCGCAAGCTGATCGATGTTGGGAGTTTTCACCACTGAGTTCCCATAGCACCCAAGAGTGGAGGTGGTTTGGTCATCGGTGAAAAAGAATACAATGTTCGGTTGTTTGGCTTGTACAGAGGTCAACAAGAGCAATGAAATCGTAGCAAAACTTAGAAGGTCATTTTTCATAAATGGTAAATTTTGAGGTGCAAAGATTACTCATGAGAAAAGAGAACACAAATAGCGGAAGGTGCATGCACGACATTACGATTATAAGTTAGCTCACCTGTCTCTTGGTCGATGGCAAATGAGGCCAGGGTGTGCGAATCCTGCCCTGCTGCAAGCAGCCATTTTCCAGAAGGATTAATATTAAAATTACGCGGAGTGGCACCTCGAACATGTTCACGCTCGATAACTGTCAGTTGCCCCGTTGCGTCATCCACTCGAAATGCAGTGATCGTATCGTGGCCTCGATTTGCTGAATACACGAATCGTCCATTGGGATGAACTCGGATCTCCGAAGCACTCTTGAACTGCTCCTTGATCAGCTGCTCCTTGGGCACGGTAGGGATGGTTTGTTTGGCTTTCATGTTACCGCCGGTCCCATCGTAATCATATACGGTGACGCTCAGGGATAATTCGTTCAGCACGTAAGCCCACTCACCATTTGGATGAAATTTCATATGCCGAGGTCCTCCTCCGGCAGGGGTGACTGCAAAGCCGTGGGTCCCTAATCGTCCAGCTTTAGCATTCACTTGATAAATGACCACCTGATCCAGTCCCAGATCCGGAACAAAAGCAAATTTCTCATCCGGGGAAAACCCGGTCCAATGAGGGTGCGGAGCATCCTGGCGTCGTTCAACAACCTTGGACCCACCAGAATGCTCAATCAACTGGTTCCTCTGCTTGATGGATCCATCCGAATTCAGAGCAAAAACCCCCACAGAACCTCCTCCATACTGGGCCGTAAGCAATAATCGACCGGAAGAATCTACGGAAACATGAGTACCGCCTCCATCTCCAATCTCAACGGAATTAACCATCTCCAGACCTCTCTCTTTGCCATTAGCTTGGATGGTGTAACAGATCACCGAGCCCTTACCATCAATAGATCCAACAGCGTACAAGTGAGAACCTTTGGGATGCATCGCCAGAAAACCGGGCCCTCGAACTTCGGCGACCAAGGTTGGATCAGTTAATTTTCCGGAATCGGTGTTTAAAAATGAATGATAAATGCCTTTGCTGGGAGAGGCGCTCCCCGTCCCAATCCAAACATCGGATAAATTGCTTTCGGCACTGAAAACAGAAATGGAAAACTGAACCATCAGTCCAGCGCAAACCGCCAGCCTGACCAGGGCAAAATATCGAGAGAGGTGAATCATGTGGAAGACAACCTAGCATGAACCCTAGGAAACTTGCCAACTCGTATTTCTGAACGAAAAGCATCCGACCGGCAAAGTGTCTTGAGAAAAAATGATGACGATGCTCCTTACAGGAGTAGTATTAGGATGATGAGCGAAATAGTAGCCATAATTGGAGCAAGTGACAAACCAGACCGATATGCATCCATGGCAGCAGAATCTCTGGAGCAGCATGGTCATCAGACAGTTCTGGTGAATCCCCACAAGGAATCCATCAACGGAAAATCATGTCTCAAACATCTGGGAGAATTTGATGGTCAGGTAGATACCGTCACTGTTTACGTCAATGCGGCTCGATTTAAAGATCACCTCTCAGCCATCCTCGAGGCAAGACCAAATAGGGTTATTTTTAATCCAGGAGCCGAATCTCCAGATACCTACAGCGATCTCGAGGCGGATGGTATCGAAGTCCTTGAGGCTTGTACTTTGGTTATGTTGAATACAGGCCAATTTTAATGCATCTGGGCACATCAGACACCTTTGAGCTGATTAGAATCCAAAAGGGAGCAGCACGACTCCTTGACTTTGAAGGCGAGTGAATCTGATTTTTGCATAGTTATTTGAATTTCAATAAAACCGCAACCTTATTGTCACCAGATTGATACAATCAAAAACAAAATTAAACTAATTCTTTCTTATTTTTGAAAAGCGGCAAATTTCCTGCTATGTTGTATGACTGTATGAAATCTGCGGTATTCTTTGAAAGGGACGGTATTATCAACCAATATCCAAAGGGGCAAAGCAAACCGCTCCCCCCTTTATCGGTAGAGGAATTTCACATTCATCCGGAGATCGGTTCGTTGATTGCGAAACTTAAATCGATTGGATTGATGATTTTTGTCACAACGCACCAGCCCCAATTGGCTACGGGTGAATTGAATCGAAGAGAACTGGACCGCATGCATTTGATCATGCGCTCAAAACTGGATATTGACGACGTCTTAGTCTGTCCCCATGAAACATCCGATCAATGCTCGTGTGCGAAGCCTGAGACAGGTTTATTCAAGGAACTTGAACACCAATATAGAATAGACATCAACCACTCCTATGTCGTCAGTGACAAGTGGCAGGACGCGGAAGCAGCCCAGGTGCTTGGCTGTGTTTCAGTAATGCTTGATTCTCCCTGGGTGGGAAGTGGGCACCGTGATTATTTGATGAATTCCTTGAGTGAAATCGGGGACAAAATCGCCTACCTTCACCTGAATCAGAAGGTGATGATGGTCGGTTGATCTTTTCAAATCAAAAGCCGGATTCCTGGAAATCCAGTCACTTCAATGGATTATTGAGACCCTACTGAAGGATTTTCCGCAAATGAGGCCGTTTCAAGATTCCTCTCCCTGACCTCATTCATCTGCTCTGGGGTGGGTATGTCGTCAAAGCTTGGCTTCCGTATTCCTCCCTGAACTTGAATTAAGCCTGTTTTATCCATGATCAACTTGGGACGGCTGCTGGTGTAATCATGACGCTGGCGCAAAAGAATTTTCCCATCAGGTTTAACGATAGTGTATCGAAAGGACCTAGCTCCATTCTGCATTAAAACGTGCAAATTGCTAAAACGATCCACCTGCCTTTCCGGTTCACCGAAGGAGACTATATTTCCGAGTGAATAAACGCCGAAGATGTCACGTTCGTATCTATCGGTAACCTTAACATAAAGATCGATCTTCTTTTCATTCACAGCGCGCATCAAGCTGTACTTTCTAATCTCAATGGGGGCTGAGGGATCGGATTTATCTTTAACCACCCCGATTTCCCGCTGCCAGACAACCGCAGCGGAAAGAATCCCAATCTCGACGGGGGCAGTCACTTGCCTGGTATTCAGCTCAGGAATATTGACGTAAGCAGCAATACGATACCGACCAGGGTGGTCGATTTTGTAGGCAGGGACCAAGTGAACACGTCGAATGGCGCGACTGGCGTTTGGAACCTGGAACTCTTCTACTACATCCAAATCCCCAATCTTTTCAACGGGAAAACCACCGCGAGATTCGATCGTGAATTGCAACCAATCTTTATTTTTGCCGAAGCTCAAAGTTTTTCCGGAGAAATTTACGATTTTCACCTCAGCAAGGATGGACTCGTGGGCCAGAAAAAATTCTTTCTTGAATTCGAGAGACACATCCACCTGCGCTTGTACCAAATGTGAGGTACAAGCAAGCAGAGAAAAATATAAGGCGATTCTTTTCAACATAAGATCAGTCTATGAGTTAAAGGCACGCTGGCAAGAGACAAATCGACTCCCAATAAATGCATACCCTTGTTTGTTGACGCTACAGAAGGTCAAAAAGTTCAAATCTTTATCAGGATTCAATCGATATATCGCAAATGAGGATAGAAATGGATAGAGAATCCTAAGCTCGGCGTTATTTCTAAATGCTGTGTGCTGAATATAAACCATTGCCTCTGGAACAGGGAGACTCTTATGATGACGGGACAGATGTTTTGTATGACTGAAATGGTTTGTCGGGAAGAATGAGCCACGAAATAGAAAGGAACAAGATAGAGCGAGCCTATCGCTACATGTTGACCGCCAGAATCCTGGATGAACGGTTGGCTCAGCTGTATCGAGGTGGAAATGTCTATGGCGGGGTGTTTCTGGGCAAGGGCCAGGAAGCTTTGAGCGTCTCCGTTGGCATGTCCATGTCAAAAGGAGACGTGTTTGCCCCACTGATCCGGGATGGTGCCGGAAGACTGGCATTTGGGGAAACCATTCTGGATGCTTTGCGAAATTGCCTGGGATCTCCCCTGGGCCCCATGAGGTCCCGTGACGGAAACGTCCATCGCGGTAAACCAAGAGAAGGCTATATCCCGATGATCAGTCATTTAGGGGCCACCATTTCAGTGGTCAATGGAGCCTTGATGGCCAAGCGAATGAAAGGGGAAAGAGGCCGAATTGGAGCTGCATGTATAGGAGATGGAGCCACTTCAACCGGAGCTTTTCATGAAGCCCTCAACCAGGCCGCAATCGAAAAGCTTCCTTTATTGCTGGTCGTCGCCAACAATCAATATGCCTACTCCACTCCTACCACTGCACAATTTGCTTGCGACCAACTCAGTTCAAAGGCCCAGGGATACGGCGTGGCTGCGCACGATGTGGACGGTACCGATCTGGAGGCCTGCATGACAACCGTGGAAAAGGCGGCGGCAGCGGCCCGCAACGGTGACGGTCCTCAGCTCATCGTGGCTGAACTTTTGAGATTGTGTGGACATGGAGAACACGATGACGCCCAATATGTCACTCGCGAAATTAAGAATTCAGAAGTAGGACGGGACTGCATGGAGCGAGCAAAAGAAATCCTGATCACTCATTATGACTACTCGGACAAGGAACTGGAAGAATGGGCAACTCTGACCATGGAGGAAATCAACCAGGCCATCAGGCAGGTGCAGTCTGAAGGGGGGCCCGACCCTTTTACTCATTCATGGAAAGCCCTGGCCACCAGGGAACTTTGCGAACCCTTGGGCAGTTCACTTCTCTGATTCAGGGTCATAAAGAAATTAACAAACACTGATCAATGAGTATCACCTATCTAGAAGCCATTCGTGAAGCCCAGGCCTACTTGTTAAAGAATGATCCAAGTGTCTACATTTACGGTCAGGATGTGGGTGATTTCGGTGGCGCATTCAAGGCAACCAAAAACCTGGCCAAAGAATTTCCAGGCAGGGTGATTGACGCCCCGATCAGCGAAGATGCCATGGTCGGTTCCGCTGTAGGGGCCGCGATCGAGGGTATGAGGCCAATCATCGAGGTACAGTTTGCTGATTTTTCTACCGTCGGATTCAATCAAGTAGTTAACCAGGCAGCCACCTTGTTTTGGAGAACCGAAGTTCCATGCCCATTGACTTTAAGATTACCCAGCGGAGGAACATCCGGAGGAGGCCCATTTCACAGCCAATGTCTGGAATCCATTTATGCACGTTTTCCTGGGTTGATTGTTTGTACACCTGCGACCGTTGAGGATGCTTACAGCATGTTGATCGAATCGGTCATGCTGAATGATCCGGTGATTTTCTGCGAACATAAATACCTGTATTTTCATCTCAAAGCCGATTCACTCCCTCAAGAGGCACTGCCCATTGGCAAAGCGAGGATTGCCCGCGAAGGCCGGGATATGACCATTGTCACCTACAGCGCCATGGTCCATGAGTGCCTGGAAGCGGCCACTGAACTTTCACAGGATGGTTCGGAAGTCGAGGTTGTCGATTTGAGAACGGTCAAACCAATAGACACAGATACGGTCATCGCTTCCGTTGCCAGAACCGGCCGGCTTTTGTGCGTTGCTGAAGAATGGCCTTGGGGTGGAGTGAATGCCGAAGTCATTAGTCGGGTGGTTGCCGAAGGATTCAACCTGCTGGACGCCCCCCCCCAACGCATCAATGCCAAGGACACCCCCATCCCCTATCACCCAAAATTATGGTCAGTCCATCGCCCAACCGCACAGAGCATTGTGGCTGCTGCAAAAAACTTATTAAGAAATTAACACATTAACCTCAACAAAGACGGAAACATCACATGTCTTCAACGCCCATCATCATGCCTCAACTGGGAGAATCCATCGCGGAAGCCACTGTCATCGACCTGCTCGTTGCGGAGGGTGAAACCGTCAAAGGAGGACAGGACATCATGGAAGTGGAAACCCAAAAAGCCACGATGAATGTGACCGCCCCTTGCGACGGGGTGATCGAACGTTATGTCGTTGAGATTGGCGAAAGCTATGCTGTAGGCGATGTGCTGGGGCAGGTTCGATCCGAAATACCTTCCGAATCTTCTGCGCAATCATCTGAGAAAAAACAGGATCCACAAATTGAGTCTATTCATTCAGATCGCAGTTCATCGGCATCACCTCCAATTTCAGACTCACAGAAAACCGAACCCACCGGCAGCAAATTCTCAGTCGTAAAACCAACGATCAAAGGTTTGCCCGTACCTGCTCAATTTGTGGGGGCTCAATACATGTCTCCCAGAATGAAGGCCCGTATGTACGAACTCGGCCTGCGAGAAGCCGACCTGGCAGGTATTGCGGGAAGTGGTGCAGGGGGACGATTAACCATTCAGGACTTTGAGAAGTTTCTCACGCAACTTGAACAGGCAAGATTGACCCAGGCTTCATCCATGCGTGTAGCCGTCGCAGATGCCATGAGGAGAAGCTGGACCAGGCCACTCGCAACAGTGGGACGCCCGGTACAACTCGATGCGTTGCTCAGCCACAGAGCCACCCTGACACCAAAACCCGGACCGGCACTCTTCGCAAGCAGGGCATTGGCGATAGCTTTATCAGAAAACAGCGCGGTTGCCGGACGCTTGATTGGAAACAAAATTGCACACCCTGCTTCCATCGATATTGGATTCGCCGTCGAGGCAGAAGACGGGGTACTGGTCCCGGTAATCAGGAATGTCGATAAAACCCCCATCACATCCCTGGTGGAAACCTATAATCAATTGGTCAACTCGGCACGCCAACGCAAACTACCGGCAAATGCAACCGGGGGATCCATTGCAACCGTAACCAATTTCGGCACCTTTGGACTCACTTGGGCCACTCCGATCCCGTTGCCAGAACAGACTTTGGTACTCGGATTGGGGGCAGGAAGAAAAGCGCCTTTCTGGAGTGAGGAAAAGCAAGCTTTCATACCTGTCACCGAGTCACAGCTAACATTAAGTTTTGATCACCGTGTGCTGGATGGTGGAGCAGCTGGACGTTTACTTAGCCGCATAGACGAACTCATGACTCATCCAGAGCTCTTATGACTCAAAAGATTTATTTTCCAATATTTGAGAAAATCGGACTTTGCGTGAGAGCTTTCATCTGGATGCAAAGGATGTGTAAAGTATCCACCAGAAACATTCACGCATGTGCTGCATTATCCATGAGTTACGGCGGCCAACACCGTGTAGGATGGCAAGGCTTCGGAACAAATTTTAAAAGGTTCTTTGTTCTTTAATTCCAATCACATCTGATTATGGCACTCCTTGTGCTAATAATTTGACAAATCAGTTGTATGGAACCAAGTTAAATGCTGTGCCCCGGTAGCTCAATTGGTAGAGCAGTTGACTCTTAATCAATTGGTTCTAGGTTCGAGTCCTAGCCGGGGTACCAATTTTTAGTTCCGTAGAGATTCGGGAGGTCTGAACAAAACATCGTTCGTGTCTCCAAATAAAAGGTAGGTCTTTTTGAAAAAATCCGCACCCATGAAAATCAGTATTAAAGCCATCTTGATCTTGGTGGCGTTCGCACTCCCATCCACTGTTACTTGGGCACAATTTGTTCCCACCGAAGTCGTTTTTCAAAATTCTACCGGAGACGTGACCGCTTCACATCCGAGGGTGGAAGAGTATGGGGATGAAATCATTCTGGGCGGGGATAATCGAAAGATCCTGTCATTCGAATTCGAATACTTTGGCAGTTTTGAACCTGATGGGGACGAGACTTGTGTCCTACGTTTTTATGAAAACGACGGGATTCCTCTTGTGGGAGACGACCTGGCTCCAGAGACTTTGTTGTACGAAAGCGAACCCTTCACCATCTTCCCAGATTTCAATACGGCAGCCATCAGAAACATCGACGTGGAAGTTCCGGACAAGTTTACCTGGACCGTCAAATTTGAAGGCTTGAGTGGCTTCAGTACGGACCGAGCAGGATTATTGCTCAGGGATCCTCCTACCATAGGAAAAAGCTTTGATGATTTTTGGATCAATTTCTCGAACGGATGGGCAACTTGGCGTTTCAACGGGAATCCTGTAGCAAATTTTTCGTGCAGAGCTATTTCCGAGTTTGATTTATCGGTTACATACACGAGTCTGAAAACAAATGAGGACAACAAACCTCTGCTGACGATTAAGGGGCCCCGAAATCAAACTATCATTGTTTGGGCTTCAAATGATTTGATGGAATGGGAGCCGATTGCTCTCCAAGTTCTTGAAGAACGCGAATTCACTCTTCTGGATGAACTGGCAGATCCTGAAAAACCCAGGTACTATAGAGCCGCATTGCTCAATAACACCCCCATTGCTCTGGAAGGTTTCCGCATTCTCCCAAATGGAAGGACCAGATTGAACGTGACAGGACCTCGTGGATTACCTTTCACGGTGCAGGCTTCGGCAGATTTCGAAAATTGGGATGATGTTTTTTCACTCAGATTCCAAACTCGCCCCATCACAGTTCAGGATGCAGATGCAGCCGAAAACAACATTCGATTCTACCGTATTCTGGTCAACAATCTGATCATCGAGGATGTCGACTCAATCCAAGAGCCTATCAAGAAATTTCCGGACGATTTCGATCTTGGCCAGGAATAGGACCGCTTAGCCGTCACACTTGCAGGTATCCTCATCCATTTCATCAGGATCAAACCCGTAAAGCTCCTTGACGCAAGGCTTGCAGAGCCCGTGTGATAACTGAGCCAGTGAGTGTTTGGCGACGTATTCCTCAAACTTCACCCAAAGCCCGTCAACATCTCTAATTTTTTTACAACAAGCGCAAATGGGCAACAACCCATGGAGCGCTTTAACATCTTCAAGGGCTTCCTTCAGTTGGATGTTGAGCAGTTCACGAATGTTTTTGAAATGTTCGAATTCGAGATGGCGCCCGAGTGCAAAAGCAGCTATTTCCATGGCTTCGATGCTTTCGGGAGTAAAAGCTCTGACAGGATCGTTTGAGTAAAAACTCAGCGTTCCGTGCACCGCTTGATTGACCCAAATGGGCGCTGAAATGAAGGCACGAATCCCCTTGGTCTCTACGTATTCTGAAGCGATAGACTCTTCGGTAGCCGATAGGTCTTCACATTGAAAAACGCATTCACTGGTCAGCACCCGGTAACACGGTGTCTCTTCGACCGACCATTCATCATCCACTTCCACACCCGGGGGTCGACCTGTTACTTTGTCCACACGAAAGACGTTTCGGTGAATACTGCTGATCATTCCAAACGGTAAACCGAGATGCTGCGCTCCCAGTTCAAGACAAACCTGTGCAGCTTCATCAAAGTCCCGATGGGCTACAGAAGCGACTTTATGCGGCCAATCCAAAATGCCAACACGTTTGTCAGCAACATTCATTATCATTGTATCTCCTTGTTGGTTTCTTTGTTACTATTGGGGGTTACGCCCCATACTCCTGATCCTCCAAATGCTGCTTCCAATCATCAAGCCCCCCTTCCAGTCCGGCTTCTTCCAGATAGCTTTGGTCCATATCTTTTTGATTCTTGATTCCCCTACCATCTCCACCGATAGGCTGACTGATCATTTCAGCCAAGTGCAGGGCGGCCAAAACACTTAAACCTTTGACCTGACTTCTTTGCGGGACATGATGGTACTTGACTGCTTCAACCACCTTTTGAGGCAGTCCCCACAGCCGGAAAAGCACCCCCCCCACATCTCCGTGGTTAAATCCATATACCACATCCTCGGCCTTCATTAGGGAAATCTCCTTTTCTTTACACAGCTGAACGACCTCCATACTTTTTTGGGGATCATTGGTGGCCATGACGAGTTTGCCAGCGTCGTGCAACAATCCTGCAACCATGGACTCATCGACCATTTTACGATTGCCTCCTTTGGATTTCATGATCTGACGCGCGCATCCACTGACACTCATGCTGTGATTCCAAAGATTTTCCAAATAGGGTAATTTTAAAATCTGTTCATCACACATTGTGAAAAGCTTGGCTCCCAATGCGAGGGTTTTCACAATATCCACTCCCAAAAAACTGACAGCTTCCTGAGGTGTGGAGACATTGCGTCTCAAGCCGACTTGAGCAGAATTGACAATCCGCAGCAAACTACTGGTCAGCGCAATATCCTGTGCGACCAAATCACCTATTTCCTCGGGATGGGCATCTTCCCTGTCCAACATGCGGTTTAATTCCAGGTAAATTGCAGGAATCGTAGGCAGGCGTTTTAGGTTTTTGATAACTTCCACAGCGGATATTCCTTCGGGTTTTTCTTTATTTGAGAGAGACTCCTCGACAACAGATATCAGCATGCCCGGCTCGCAAGGCTTGGTGATAAATTGATTCCAGGCATCGACATGCGTCATCACATCCTCTTGCCGTTCCAGGTCATACGAAACAACCCGAACGGTTTCAGGAGCCTTTTTGGCAATCGATCGAAGAAATTCAGCGCCACAAGAACCAGGCATCCGAATATCTGATACGACAAGATCATATTCTCTTCGCTCAAGGTCCGAGAGCAAATCCTCCCCCTCTTCAAAGCATCGTATGGACCACTCAGGCCGGTGATCCACCAGTGTATGCTTGATTTGATCGAGCACGTGAGATTGTCGATCAACAAATGCAAGCCTCACTGGCTTGGTACTGTTTAATATCATGGCAGTTCATAGGTTCATTCACTCCATGAATCGGAACTTTGAGGTAAAAGATTTAGAAGTTTGTAGAATTTTAGGCGCAGAAATTTTTCTAGATCAGGTCAAACGGAAATCACGGGTTCAATGATGTCTCCCGCGACGTCGGTAAGCCTGAAATCACGTCCACCATAATGATAGGTAAGCTTTTCGTGATCAATGCCAAGAAGCCTTAATAGGGTGGCATGCAGGTCATGAACATGCACCTTTTGATCCACAGAGTAATATCCGTAGTCATCAGTGATGCCGTAGCTAAATCCCGGGCGAGATCCACCACCTGCCAGCCACCAGGTGAAAGCATGGGGATTATGATCCCTTCCATCTTTTCCTTGTGCAGTCGGAGTTCTTCCAAATTCACCTCCCCATATCACAAGGGTTTCATCCAATAATCCACGTCCCTGTAAATCCTGAAGCAATCCTGCAATGGGTAAATCAACCTCGTTGGCCAATTTGGAATGATTTTTTTCAAGTTGACTGTGCTGATCCCAATAACCATGAGTGCACTGAACAAATCGAACTCCTGCCTCGGACATCCGTGCGGCCAAAAGGCATTGCCGGCCAAATGAATCGGTATTCTCCTGATCAATGCCATAGAGATTCTTAGTGGCATCCGTTTCGCGTGAAACGTCAAAAAGAGGAGGCGCCTCCATCTGCATCCGAAAGGCCAATTCAAATGATTCGATCCTGGCTTCCAGGTGATCATCCGGACCTTTTTCTGTAAGATCCAACTGGTTGATCTTTTCAAGGTAAGCAAGGTCCAAAGCCTGGTCCGATAAATTGGAGTAAGAAGGAGTCAAGTTTGGAATCCCGACATTCTTGATATTCGCTCCTCGATGGCCAATCCTGACTCCCTGGTGTTCAGCAGGAAGAAAGGCGGCTCCAAAATTCTGAACGCCTCCGTGACCTAAGGTGGGTTGTATGGTGATAAATGCGGGAAGGTTCTGGTTTTCAGTTCCCAAACCATAGCTGATCCAGGCTCCCATGCTGGGGCGAACAAAGGTATCAGAACCGGTGTGCATCTTCAACAAAGCACCCCCATGCGCTTCATTTGAACCATGGATGGACCTGATCAGGCACAATTTGTCGGACTGCTTCGCAAGCTCTGGAAACAACTCACTGACCCAATGCCCACTTTGACCATGTTGAGCAAACTCCCACGGACTTGCCAGGAGGTTGCCTGTTTGAGCGAATTGAACCCTTGGCTTGGCGAAGGGTAAGGGCTTGCCGTGATCTTTTTTTAACAGGGGCTTGTAATCAAAAGTATCAACGTGAGACGGGCCACCGTGCATGAACAAGAATATCACTCTCTTTGCCTTGGAAACGTAATGAGGTATTCCTAGTTCCGATTTTCTTGAGATTTGATCTGCTTCATCAGCTACCAAAGACCTTAATGCCAAACTACCAAATCCTGCCGCAGAGCTCGCCAACATTTGTCGACGACTCAATGGCTGCGGCATCCGATTTTGGCAAAGGTGTGGCACTCTGGGCATATGAGTTCAATCTACGTATGAAAATTCATTGGAGGACAGAAGAATTCGAATCCATCTCTGCCACGACTCCCTTTGGATGGTCTCGCCCGACTCAATTTGGATTTCTTTGAAAAATTTGGTGGCCATTTCGTATTCAGCTGCTTTCGGGTAACGGGAAAACAAAGTCAAATAAATCGATTCCAATAATGAGGCTGGATCAGATCTTCTGCTTTGATACAATCGATTGGCTAGCGATTCCGCTACCTGGTCTGTCAATTGACCGTTCATGTAAAATAAGGCCTGTTGAGGCATGACAGTTTCGGATCTTTTTTCCAAATGTGCTGAAGCGTCTGGAAAATCGAAAGTAGCAAACATGTCGAACACTCGACTTCGTAACACCGGCAAGTAAACAGATCGAACTGGCGTTTGAAAGACATCATCCTTTCCCCGGTAGTAAGAATCGGTGCCCTTGATGTCGGAAGTCAATGCATCACCTACTGCGGTTCTCAGCAGTCCACCGACCATTAAAAGAGCATCCCGGATTGGTTCCACTTCAAGTCGTCGACGATTTTGGCGCCAGAGATATTGATTATCGGGATCTAATGAAAATCGTTTTGAATCGTTGTCTGCACTCCTTTGATAGGCTTCGGATTTCATGATCAAACGGTGCATGGCCTTGATGGACCAGTGATTCTGAATAAAGCGGCGAGCAAGCCAATCCAGAAGATCCGGATGACTGGGAAGAGATCCCCTGTTTCCAAAATTGGAGGGGGTGTCAACCAATCCTTTTCCAAAATGACCCTTCCATATTCGATTGACCATCACTCGAGCCGTCAGAGGATGCTCTGAGTCACACAACCATTCAGCCAAAGCGAGGCGACCTGATGAGTTTTGTTCAATCGCAGGTGTTTTTACTGCATGATAGAGAATATTAAATTGATCTCTCGGGACCATTGATTGGGTCGGGGTCAGGTGATTCCCTCTCAGGTGAACAGGCAAATCCCGAATATCTCCATCCTTGACCGACATGGCTTTAGGCAAGTCCGGCCCTTTTTGTTTTAACGTCCGTAGATTTTTTTCTAATTCCTTGATGCGCTTTTTGGTTTCTTCTGAGCCTGCAGCACGTTTCAGTGTGCTTATTTCCGTCTCCAACTCTTCGACTCTGGCATCGTATTTGGCTTGAATTTCGAAATTTCCAGGATGTGGCAGCACTCTCTCGGTCCATCTCGAAACGTGGTTTGTGTTAGCCATGCTCATGGTGCTGCGAAAAATTCCAGCCAATGCGTAGTAATCCTCCTGAGTCACAGGATCGAATTTGTGATCGTGACACCTGGCACAGGCGACACTGATCCCCATAAATGTGCGTGAGATAACATCGATCTGTTCATCCACCACATCCATCAGGAGTTTCTCCTTATCCTGTTCCGCCAGCATTTTGGGACCAAGAACGAGGAATCCTGTCGCGGTCAACCGATCTGCCAGTAAGGAGCGGTCCGAGGTTGCGGGAAGTAAATCTCCTGCAAGCTGTTCACGAATGAATTGATCATAGGGTTTATCCTGATTGAAGGAACGAATGACATAATCTCGGTATCTCCAGGCGTTTGGATAGGCCATGTTTTCATCGGCACCATTGGTGTCGGCGTAACGGGCCAAATCCAGCCAGTATCTCCCCCATCGCTCCCCATAATGGTGCGAAGCCAGTAGACGATCCAATAACTTGTCGTACGCATCGGGTGCTGGATCGTTGACAAAGGCTAAAACTTCCTCGGGTGTCGGAGGTAGCCCGGTTAAATCAAACGTGGCTCGACGTATTAAAGTAAAACGATCAACCCGGGGATTGGGAATGGAGCCTATCTTCTTTAGCCCTGCATCAATAAAAGCATCAACCGTCTCATGAGATTTTTCCTGAATGGGCTGGAACGACCAGGGAATGGATTGCTTGGCCCCAGCCAGTGCAGCCAGGCAGGCAACAGAAAACAGCCAAACCTTCACGAGGAGAAAGGCTACCGCTTGGAGGGAAACTCTTTGCTGCCGCTTGTAAATCCCTGTTTTCATCGTGAGTACTTTTCCAGTGGTATAGTTGTATTATCGAAAGTTTCCAATGATAAATCGCCCCCAAAACCAAGGATCGTTGTTTTGCATAAAGCATGACTCCGCAAGCTTGACATAAAAAGAAAGCATCCCGTGTTGAAGACCAACACGGGATGCTCTGAATTTTATCTCGCGGAGCAAAGCCGGAGGTTATCGTGAGGACTTAACTTTTCTGGTATACATCCGCGCCTTTCTCGGCGAACTCTTTTGATTTTTCTTCCATACCTTGTTTTAAAGCTTCCTCCTCGGAAAGCCCTTGCTTGCGGGCATACTCACGCACGTCCTCGGTAATTTTCATGGCACAAAAATGAGGGCCACACATGGAGCAAAAGTGAGCTGTTTTGGCACCATCCTGAGGGAGCGTTTCATCGTGATAATCACGTGCGGTTTCCGGGTCGAGTCCCAGGTTAAACTGATCTTCCCAGCGGAACTCAAAGCGGGATTTACTCAAGGCATTATCCCGATATTGGGCCGATGGATGCCCTTTGGCTAAATCAGCAGCATGGGCGGCAATTTTGTAGGTGATCACACCTTCTTTCACGTCCTTTTTGTTGGGCAAACCAAGATGTTCTTTGGGTGTCACATAACACAACATGGCACAACCATACCAACCAATCATGGCTGCTCCGATTCCGCTGGTAATATGATCATAACCTGGGGCGATATCAGTGGTCAGGGGCCCCAAAGTATAAAACGGAGCTTCATCACACCATTCGATTTGTTTGGTCATGTTTTCCTGAATCATATGCATGGGCACATGCCCCGGACCTTCATTCATGACCTGAACACCATGCTCCCAGGCTCGTTTGGTCAATTCTCCCTGCACCTTCAACTCGGCAAATTGGGCTTCATCGTTCGCATCCGCAATCGAACCTGGACGCAATCCATCTCCGATACTGAAGCTGATGTCATAAGCCGCCATGATCTCACAGATTTCATCCCAGTGGGTGTATAGGAAATTTTCTTTGTGATGTGACAAACACCACTTGGCCATAATGGAACCGCCACGTGAAACAATACCTGTGGCTCTGGAGGCTGTCATGGGGACAAATCTCAAAAGCACCCCAGCGTGTATGGTGAAATAATCCACACCCTGCTCGGCCTGCTCAATCAAGGTGTCACGATATATTTCCCAGGTCAGGTCCTCAGCTCGCCCATTGACTTTTTCAAGTGCCTGGTAAATCGGAACTGTCCCGATAGGTACGGGTGAGTTGCGCAGAATCCATTCACGAGTTGCATGGATGTTCTTCCCTGTCGACAAATCCATGACGGTGTCTGCCCCCCATTTAGTGGCCCAACGCATCTTCTCAACCTCTTCCTCAATACTCGAAGCAACCGCCGAATTGCCAATGTTAGCGTTTATTTTTACCAAAAAATTCCGCCCAATAATCATGGGCTCCAATTCAGGATGGTTGATGTTGCAGGGAATGATTGCACGACCTCTTGCTACTTCATCTCGAACAAATTCAGGAGTGATCTGCTTGGGAATCTGTGCCCCCCATGGTTGCCCTGGGTGCTGATGATCCAACGAATTCTTGGGCTGTTTGGATGCGTTCTCGATAGCCTTGGCTCGCCCCATGTTTTCACGAATGGCAATATACTCCATTTCTGGGGTAATGATCCCCTGGCGTGCATACCAGAGCTGGGTCACTGGATGCCCTTTTGATGCGCGCATGGGCTTTCGTTTCAATCCGGGAAATTGCTTCAATGCCGCTCCCTCCGCCGCACGATGGGCTGATTCAACGTGTTTGTCGGACAAATAGCCGTTATCCAAAGGAAGAACTTCCCGACCTTCATATGTTTCAACATCATCACGCTGAAGAATCCAGTCCCGCCGCAAAGCTGGCAAACCTTCGCTGACCTCTCCTTCAAAAGCCGGATCTCCCCATGGACCACTGGTGTCGTAAACACGAACAGGCTCGTTTTCAATGGTTTCCCCGGAAACACTATGCGTCGGATGCAATTTGATTTCTCGCATCGGCACATTGAGTTCTGGATGGATACTTCCCTTCACATATACTTTACTTGAATTGGGCAAAGGTTCGATACTTGAAGGCTCGGTTTGGTCTTTGTTAGCTATCATGGCACTGATCTAAAATTTTGACGGCGGGAAACACCACCCAAAGGTAAGGAAAAAAATCGTTCCCTTCGTCGGCATTACCCGCACAGGTTCAACGGGTCATTCGTCCTCCCGAACAAAACTCTCAGCATGTATCAAGGCGCACGTGTGCACCCTATGGATCGCTCCCCGAATGGATGAAATCTAAATTGTTCCATATGCCCGGTCAAGGGCAGAACGAAAAGGACTCAACTCAATATTCGTTAGATGAGTCGTCTCACACTCCAGGATGCGATCGAGAAAGAATGCGAATACTGCCTGAATCCAAATACACTCCAGTTCGAGGGAAAAAGGAGTGGAAGGACACCGATAATCAGAAACTCAGAGAGGATAAGGTTTCCAGAAAAACGATGAAGCAGGCATTTTAATTCGAAGGGAAATGCAGCATCGTGACGATATCCTTTTCGGGAGTTGTTTTGGGATCGCTTTCGTAAATTTCGAATGTAGGAACTTTGCGATCCTGACGAAACACTTTGGCTCTGACATGCATCATCCCTGCGGACCAAGCGTTTCCAAGGTGGCGATAGGGGCCTGTGTGCCTGATCTGATAGGATTTGCAGCTTGGAATTTCTTCAAGAATCATACCCTCAGGGAGTGGAAGTCCTAGGTTAGCAAGTGGGATGCAACAGGTAAACTCGGTGGCGCCTTTGGCAATTTGAAAATCGTGATAAATCGCAAACGGTTTCCCCTCGATTTCGATCTCCTCCTGCTGCAGCCAGGACGCCATGCAGGCAAAATCAGCTTCCATTTTAGGTCCAATTTCCGAAATGGCACATCGACTCCTTATTCCGAGATATTTCATACCCTGAAATTCTGAGATACCCAAGAAGTCTAACTTGGATGGAACTTCACCAGTTTCCAAATGATCCTTGAGCATGTTTAATCCACGCTCATAGTCCATCCCGATGGCTGCTGTCATCAGGGATTTCAAGAAAAACATAAACCACGGAAGGGATCCATTCATAGTCCAGGTAAGTTCCACTTTGTCTCCCTGCGGCTTGAATAAAAAACTGACATCGGACTCGGATTTCCATGGTTTTAAAAACTTCAGTTTGTAGCGAATGTAATTACCCGGCAACTCCTCAAGAACCTCCATCTGCCCGCTGCCAATGATCTTTCCATCCCAAGAGTAACGGCTACCGTCCTCGGCATAATCCAAAACACAATCAGGCTCGGCAATCACCCAGGGAGACCAGGCATTCCACTGCTGAAAATCCCTCACGGATTCATAGGCTTTCTCCACAGAGGTGGATATTTCTACTGATTTCTGGACTTTAAATTTAGGCATGACGGGTAATCTGGTTCACGAATTTGATGCATCGGATTGCGGATAACATCTTAAGGATACGCGTGAAATGTAAATTGACGAGTGTTTTTTAAAGCCTTCAGAAACGAAAATAAAATGACCTCTTTACCGTCGTGGTGTATTGGTAAGTGGTTTATGGACTCTACCGGGCAAAGACCGAGTCTGTTCTGCTTGATGAATTTTGTTCATTTGATTTTGGCGAACCACTGGCAAATTCAAATCATCATGCGAAGGGGATTGGACCTCAGCCGAACCCGGGCCAGAAATCTGGCTAGAAATCGGTAAGGAAGGCGCCACTCTCATCACTTGTCCATTAGGGCGTTGGATAAATGCCTGTGGATTCTGCACATTTCGCAATGCGTCTTGCCCCTGATTTGAACGATTTGAATTCGAAGCAGATGAACCAGACTTCTTAGCGGTCAGTTCCTTTTGTTGACTCAAGCGTATCCTGGCCATGACATCATTGGCAGGGATGCCATGGTTTCCTATCCTCAAATTTCTGCCACGAACAAAACGGTCAGCCGGTTGAGAATGGCGATAAACTGAACCTGCTTTCTCCGCCTTCAGAACCTTCGAATGAAGAGATGTATCCAGGAGGTTTTTCTTTTTTAAGAAAACATAATGATCTTCACTCAAAAGAGCGTGATAAGATGAACTGACTTTAGGTTTTCTTGAGGATTTCTGACTGGAATCAGACGGTTCCTCTCCTGAATCCACGGGAGGCATTGGGGCCCAACCGCAATACTCCCCGGCATTACGCCAGCTCACCCAAGCGGTGCTCCAGTCACCTTCCGGTTTCCAAGCCCAGCCCTTGGAGGTATGAAACCACCGGCCAAAATGAAAGGGATAGCCTCCCCACCGATAATCCGAACGCCAAAGCCATCCGCCCTTGGTGTAAGTCCATTTACCGTCATTCAAATACGGACGCCACTGCGGGTTGATCTGACTTTCCCTTGGAATCCAGCAGGTTCCGTGGTTTGAATGACGAAACCAGCGACCGTGAGGATTCAGCGCGTTGTAGAATATGTTGAACTGCGTCTGAGGTATGCTTGATGTGATATACTGATATTTCCCTTCAAATCCAGGATGGTCAAAGGGCAGTTCAATTTCTTCCTCCGATACTGTGGACTCTGGTTCAATCGGAGGAGGTGGTGCTGATTCGACAGTGAACAATTCCTCATCATTTGCATCAGGCTTGGGTTCAGGCTGAGAAATTGGCTTTGATTCATCGGTTTCAACTTGGACGGGTTCGGTTTCTTGAACATGAGAAGGCTCAGCTGGCTTGTCTTCCTGCTCAGTTGAAATCGAATCAGTGGAAACCAGTGAAGCTGCGTAAGCGTTTTCATTTCGCGATGCCTCTTGCTGATTAAGGTGTTGAGTAATGACATCTGCAATGATGAGGCCGGCAAGAAAAAGACTGCCCGCAAGGATCAATGTGCGTTCTGATTGAGGTTTCATGGCATTATCAACTTATTACAATAAGCATTCCAAGCATTCGGAATGGTATCATTGTCAGCAATTTTTAAACCATCTTCTGGAAATTAAGACATGCTTTTACCCCTACCACCATGTTGAAAAGAATAGCACCACAACAACGGGTTGCAACATCAACTTGCACTGAACAAAGTGGTTAAAATACAATCCAATGCCATGCGCCACTTTGATTTCATTCAGCAAGTTGTTCGATTAGGAAAGGTCATCCAGATATTTGCATTTTTAAGCATATTGACTGCGACCGCCACCCCCGCTGAACAACTCAAACCAGGAGAAAGCGAGGTTAGACCCGAAAATTTTGTGATCATTGATGAATTCATTCCCGGAATAAAAATCCAGCTCAGATACAGCACTGCTGTGAATTTTACCGGCAAGGTTGTTTCTGGATATGAAGGAGGGAGATGCTGGATCACTCGAGAGGCGGCGGTTGCTCTGAGTAAAGTTCAGGAAGAACTGGAAGCTATGAATTTGTCCCTGCTTGTTTTCGACGCTTTCCGGCCTCAAAAAGCGGTCGATTCATTTGTCGAATGGGCCAATGAGCCCATAACTTCACACCTGGAAAAGAGTCGCTACTTTCCCTACTTGAAGAAATCGGAATTGTTCCCCAAAGGTTACATCGCCGAGAAATCCGGACATTCTCGCGGGAGCACTGTTGACCTGACCATCTGTGAAATCAACCCAACTGGAGAAGCGAACCTGCTGGATATGGGAACTCCTTTCGATTTTTTTGGCCAGGAGGCCGGGACGACCTACAAAGCGATTTCAGCTCAGCAAAGAGCAAACCGACTGCTGCTAAAAACTATCATGGAAAAACATGGGTTTAAAAATTACCCCGTGGAATGGTGGCACTTCACTCTCAAAAATGAACCTTACCCGGATACTTATTTCAATTTCCCAATTTCTGAGTAGAAAGAAAATAAACCGATCACGAGTCCTGCTGATACTCTGCCCCAGGCGGGTTACTTTTTAGGAGCAAGGTCTTTTCGAGGGAAGAGAGGTTGAGGTTTCCCTACCACGTGACCAGGTTTCAGCCCTCCCCAAGCTGATTTTTCAAAAAGATCCGGTTTTTCTTCCAAGTCAAGTTGATCGTAAATTTTTTGCGCAGTCCCTGGAAGATACGGATTCAGCAATACTGCAATGATGCGACAAGACTCGACCAGAGTGTAAAGAATCTCACCCAGTCGATCTGCCTGATCGGGTTCTTTTGCCAGCTTGAATGGAGCCGTCTGGTCGATATATTGGTTCACTCTTGCAATCAATTCCCATGTTCGCCTCAGGGCGCTCTGTAGTTTGTGGCGGCGAGATAACTCGACGACCTCCTTAACGGCTTCTTCAACCTCAACTTTCAGTTCGTCGCAAACTGCAGGCACTTCTCCCTGTCGATATCGATTCAACATGGAAAGAGATCGATTGACCAAATTACCAATACCATTGGCAAGTTCCGCGGCATAACGAGTTTCGAATCCACCGTCAGTCCAATTCCCGTCCGGGCCTATGTCAAGCTCCCGCAGCATGTAATAACGGAAGGCATCAATCCCCCATTCATCGATCACCTCATTGGGATCAACCACATTGCCGGTCGTCTTGCTCATCTTTTGGCCGTCTTTCTGCCACCAGCCATGAACACAAACCTGTTTAGGCAATGGGATTCCTGCTGCCTTCAACATGATCGGCCAGTAAACGGCGTGAAATTTCAAGATGTCTTTACCTATCACGTGGACATCGGCGGGCCAAAGCTTGGCTTCGGAATTTGTTTCAAAAACAAAACCTGGCAAGGATGGGTCTCCTTTGGAAGCGGGAACTGTCACGTAGTTTGTCAAAGCATCAAACCAAACATAGGTCACGTAATCCTCATCAAATGGGAGGGGAATCCCCCAATTCAAACGCGTCTTTGGGCGCGAGATACAAAGATCCTCAAGTTTGTTATTCTTCAGGAATCCGAGCACTTCATTTCGGCGATAATCGGGATAAACAAAATCAGGATTGGCTTCGATGTAGTCTATCAACCACTGCTGATGCCTCCCCAATTTGAAATAGTAATTATCTTCAACCAGACGAACAACTTCACCGTATATTTCGTCAAAGGAACCATCCTCTAGCCTGTCTTTCTCGGTCAAAAATGTCTCTTGCTTGGCTGAATAATAACCCTCATAGGTGGCTTTGTAGAAATGGTCCTCTTTGTAGAGTTTGTTCAAAATGGTGCTGACCACCTTTTTGTGCCGAGCTTCGGTGGTACGGATAAAGTCGTCGTTGGAAAGCCCCAAAACACCTACAAATGATTTCCAGCTTTCGGCCAATTCGTCACAATAGGCCTGGCTTTCCTTGCCTTGCTCGGTAGCCGCTTTCTGAACTTTTTGACCATGCTCGTCGAGCCCTGTCAGAAAAAAGGTGGACTCGCCGAGGCTTTGATGAACCCGGCAAATGGCATCGGTGATAACCTTTTCATAAGCATGCCCCAAATGAGGATGCCCGTTCACATAGTCTATGGCGGTCGTTAAATAAAAAGTCTTACTCATGAATTACTCACGCTTTCGGATTCAAAATGGTCGAATACCAGGCGATTGCCAATACTTTTTGGAGGAGAATAGCATGACCCTTAAGTAAAATCCTCCTCAAACGATACCTTCAAACGAGGACATGATGGTTGACAGCATTGGCCTGGTATTTGATGATCATTGAACGAATCATGAGTCGATGGAACATTTTTTCAGGCCTATTGTGTCTCTTGACGTGGGTAAACGGAACAGCTGAGGTTCCTGTTTCTCCATCATTTCTTGAGAACTATTGTTATGAATGTCACGACAGTGATTCAGAAAAAGGCGGTTTAAACCTCGAGGAAGTGGTTGATGGGTCCTTGGACACACATTCCAGTCAGTGGGAAAAGGTGTTGCGTAAAATCAATGCCAGGCAAATGCCCCCTTTGGACAGCGATCGTCCAAGTGAAAAGCTTTTCAATTCAGTCGCAAAGAGCCTGGCCACATCGCTCGACCAATGGGCCTCAAAAAACCCGAATCCCGGCAGGACAGAATCCATTCGAAGGCTGACGCGTACGGAATATCAGAACGCCATCCGCGACCTGCTGGCCGTTGATATCGATGCCCAAACTTTGTTACCCAAGGATGAGGCCAGTCATGGATTCGACAATATTACCGTCGGATCGCTTTCTCCCACCTTACTGAATCGATACATATCCGCCGCCCAAAAAATCAGTCGACTCGCCGTTGGGGCCAGCAAAGTAAAACCCGGTGGCCGAACCTATCGAATTCCAGCAGATGTGACCCAGGAGGAACATGTAGAGGGATTACCTTTGGGCACACGCGGCGGATTATTGATCTCACACACTTTTTCTCATGATGCTGAATATGAAATCAGGGTGAGATTGGCTCGTGATCGAAATGAGGTCGTCGAAGGTTTGAACGGAACTTATGACTTGGATGTGCTGATCGATAACAAAAGGGTTCAGCGATTTAAAGTAGCACCTCCAAAAATCAAAAGAGACTATGAAAGTGTGGATCGCAACCTGGCTATTCGAATTCCTGTAAAGGCAGGACTGCATGAAGTCGGGGTTACTTTTGTGGATCAATCAGACGCCCTGCTGGAACGTACGCGCCAACCATACAACGTGGCCTTCAACATGCATCGGCACCCAAGACTCAGCCCTGCCATCTACCAGGTCAGCATCAATGGCCCATTTGACATAGAGGGAGCAGGAGAAACCGAAAGTCGTGCCAAGATTTTCATCGATTACCCAGAAAGCGAAGACGAAGAAGATGCGTGCGCCGAGAGGATCCTTTCCAATCTGATGCGGCGAGCATTTAGACGCCCGATCTCACCGGATGATCTGGTGCAACCAATGCAATTTTTCCGTCAGCACAAATTGGAGGGTGGGTTCGAACAAGGAATAGAATCAGCCTTGGGAGCCATCCTGATCAGCCCAAAATTTTTATTCAAAGTAGAGAAAGATCCGATGGACGCCCTGTCTGACAAACCTTACAAAATTTCAGACCTGGAATTGGCTACCAGACTTTCTTTTTTCCTCTGGAGCAGCATTCCTGATGACCTGTTACTGGACCTGGCTGCTCGAGGAGAACTCAGCAAAGGCGACGAGCTGGCAAAACAAACGGCACGGATGCTCATGGACCCAAAAGCCGAAAGCTTGGTCACCAATTTTGCGGATCAATGGCTTTACCTGAGAAACCTCGACTCACTGACTCCTGATGCACGATTGTTTCCAGATTTCGACCAAAACCTGCGTGATGCATTTCGCAAGGAGACTGAATTATTTTTCAGGAACATCCTGGTAAAGGACCGAAGTGTTTTGGAGTTTCTGGAATGTGATTACACATTTTTAAATGAGAGATTGGCCAGACACTACGGTATTTCTGGAATCCTGGGTTCCCATTTTCGAAAAGTAGCCTTAAAACCCGAAATGCACCGAGGTGGAATCCTCAGACACGGAAGCATTTTATCGGTAACATCCTACGCAACCAGAACTTCTCCTGTGATCCGCGGACACTGGATCCTGGGCAACCTGCTGGGCTCGCCCCCACCGCCACCTCCACCCGATGTACCTGCCCTCGAAGAAACTTCGGTCGATGCAAGCCTCTCCATCAGGGAACGGTTGGCGGAACATCGTGCCAATGCCGCCTGTGCTCAATGTCATGACATTCTCGATCCAGTTGGTTTTGTGTTGGAAAATTATGACGCGGTGGGTCGTTGGAGAGAGATGGAAAACGGACAACCTGTCGACGCTACAGGAGGTTTTCCTGACGGAAGTAAATTTGTCGGAGTACAGGCTCTTGAAGAGGCCATGCTCAAGCGACCCGAATTATTTGTGCAAACGATGGCCGAAAAACTAATGACCTATGCACTTGGTCGCGGCATCGAAACTTATGATGCACCGGCCATACGGGAAATCATTAGACACGCAGAAAAAGATGACTTTCGACTCAGTTCCATTATATTGGGGATTGTTCACAGTAAACCGTTTCAAATGAGAAAGACTTTACCATGATCATTACAAAAAAAGCCTTACCTCGACGCACGTTTCTCAGAGGCGTGGGAGCATCCTTGGCACTTCCCTTCCTGGATGCCATGGTTCCGGCCGCAACCGCGTCCAGCAAAACAGCACTGGGCCAAACCAAGCGTCTTGGTTTTGTCTTTATGCCGATGGGATGTGATCAGTCCAGATGGTTCCCGAAAAATGACGGTAAACTGAAGGAACTTTCTCCCATATTGAGTTCGCTTGAACCGATCAAACACCAGGTAACGGTCCTTCAAAACATGGAGCTGGCCAACGCTTACCCGGGTTCACATGCGACCTCAAATTCCTCCTTTCTCAGCGCAGCCAAGGCCAAGCACACGGAGGGGAACGATTACTATCTGGGAACAACGGTCGATCAGATCGCGGCTCAAAATATTGGGCATCAATCTCAGCTTCCCTCCCTGGAGTTATCAATGGATCTGATGCAGACGGTCGGACAATGCGACAACGGCTATGCCTGCGTCTATCAGAACAATCTCTCCTGGTCCACACCCACCACACCTCTGCCGGCGGAGGCCCACCCACGCATCGTGTTTGAAACCTTGTTTGGCGATGGCGGAACTCCCGAGCAACGCAAGGCAGCTCTTCAACATCGAGCCAGTTTGCTGGATGCATTCAATCATGACATTGCACGCTTGAAACGCAACCTGGGTTCCGAGGACCGTGCACGTGTGGACACCTATTTGGAGACGGTAAGAGAAGTTGAACGCCGCATTCAACGTGCGGAAGCCAACACGAAGGATAATCCGCTTCCGGATTTGGACCGACCTGTCGGGGTTCCTGAATCGTATGCGGAGCACGCCCGATTGATGTTTGATTTACAATTGCTCGCCTTTCAAGGCGATGTCACTCGAGTAACCACCTTTCAATTGGCTCGAGAGACAAGTAATCGCACCTATCCTGAAATTGGTGTCCCTGATCCCCATCACCCGCTCTCTCATCATGGAAATGATCCTGACAAGATTGCTCGCATGGCAAAGATCAATCAGTTTCATGTGTCGCTCTTTGCGGAATACGTTCAAAAACTTCAGGATACTCCGGAAGGTGAAGGTTCTCTGCTGGATCAGACATTGCTTCTATACGGAAGTGGTATCGGCAATCCTAATGTGCATGACCACACCAACCTGCCTATTCTGTTGGCAGGAGGGCGCGCCACAGGACTGAAAGGTGGACGACATGTTCGTTATGAAAAACCCACACCTCTGGCAAATCTTCATCTCACCCTTTTGGATAAAGCGGGAGTGCATTTGGATTCGTTTGCGGACAGCACGGGTAAAATGGATGAGCTTTTCCCTCTGACAGTGTGATGAAATTCTGGTTCCCAGGTCTATTCTGTTTGTGCTTCTGCCTGTCAGGTCAGAATGCCGTTATTGATTCTGTTAAGCATTCAGATTACTCAACGCTGAAAGCATTGATTGCTGAAAAACAGGACTTGGATGCTGCCGACGGGAACGGCATGACGGCACTGCATTTGGCGGCTTTGCAAAATGATCTGAAGTCAGTTCATTTGTTATTGAAAGCGAAAGCCAACCCCTCTGCGACCACGGATTACGGGATCACTCCTTTGTGGCTCGCCTGCCAAAACGGGAATGCAACTATCGTGAATTCCCTCTTGAAGGCAGGGGCAGATTTGCAACATTCATTGCCAGGAAAACAAACTCCATTGATGGTGGCCGCCCGCGCCGGAAACATTGAGATCGTGCAGGCTTTGACGACAAAGGGTGCCGACATCAACGCGAAGGAACGTAAAGGTCAGAGCGCCATCATGTGGGCAGCCGCAGAGGGACACGCTAAGGTAGTCAAATGGTTGATCGAAGCAGGAGCAGACTTTCAATCCCCCCTCAAAAGCGGTTTTACGCCTTTGTTTTTTGCGATTCGTGGTGGACATACGGACACGGTCATCACGCTTCTGAATGCCGGTGCAGATGTCAACAAGGCGATGCGACCGGAGCGCAGAGCCAGCCGAGGTCCCCAATCGGGAATGACTCCTTTGTTGATGGCTGTTGAGAATGGACATTTCGAGCTGGCCATCAAACTGGTCAAAGCAGGTGCCAACCCAAATGACCTTGGAGCAGGCTATGCCGCTCTCCACGCCATTACCTGGGTGCGCAAACCAGACAGCGGGGAAGGTGTGAACGGTATGCCCCCACCTGATGGATCAGGAAGTCTTACGTCCCTTGAATTTGTCAGTCAAATGCTGGATCTGGGAGCGGATGTCAATATTCGTATACCAAGAGGCAGTGGAGGAGCGGGCAAATTTAGCAGGGAAGGAGCAAGCCCCTTTTTAATGGCTGCCAAAACCGCAGACCTGGATCTTTTGAAATTACTTTTCGCCTCAGGAGCAAATCCATCCTTACTGAATGAAGATGAGGTGACTCCTCTTATTGTTGCAGCTGGACTTGGAACGGTCGCAGCAGGTGAAGTTGCGGGCACTGAGCCTGAGGTTCTGGAAACTGTGAACTGGCTTCTGGATATCGGGCAGGATATCAATGCCGTAAGCAGTAAAGGTGAAACAGCCATGCATGCAGCTGCATACAAAAACCTACCTGATGTGATTAAATTTTTGGCTTCCCGAGGGGCGAGCATTGAGGTCTGGAACCAACCCAATCAACATGGATGGACCCCATTGCTGATCGCTGAAGGTTTTCGTCCCGGCAATTTCAAACCATCCTTTGAAACCATCGAGGCAATCCATGAGGTGATGATCGCAGCAGGTGTCACTCCTCCTCCCTCAACACAACCCAAGGGGCTCAACAACACGGATTACGTTCCCGCAGACCAAAAGACAAAAGGAGCGAATCCCTGGAAAAAAGATACCCAATAAACTTGGAAGCGTTTCCTTTTGTGAGGGAAAAACTGCGATCGCTACGCTAAGCCATACTGAAACACCTTCAGGACCAGCCTGGTCCCTGCTTCGTACAGAAGCCAGTTCAACAACAACAAAAACACGGGGGTAAAATCGATCCGCGCCCATTGAAGCGGCAAGGGACTTAACGGAGACATCAATTTTTCAGAGACCCCATCCAGCCAATCCCAACCTTCCCAATTACCCAGATGAATATAGCTATGGATCAGGTATAGGATCATTAGAACATTGACCAAATAATACAAAGCCAGCCAGGCACAGAGGGAGATACACAAGGATTGCCAAACTAAAAAAGAAACACTCTTGATGGGCGGCAGCACCCCCAGCCAACCAAAAACGATTCCCAGGAAAATCCATCCCGCCATCCCGAAGAGCACAAGTGCCACCATCTGCAGTACCCAGTGCCTGTTTTGCAGAAAGCCTAAAGAAGCATTAAGACCACTCACAATGTTCTCTGCGGTGTCTTCTCGGCTCATGCGCGCCAAAAACCAGACCCAAATATAGGCAATCAATGCAAACTTCATGAAACTGGCAAAGGCCATCCAAAACATGGAAACAAGAGTACCCGTTTTAAAGTAAACCATCAGCAAGAGGAATTTGACCACCATGGTGGTTTCGATAGGAGCACCAAGATAGTGAAGCAAGATGGTTTTGAGAAAAATCAAAACAGCAAAGCCCCCAAAATACAACCAGGCCCGACTCATCCGACGGGTCGGGCCAACCAGAGTCCCTAGAAGTGTCAGCGGACGTTGTATATCTGCCTTGTTATGAAGTTGTATCCAACCATTCACCCAAAGAATCCAGGCCGCCAAATTAAGAATGAAGTCAATGATCTGCATTCACAAACATGTCTACCAGATTCACCCCCAATTGAAAATCTCGAAACGCAGACTGTACAGAGTGATGCACCAGTCAGGACTGTCGTGACGAAAACTGGCTGATACTAAACTTGAAGTTTAGTTTACTTGAAGAGGGGAAGTATACCTTGTGCTTCCTTGAAATTACTACGAAGTGTCATGTGACAGCATGAAACGAGCATCCTCCTGAGGCTCTAAAATCAGACAACACATATTAAAACGCGACACTCTATTAATATATTTTTTAAGTTACTTATTTTTAACGACAAATAACATTTAATAAATTGACTTTAATTAATTTTAAAGCAGCATCTGATGCCGTAAACCCAATGGATCACTTGCATTTCGATTAAGAAAAATTTGGAATCAAATGAATCCGAGCAATCCGGCTGAAACAATTTAAAGCTAATAGTAAAAATTTCTCACATTTAAATATTGGTACACACACACATTTCACTTAACATTATGAAGATACGACTACTAAATCTAAGATTAATTGACGCAATACTCGTCATTTTTCTTGTAAGCAATACAATCCCGCACAAAGCGACTGCCCATACCGAACAGGAATATGTAGATTGGTGTTTTGTTATTCGAGAAAACCGGGAAAGAGCCAATGACCGGGATAGGCTGATAACCGAAAGTCGCCTCTGGAGTAACTATGACAATGAAGTTGAAGCCATCTACAACACTTACATCAACGACACGTGGGCAGCCTGGGAAACGATGGCGGCAGCAACCGCCTTGGCTGAAGTCGCCTACTTTGGTGCATCTACCGGGTGTGGCCCAGCCATCCCCTGCCAAAACGCTGCATTGGCAGCGTATCTCGTCGCCATTACCGTCATTCAAGCTGAATACATGAGCACCTTAAATCAAATCGAGAGCACCAAAAATTCAGCACTAAACGCTGCCGGAACAACTCTTCAGGATGGTTTGGAAATTGAAGAAATGCGCCACACAAATACAGCAATGGAAATTGATATTCTTTGGCAAGAATGTATTGTGGACGCCCAACACCACACCAATCCTCATTAACAGGAAATCAAAGTCAATGAAAACCGAAAGAAGTAAAATCAAGAACTCTGTTCGCTTCAAGTGGTGGCAAATTTCCCATCCTGTTCTGAGCTTGGCCACATATACTTTTTGTTTAATTTTAGGTTTTGCTATCTGCTCCTTCTTTATCGGACCTGTAGCTACACGCCAGTCAGGGATAGATAGCATCTTATCATTGTTGGAAACATTCGTGAAAATTCGGGCAATTTGGTTCATAGGAGCATGCCTTGGCTTCGTTTGGATACTCAATCACCGAAACCCAATTTGGAAGCGCCACTTGGAACAGGCCAAACAACACGATCCCGAACTGGCTTCTCAATTTGAAGAACTTGCCTATCGCGACGGATTAATCAAAGGCAATTGACTTAGGAATCAATACAGATACTTATACCATGAAGAATTCAAAAACCCAAAAATCATTAGTCTATATCACCTTCTTAACAAGCATCTTGACGATCTCGATCGTAATAACACAAGAGGGAACTCATGCCCAATCCACCAGATCGAAAAAACCATCCTCAACCAATGGAAGTTTTGTGAAAACCATACAATCTCTCCCCGAGAGAATGATCTTGGAGGCAATGGCAGCTGAGGAGGCAAATGGCAAAAAGTCGATAGATTGGGATTCGGCAATTGTTTGGACTGATGAACTGATCCAATTAAGTGAACACCATATTCCAGAGAGTTCAATCACGCTCGAAAACCATGCAAATCGAGGCGACAATATAAGACGCCACGTCGTATATGGTTCATGGATCAAGACTAAGGAACGTCTTGCAAAAGGACGCCGTTTTCGACAAGAAATCGCTGATCAAAGATCTGCTTTCAATGCAAGATTAAAAGCTTTTGAGAAAAAGCATGGCAAGAAGTGGGTCGATGCAGTATTGGCCGAAGAATCTCATTTAACCGATCAGAACGACTCCTATAGTGCAAATCCAAGATCGAAGTTTAAAGGACAAAAACTAAATTAACCCCACAAACCAAAAGGCTGTTGAAGTTGATTCAACAGCCTCTTTTTGAATTGGGATTTGGAAAGATTGACGGATTGATTACATCACTTTGAGCAGGACGTCTGCCATTTCAGAAGGTGTTGCGGCAACTTGAATTCCCGCTTCGCGGAAGGCAGCAATTTTGGCTTCAGCGGTTCCTTTTCCTCCACTGACAATCGCTCCGGCATGCCCCATTCGTCGCCCTGGAGGTGCTGTGGTTCCTGCTATGAAACCTGCCACCGGCTTTTTGCAGTTATCCCTGATCCAGGCAGCGGCTTCTTCTTCCGCAGAACCACCGATTTCACCGATCATGATGATTCCATGGGTTTCGGGATCATCGTTGAACATTTTGATCACATCCAGGTGGGATGTACCATTGACCGGATCTCCACCGATACCCACACAAGTTGATTGCCCCACCCCTCGGCAGGTTAGTTGCCAAACGGCTTCATAGGTCAATGTTCCACTTCGGGAAACAACTCCGATATTGCCTTTTTTGTGAATGTAACCGGGAGCGATACCAATGCGACATCCTCCAGATGAATCTTTCCCTTCACCAGGAGTCACAATGCCTGGGCAGTTGGGGCCGATCAGACGAGTCTTGCTTCCCTGTAGAGCTCGTTTGACCTTGACCATGTCATTGACTGGAATTCCTTCTGTGATACAGACCACAAGATCCAGCCCAGCATCGACACCTTCGAGTATGGCATCTGCCGCAAATGGAGGTGGCACGAAAATAGCAGAGGTGGTTGCACCTGTTTCTGCGACAGCTTGTGTCACGGTATCAAAAACCGGCACCTTGTCCTCAAAAGTCTGCCCACCCTTGCCAGGTGTGACACCTGCCACGATCTGAGAGCCGTAGTCCAGGCTCAACTTTGCATGACGACCGCCAAAGGAGCCGGTGATACCCTGAACCAATACTTTTGTTTCGGGAGTGACTAAAATTGCCATAATAGATGTTTACTTTAAAATTCTGTGAGTGTGATGGAGTGGTTCGTTTTTTCTTAAACGGCAGCAACAATCTTCTGAGCGGCATCGGCCATGGAATCACCGCTGATCAGTTCAAGTCCGGACTCATCAAGAATCTTCTTACCGATCTCAACGTTATTTCCTTCAAGCCGAACCACAAGAGGAATCGACAGATTGGTTTCTTTGGCTGCTGCCACCACGCCTTCTGCGATCACGTCACATTGCATGATACCACCAAAGATATTCACCAAAATACCTTTAACATTAGGATCGCTCAGGATGATTTGGAAGGCAGCCGTCACCTGCTCCCGTGAAGCACCGCCGCCCACGTCGAGGAAATTGGCCGGATCTCCACCATAATGCTTGATAATATCCATCGTGGCCATGGCCAACCCAGCCCCATTGACCAGACAGGCGATATTTCCGTCGAGCTTGATATAATTCAGATCATACTTTCCGGCTTCGATTTCCAGGGGAGCTTCCTCACCTAAATCCCGCATATCCTGGATGTCCTTGTGTCGATAAAGCGCGTTGTCGTCGAGCGATATCTTGGCATCCACCGCGGCGATTCCCTGACTGCCATCTACGTTTTCGACAATGCAAAGCGGATTGATTTCCACCATGGAGGCGTCGCAATTCCAAAAGGTTTTATAAACTCCCATGAGCAACTTGGCCGCCTGGCCAATCAAAGCAGAAGGAAGCCCCAAAGCTGCGGCAATATTGCGAGCCTGGTAAGGCATCATTCCCATGGCAGGATCGATGGTTTCCTTGACAATTTTCTCGGGAGTTTTTTCTGCAACTTCCTCGATGTCCATTCCACCTTCAGTGCTGGCCATGACGATGGGCTTGGAAGAATTACGATCAAGGAGCACTGCCAGGTAGAGTTCCTTGACAATTTTTTCTGCGCTGGCAACCAATAGGGTCTTAACCTCCCTGCCTTCCGGACCTGTTTGCTTGGTGACGAGGACTTCGCCCAGCATGGATTTGGCTTTATCGACGGTTTCCTCCACGCTCTTGCAAAGATGGACACCACCTTGAAATCCGCTCTTGAAGGTTCCTTTGCCTCGTCCACCGGCATGGATCTGTGATTTGATCACGACCATGGTTTGGCCCGCATCAAAGAGGGCTTGTGCTGCGGTTTGCGCTTCTTCGATGCTCTTACAGGCCTGTCCAGAAGGAACGTTGACTCCGTGTCGTGCCAATAATTCTTTGGCTTGGTATTCGTGAATATTCATGAAATGTATTGCTTGCGTAGGCTGGGTAAAATCGACTTCAGGAAACCCAAATTTTTCGGTGGGCCTTATTGCTGATGATCAAAAACCACCTCTGAACTACCGTTGATCAATGGGTGTCACCGTGAGGCCCTCAGGTCCAATATAATCACTTTGGGGTCGAATCAAGCGATTATCGGACATTTGTTCCAAAACATGAGCTGTCCAGCCGGATGTTCGGGCGATGGCAAAAATTGGAGTGAAAAGGTCAATTGGAATATCCAGTGAGTAGTAAACGCTTGCAGAATAAAAATCCACATTTGCATGCAGACCTTTTTCGTGAAGCATGATTTCAGCGATCTTGTCACTCATCTGAATCCACTTGGGTTCTGCAATGTGCTCTCCCATTTTGAGGACCATCTTACGCAACTTTAACGCTCGTGGGTCGAGAACCTTGTAAACCCTGTGACCAATGCCCATGACCTTTTTCTTATTCTCCAGGCAATCAGCGATGTAGGCGTCGACATTGTCGAGACTTCCAATTTCCTGGAGCATACGAATGACCGCCTCGTTCGCTCCTCCATGGAGAGGGCCTTTGAGGGTACCGATGGCGCTTGTGACGGCTGAGTAAATATCCGAAAGAGTGGCAATGGTCACGCGGGAAGCAAAGGTCGAAGCGTTCATGCCATGGTCTGCGTGAAGGACGTAACACATATCCAGTGTGTCAACACTGTCCTTTTCAGCTTCCTTACCACCATTGATCAAGTAGAGGAAGTTGGCGGCTTCATTCAGATCTGAGCGGGATTCGACTAATGGTTTACCCTGGCGGTAGAGATGGAAATAAGCAGTGATGATCGGGATTTGAGCAATGATCTTGATAGCTTTTTCCTGGAGAGACTCCTGGTTATTATCTTCAGCAGAGGAGTCAAAACATCCGAGGGCGGACATCCCAGTCCGCAGAGCATGCATGGGAGCAGTGTCCTTGGGTAGTGATTGGATCAGGTCAATAACTCCCTGAGGTAATTTGCGATAACTTGCCAGTTTGGATTTCAAGGCGTCCAATTCGCTCTGATTTGGGAGTTTACCGTAATGGAGCAAATAAACCGTCTCTTCATAGCCTATATTTCCAGCCAGTTCGTTGATATCGTAGCCACGATAGATCAATTCCCCGATGTCACCCCGCACATCGCTGAGGTATGTTTTGGCGGCTACAATTCCTTCCAATCCTTTTGTTGCTTCACTACTCATATTAAATCACTCGATCTGCTCAAATATTAACTCAAATCACTTAAATCCAAGGGAGAATCTATGGAAGCTACCGTAGTAGCGTCAATTTTTTTCAAATTAAAGGTGTGAAAACCACGAAAGAACCCACTTTACAGAGTCCAGAATTTAGGATTCCACCTCGCTCTACAGTGAACGCAATGCTTCGCGAATTCGATCCAATCGCAAACCCTCCGGTTTTTTCTGCAACAACCATTCGAAATCAGAGCGGGCAGTCTCACGTCGTCCAACGCGCAAGCTGACTGTGGCACGTTCGAGACGCAGATTTGAATCTTCCTCATCGATGGCTACCATCAGATCCAGATATGGGAGCGCTTCCTTCAGAGATCGATTTTCCTGGGTAAAATAGCGCAAATTCGTGAGCATTCTTCTGATGATGTCATGTTTAGTGGCGGATTCCATGAATTCGGACCTGACATCAACGGCCTGGGTCTGCAGAGCCAATGAGTCAGCTTCGTCGTACGTCAACCGCTTTCCTGAATGAAAAACATCAATCAAACTGGGATCCTTACCTTCTGGATGATGCTTGACCAAAAAATGCCCCGGCAAAGGCAGCCCAGTCACTCCCTGAATCTCCAACCTCTCGGCCAGCTCAATGAATAATACGGACAATGATATCGGCAATCCTTCGCGATCATCGATCACCTTGTTGAGGTAACTATTGGCAGCATTCTCATAATCGACGAACGAGCCATGGTAACCGTTTTCCTTGAACAAAAAATCCACGAGCGAGTCCACCATGTCTTGTTTTTCGTCATGTGAATCATGGTAGGTCTTAATGTCTAATGCCATGCGGTCCACAGCGTGTTCGTATGCTTTAAGATTTAATTCAGGGTAATCATGCTTTGCAATCAGGAGGGCAGCACGAAGCAAGTTGACCTTGGCATCTTCCTGATTGAGCTCTTTGTTGAGTTGTTTCTGGATCTCTCTACGGTGCGATTCGACCGCCAACTGCCGGATTTGCCCGGTCCGATGTTCCAGCAATTGGGCAAGGTCATTTAAGCGTTTTGGTGTTTGATCAGGAATAGAATCAACCAGTCCTTGCAAGGATGCGTCCTTCGCTTCCAATTCGGTGTGAAGTGTGGATAGCATTTCAAACAGGTCCGCATCTGTCGCAAGCTCATGCTCTTCGGCTGGATCGGTATTCAATGTGAATTCAGCGTAATCCGCCTGAGTGTCGCGAAATTTGGCGAGGCCGACTTGGCCTATTGGAAGACCTCGATCCACAGATTCGATCACCAACTGATGATTGACATAGCACAAGATGCGCTTCTTTTCGTGGCGGACTCTAAGTACATTCCAGTCGCCTGGACGATAATGTGGGCTTTGAACCTGATTCAGTATGTTCCAAGAATATACTGAAGGTCCGTCAAATCTAGTCAATCGCACCTGTCCATTACTGGGATAAAAGCCATACTGACGGTCTGCTCCATCAGATCCAAAGATTAAGCCTGCTGCGCCTGATTCATCCCCTAGTCTCACGCGTACTTCAATTTCATAAGGGAATTCCCTTGGCTCCTGATGGAAATGACAGAGTGATCGACCGCCGAAACCAGCTCCCTGACCCTGCACTGAAATCCGGTCCACTTTACTGCTCCACAGCGCACCCATCGAAGATTTCCATAGTCTTTCATCCAGCTCCCCCAATCTAAGCCACTTGTTCATGGTCATGGAATTAGGTCTTTGCAGCAGAGGTTTCAAAGCATTGATGGGGGTTGCGAAACCAAGATTGGGCGTCAGAGTGGATTTCATGTTCAGCAGCCCCAGCACCTGCCCCTTAGGATTAAACAAAGGACCTCCACTGTTTCCGGGCTCGATTGGAATGGCAAGCTGGATCATACGAGCATGCTCGAATCGCCTGAAACCGGATATGACTCCACTGACAACGCTTCTTTCCAGCCCCATTGGGTTGCCAACAGCAATGACTTTTTCCCCAGAGACCAAGGCATCGGAATCACCTAAAGGAAGGGGTTTCATGCCCTTTAGATCTAATCGCATAACGGCCAGGTCAAGAGCACGATCCCAGGCATGCACCGCGGTGGGTTCGTGTCGGGATCCGTCAGCTAGGACAACCTCGACGGCTCGAGCCTCGCCAATTACATGCAAGCTGGTGGCAACGAGACCATTGGCACCAATGACAAATCCTGTCCCAACTCCGTTCTCATTACCGCTACGGTCCATGTGACGAATGGTCACAATGGATTCTTTCACTCGCTTAGTGAGTGATTGTTCATCGAACACTTCCTGGGCTAGCGAAAAGATTACCGTCTGAAGGAAGATGAGGCAAAATGCCCATCGAAAGTGAGAGCCCCTGGGTTGGGACCCTGGCTTGAATGAATTTAGCATGGAACCATCAAGATAAGGATTCACTTGAAGAGTCTGCTGCATGGGGGACGAATGTGCAAGGGTGCTTCATGGCATCTTCCAAACGGTCAAGATAAT
The DNA here is from genome assembly GCA_964342825.1 of uncultured Verrucomicrobiota bacterium. Taxonomy (GTDB): domain Bacteria; phylum Verrucomicrobiota; class Verrucomicrobiia; order Limisphaerales; family AAA164-E04; genus AAA164-E04. The sequence continues at coordinate 38,947 of CAYFHO010000006.1, forward strand.
CATTGCGGCGGATATGTATCGCCCCCAGGGATTCGGTCAAAGGCGTGACCATCTGTACATCGAACAATTGATACCCACGATCACGCAAATGCTCCACCAGATGCAAAAGAGCGATTTTGGACGCGTTACTTTCGCGATAGAACATGGATTCACCAGCGAATAATCCACCGACGGAAACCCCGTAAATTCCACCGACCAGTACATTCTGCTGCCAACATTCAACACTGTGGGCATAGCCAGCCTCATGCATTCTGATATAAGCTCGAATGAAGGACTCAGTGATCCAGCTCCCAGGTCTGGGAGTTTCTGCGCAGGCTCGAATCACAGCCTCAAAAGCCTGATCTCGGGTACAATGAAAAACACCCTTGCGCTTGAATTTAGCAAGACTCCTGGATACCCGAATCTTATCCAATTCCATGATACCCCTTGGATCAGGGCACCACCAGGTGACGGGCCGATCTGTCCAGGGAAATATCCCCATACTGTAAGCCAATCGCAGGCGCTCGACGCTCATTTCACCACCAACCGCCAAAAGGCCTTCATCCATGTACTCCGTATAATGGCGAGGGTCGGGAAACCACAGTTTGTTTTCAAGAAATGCCACCATGTCGCACCTCAACGAAGGGTTCAAGAAAGAGCTTTGAGCAGAATAGACTGATACATTCCACTGGCCTCCATAGTCCATAAGGTAGGCCAATCACTTGACTTCCAGGTTTTGCCGGATATTTCTTCAGGCGACGGGCAACCGAGTGACAACCAACTCCCAACTCGTAAATCGTTAAGAATCTCAATCAACCAATCGGCACGATCAGCATCGAATTTAACCGGATACTCCACATCCGCGCCCGAATGATCGGCCTGAACGTTTGAAAGCCATTTTTTTAGTTGAACTTCGCGCTCGGTTTGGTGATTGGAAACAGAATCACGCAGCCATTGGTCCGATTCCTTTAAATCTGGATCCGGGCGATCCTTTGAATTCAGACTGTGATGATTCGCGGGGGTCAGGGGGTATTGACCTAAGAGATCTGACAAAGCAGTCCACTCCCCCTCTTCCATCCTGAGTTCGAAAGACCCATTACCCTGCCGGATCAGCTTCATTCGGATCGCTCCATCGTTGCATGCAGATTGTAACGGTGCAGTTGGTGCACATAATGCTCTGCCATCTCCATGGATTCGCGCACCAGCATGCTTTTACCATTTTCATGCACCTCCAACATGTGTTTTTCAGCTTTCACACGCTCCCATCCAAAGACCTTTTGAAAAACGTGCGTAACGTAATCCATCAGATTCACGGGATCATCCCAACATATGACAAGATACCCCGGATCCGTGACCTCCTGAGTCTTTTGTTCGGTCACAGGGTCCGCTACAGGCAGAACTGTTGGATTGGCGTTCAAACGCATGGTGGAACCCTAAGGTCCCGAAAGCACGATTTCAATATCGGTATTTCGTACCGAAACATTTCGGATTGGCATTCAAGTGTTCGGGACTGCATACTGACACCATGTCAGAAGCAATCAACAAACCAGCACGATACATCATGGTGGGTGGATTCCTGGGAGCAGGTAAAACAACCACAATCGCACGTCTGGCGAAAGCTCTTTCCGATCAAGGCCTGCGCATCGGTCTCATTACCAACGATCAAGGATCAGGACTGGTGGACACGGCCATGCTGAGATCGAAAGGGTTTGATACCGCGGAAATTCCTGGAGGATGTTTCTGCTGTCGGTTCAATTCATTGGTGGATGCAGCCAATGGTCTGACAGAAAGTTCGGCACCTGATGTATTCATCGCTGAACCGGTAGGAAGCTGTACAGACCTGGTGGCAACGGTGACTTACCCACTGCGAAGGATCTACGGCGATCAGTTTCAGATAGCTCCTCTGAGCGTCATAGTCGACCCGGTTCGTGCCATGCGGATCCTTGGACTGCAGCCCGGCAGGCAATTTTCTCAAAAAGTAGTCTACATTTACCTGAAACAACTGGAGGAAGCCGACATCATCGTGATCAACAAAATGGAAACCCTATCGAAAACCGATCTTGATCTTCTGACAAGCCGATTGAAGTCCGACTATCCAAATAAAAAAGTGATGGCTATTTCTGCAAGGGAAGGAACAGGGCTGGATGAATGGATGAAGGAGGTTCAAGAATCGGATCCTTCGAACGAAAAAGCCATGGAAGTCGATTATGAACTTTATGCGGAAGGCGAAGCTTTGCTGGGATGGTTGAATGCAACGATCGAGCTCGAGTCCTCATCCTTGTTCGATGGCAACGCCTGGATTCAATCGATGGCACATCAACTTCAGGAAAAACTGGAATCCAAGGGAGCTGAAGTTGCGCATTTGAAGATGACTTTTAGCCCAAATGAAGGATTGGGGGATATTGCTGTGATCAACCTGGTAAGGAATGATTTTGTTCCTGAGTTATCACAACACCTGCCGGAAAAAATCCAATCAGGCCAGGTCATTGTCAACTTACGGGCCGAAGCAGATCCAGACATGCTGAATGAGACAGTACTGGAGGCCATCCAAAAATGTGCTCATATTCACACTGAAGTCCATGGAACCCTGGACCATGTCGAACATTTTCGACCAGGGAAACCAGAACCAACGCACAGGCTGACTGAAGCAGTTGATTCCTGAAGCCCAATGCTCTAGTTTTCTTTCACGTATCACCATGAGTCAAAGTCAGGAATCAACCCGCATTTTATACTGCCACTGCAATTACGCACAAATCATCTCGCCTGAGGTGAAAAAGGAGGTGTTGAGCCGGCTATGTGAATCAGGCAAAGCTTTCGATGCGGTGGCCGATCTATGTGAAATGTCAGCGCGCAAGGATCCTGAACTTCAGCGATTGACCAAGGGTGGCCCAGTTAAAATTGCCGCATGCTTCCCAAGGGCCGTTAAGTGGCTATTCTCAGGTGCATCCGCCCCATTAGACAGGGATCAAACCGAGGTTCTAAACATGCGAGAACAAACTCCGGACGAAGTCATGCAACGATTACTGTCGGATGAACTGAAACCGAACTTGCCAGCAGACAACAAGCCACCACAAGCTTCCGAGGAGCCGGGATCAGCGAAATAATTTACCATGAAACTTACGGATTCATCCAAGCTACGCGTCGTCCTGATGGAGCCAGAAGGCAACACCCAGGAGAACCCTCAGGTTCAATTTGAACACATGAACGCTTTGCTCGAGAAAGGTTTTTCCGTCACTCGCGCCACCCCGAAGGGTGTCACCGCGCCGACGGATCGCAGTTCACTTTTGGTGATTGGCCAATTTGAAAAAGACCAGCCCCCAAAAAATCTCCAAAGCGAGGAAACCGAAATCAGATTTGAAGACAGTCGCTCATTAAAAACTGAGGATGTGCTCGCGCTCGCCGAGGAAATGAGGGAATCCACCTCAAGTTTCAAACACGGTGACTGGAAACCCTGGTTTCCGGTGATCGATTATGATCGTTGCACCAATTGCATGCAGTGTTTGAGTTTTTGCCTCTTCGGGGTTTATGGCGTTGATCAAGAAGATCACATTCAGGTGCAGAATAACGACCAATGTAAGACAAATTGCCCTGCTTGCTCCAGAGTTTGTCCGGAAGCAGCCATTATGTTTCCAAAATATAAATCAGGCCCGATCAATGGGGACAAAGTAGAAAGCAAAGACCTCCAGCGTGAGAAAATGAAGATCGATATATCGGCTCTATTGGGAGGTGATGTTTACGATCTTCTCAGGACCCGTTCTGAGAAAGCCAAGTCCAGGTTTTCAAAGGAAAGGAATCCAGACAAGGCACTGAACGAGAGAGTTAAGTGTTTGAATAAACTCGCCGATTCAGGAGATATTCCGGCAGAAGTCCTGATGTCCCTCCCCTCCCCGGATGTGATTCAACAACGCGCCCAAGAAGCAAAAGAGAAGGCAGATGCGGCGCTCAGTCGCTCTCAAATGAAAACATCCGATCCATCCTGATTTATGACCGATGAATGCTTACGAAAATGGATGGAGGAAATTCGCCTTCAATGTCGCTTTACTTCCCACGCCTGGCAAGAAATGCGCAGTTCCCTGGTTGGCATGGACAACGAAAAGACATTTTTCTATGTGCATGCATTCCTGAACCATGCCAATCAGGCAAGCCAAATTCTCTGGCCCGAGTCCCAAACCGAGCAGGAAAAAGGATCAGAATTAAGAAAGGCACTGGATCTGCCGCAAGAAAACACCATCTGCAGCAAGTCACTGAAACGCATTGTTGAAAATTTTGGCGAACGCCTGGAACTTTGGATGGGAACGGTTGAAGCAGGCCATTTCCTCAACCTGAATGTCATGCCAAAGGGCACCATGGCGGGTTCGCGAGAAGATGTGTTCGTGAGAAGCCTGGATCCTGAAACTTACCAGCTCGAAATTTTGGATCAGACTTTTGATCTGAGAAAACTCAACCAAGCAATTCGCCAGCTGGACAAACAAGCGGATCATTGGCTCAAGAAACATTAGTGCCCCATCAATATAAATGTGACGCCTACGGAAGTTCGAAGGTCGCCAGTACCGGGCGATGATCTGAAGCTATTCCCCAGTTTGGAAGATCCAACACATAGCTATGGTCCTGAAGGAAGGATCGATTGAGTGAGCGATTCATCAGGATGAAGTCCACTCTGGAATAAAGGTCTTCATCCTGAAAAAAATGAGTCCATGCAGTTGAGCGTTTTAATAACCTCCCGTTGTGCATGATGGGTTTTCCTTCCTTACCCTCGCTTGGACGAGCATCGTAAAGTCGAATTTGTCCCTGTCTTCCTCTTAAAAACTTCAATGCCTGGGAGGAAGGCCCATCGTTGAAATCCCCAACAACAGCCACCCATTGGTTCGGATTGCTCTTCAATCGGGCATCCACCAAAGATCGCAACAACAAAGCCTCCCTGGTACGAAGATCCCATTGATCTGCATAACCGACCGGTCGTTTGGATTTAAGATGAGCCACGAATACTTTCAATACATGACTTCGAGGAAGTTCAAGATCCACCTCTAGAAAACCACGCGAGGGTCGAAAGGGCTTTCCGTATAGGACAAAAACATTGGTCACATGGTGCGAGATCTTGCGGATGGGAAACTGACTTAATAATCCAACGTGTATGGGTGAATCAGGCGTTATCGAAATGGCATGATGAGGATAATTCAGTGACTGATCAGCCAAAGAGTCTTTCAATTCTACAAGTGCAGCCTCAGAACCTAATTCCTGAAGAGCCAAAACATTGGCGCGCAAGGCCAGCAATGAGGTTTGAACCACTGCTTTCGCCTCTATCGGCTTGGGTTTTCGTCCCTGATTGGGATGCAAGAGATAATTCTCGAGGTTGTAAGAAGCCAAAGAAACCAACTCCGCTGCCCCGCACTGCATACAAAACCACAAGAGCAGGATTCGCCACAGACACAATATCAAGTGGCAGCCCTCAGTCCCGCTATGAAAAGGAGTGACAAGTCTGGAACCAGATTTACGGGCAGCAGCTCGTTGTCTAATTTTCTGATCTAACAAATGCTTAAGTGAAACGACCATCATTAACAGGCGTCCACTCAAGTTATGAAGTCAGTCTTCAGGCAAATGACGGACTTCGTTTCATTGAAAAAGATAGATTAATCTTCTGAGAACAAAAATTCCAGATCATTGCTGGAGAGATTGCTGGCGAAGCCCTCTTCTCCCAATACATCGCTGATAGTTTTGGCCTTTGACTGCTGGAGTTCCCAAATTTTCTCTTCAACTGTTCCCGGCGAAATGAGCCGATAGGCGTTCACCGTTTGGGTTTGCCCGATGCGATGTGATCGGTCAATCGCTTGAGCCTCAACGGCTGGATTCCACCATGGATCATAAAGCACGACATAGCTTGCGGTGGTTAGATTCAAACCTGTTCCTGCAGCCCTCAAACTTAACAAGAACACAGATGGATCCGAATCTTCCTGAAAAGCGCTGACGACATCCATTCGATTCTTTGTCTCACCTGTGAGCATGTAGGATGGAATTTCCCGGATCTTGCATTCGCGTTCAAGGATCTGAAGCATCTGAACAAACTGACTGAATACGAGCACCTTTTGCCCTTCCGCCAGAAGCGGTTCCAGCAATTCAAACAAGGTTTCCGTTTTGCCGGAAGCCGAATCATTACCAACCAAAGTTGGATGACAGCAAATTTGACGCAATCGAGTCAAAGCAGCCAACACATGCATCTTGCTTTTGGCGATGCCTTTTTGCTTCATGGCCTTGAACACCTGATCCCTGCTTCGACGCAATTCGGCGAGATACAACTTGCGTTGTTCCTCGGTCAGCTCGCAATCGCGACGCTCGTCAATGCGGTCCGGAAGATCCTTGGCAACTTGCTTCTTCATGCGCCTCAGAAGCAAAGGACGCAGTTTTGCCGACAGTCGTTTTCTGGCGATGCGTTGAGCGACGTCCGCATTGTCACCCTTAGGCTCATAGTTCTCACTGAACTTGGTTTGATTACCGAGGTAATTGGGTTGAACAAAATCAACAATACTCCAGAGATCAAGCAGGCGATTCTCCAACGGTGTTCCGGTCAAGGCCAGGCGACGTCGACCTTTCAACTGTTTGACAGATTTTGTGACCTGAGCGGTTGGATTTTTAATATACTGAGCTTCGTCCAATACGATGGCACTGAATTCAAACTTGTTTAACTCCTCCAAATCCCGTCGAAGGATGGAGTAATTAGTAATGATCAAGTCGCGCTGGGGAATCTGTTTCCTTAAATTATGGCGTGCGGACCCACTCTCTAAAACCAGGGTGGTCAAATGAGGTGTAAATTTCTCTGCCTCTCGGCGCCAGTTGTGAAGTACCGATGCAGGACATATGACCAAGGCGGGTTTCCTCCGTTTCCCACTGTTGGCGTACAACCAAGCGAGCCAGGAGAGAGTTTGAAGAGTTTTTCCGAGTCCCATGTCGTCGGCCAGGACGCCTCCAAGCTTCATCTGGGTTAAATGACAAAGGAAATTAAATCCATCCTTCTGGTAAGGTCGAAGATCGGCAACAACCTCGTCGGGCAATTCAAGATCAGGGACACCTTTGAAGTCAGCGATTTTTTCTTTAAGCGATCTGACTCTGGCATTGTTCCCAAACTGATCGATAGCGGCTTCATCGAGCTGAGATGCATGCAGCAATGCCACTTTGGTAGGATCATTAGCCAGGCCATCCACCCCAAGTTCAGCCATGGTTTCCTGGGCATTTTGAACTGCATCCGTATCGAGTTCCACCCATCCACCATCAGGAAGTTTTACAAAACGCCCCGTTGCCGCCTGCAATTGCAGAAGGTCGGCTTCGGTTAGTTTCATTCCCTCCTGTTCCCATTCAGCCGAAACAGAAAGCCAGTCGATCCCACTGCCATGCATGACCAATTTGGGACGAAGGCGTTTTGAATTTAAGAACAAACGTTGAAATGCTGTATTGCCAAGGTAGTCGGCTTCCGCTGGACGATCGGGCCAGACTTCTGAAAGGCCGATCAAGAAATTTTCAGTCGCATCACCAATCCAGAGTCCAGGTTCGGGTGTGAACCAGTCAAGGCGACGCAGCCATTGAGTCGATGCGTCCACCCGGGCATCATCCAAGAGTTCGGCTTTTCCATTCAGCCCCTGTTCCTCATTTTCCTTTTGCCATTCATGCCCGTTCCACTGCCAGGTGCTCTGGTCAAGTTCACTGACCGCTTTCAGGCGAAGTCGAACTGTATCATTTTCCAATTCGAAAACAAACTGCGGGGAAGCTTTGTGGGTCACACAAAGGTCCATCCAAATGGATTCATCGCTTGAATCCGATGTCTTTCTGAGATGCGTCAGCAATCGATGACTGAGTTTTTTTACAGGAATCGGAATTTGTTGTCCCCATCGTTCCAGCAAAGCCTCATGAGGCGCACGACGCAGAAGGAAAAACTCATTGTCTACAACCGTCAGCATGGGATCTCCGACGATGTATGCCGCTTGATTAAAATTTAATTGTCGTCCATCGGCCAGATGCAATTTGGGTAAAAGCCCCAGGTCATCTTCCCCCTTTTCAATCGTCGGTTTCAGTTCTGCCACCTGACCGGTAAAGCTCAGAGAACCACCCTTTCCATCCAGTTCCATCCGCCCCTCTTTTCCCCATTTGGCTAACCACCGTAGCAAGTCCGCTCCCTGCAGCACCAACAATTCCTGTTCATCGTCCTCCTCGGCATAGGTCTGATGGATCCATTCGACAAATTCCCAATCTTCAGATGAAAATAATTCGCGCTCATGAGAAGACCGATTGGTTAAATCCTTGATTTCCCCCAGGGTGCGAAATCTTTCTCCGCTGCGTGGTCGTGATAAAGTGAGTCGCATTTGAAGACGCACAACCGGGGATCCTTCCACCACTGGAACCAATTCAAATAAAGCTCTAACACTGGCCCTGGGCGCATCCAAATGTTCGACTTTGGCGGGCAACATCCACTTTTCAAGATGCGAGATCAATTCATGATCTTTCTCCGCTTCCTCAACTTCAGCCAAACGGTCAAAGTTGGCATGAGCCATCAACTCTGTGGGAAGAGGCCTTTTGGCGCGCAGGAAGAGTAATGCGGTTTCTTCAAGACGCTCTTTTCCCGTCGTGTCCAACATTCGGGCCCACCAATCCGGCCCCACAAAATCACGTCGAGACAATGACAGTCGTTCAAAATAGTCGTCCAGGATCAGGAAGGCACGCTGCGAATCTTCACATGCAGCAAACTGTTCGAGAAGATCTGTTCTTTCCGCCAAATCCGATTTTGAATCGGAGAGTTCACGCCTTAAATCAGCCCATGCACCATAGGTTTTATCCAACACGATGTTGTTGGCATCATATTTGGTATTTAGAACCGCTTTTTTACTTTTGGTTGCTTTACGTCCCCTAGGCATTTTTTAAATTTCGAAAATCAGTTTGTTAAAAATAGTTGTTTCTACCGGATCATGATGATCTCAGGATGAAGCATTCGCACAGCGATGGATTCGGAGTTGTTACCATTCGACATGAAAGAAAGCCATGCGTTGCGCCAGATGTCGGTTGAACCTCAATAGCTTTCCCTCAGAAGCAAGATGATATCATGAAACCAGATACAGAAGTCATTCTTCGGTGATGTATTCAGAATTATCCTGAAACTGCGTTGGTATTATCGACGGATGCACCACAGCCTTGCTTCGTGGCTTCAGGTTGACAGTCTTTGGAATCAGATTCATTCACCGCCTGGCGTGCCTCTGCAAGATGGCCCTGATTGATGGAGCAGCCGTTGAAAGCGTGAACTTTGGCGCCTTCATGATAGGGCTGAGGTTTGGGGCCGAAATTGTATCGAATATTTTTCCAGGTGTCTCCGAACTTGGCATCCACTCCAAGTGCGCCACTTGGATCGTATCCACAATGAACCATGCAATTCTCACATCTTGGATCACGGGCCACACCATCAACGACTCCGTACTTGTCCCAATCAACATTGTCCAACATCTCCTGATAGCCGGAATAATGGCCGTCTGTCATAAGGTAACAGGGAGCTTTCCATCCGCGAATATTGCGAGTAGGGATGGCCCAGGCAGAACAAGTGAGTTCACGTTTGCCTGCAAGAAATTCTTGGTAAACAGGAGTACCAAAGATAGTGAATTTTTCTCCCCATTCCTGAATGCGAGCAAATTTCTCTCGTGTCATCTCACGTGTCAGGAAAAAATCCTCTGGCTGCTTGCCCAGGCGCTTGACCATGTCTTTTTTGGCTGCGTCGTAATCGTAGCCGGGGGATATGGTGTGTCCATCGACTTCAAGCGATGACAGATAGGCAAACATATCTTCAATTTCCTTCACATCGGTTTCTTTATAAACCGTTGTGTTGGTCGCAACTTGATATCCGACAATCTTTGCCATGCGAATGGCGGCAATGCATTCTTGGAATACCCCCTCTCGTTCCACAATCAGATCATGAGTGTATTCCAATCCATCCACATGAACATTCCAGTATAACCACTCTGATGGTGCGATGACTTGTGGCTTGGATGGTTTGCCCGCTCGGATGAAATCCATGTCCTTGTCGTCGATCAAATCCTCCGCCCGTAACAGCTTCAACCTGGGTTCCCATGATTCTTCGTAGACGGAAGCAAGGTAGTCTCTCATTTTCTTCCGCATAAACATTCCGTTTGTGCAGATGTAAATGATGCGTCCCTGTTCACGAAGTCCCTTCACAAGGTTTTCGATTTCGGGATAAATCAAAGGCTCACCTCCGCAAATCGAAACCATGGGAGCATCACAATCTTGAGCAGATTCCAGACAATCTTCCAGCGGCATCATGTCTTTCAGGCTGGTGGAATACTCCCGAATACGACCACATCCGGTGCAAGTCAGATTGCAGGTATGCAAAGGTTCCAGCTGCAGAACCATGGCGAACTTGGGCGTTCGCTTAATTTTATGTTTGATGATGTGTGATGCGATCTTGGCCGTCAGTGCTAAGGGAAATCTCATGATGGATCAGTTTCGGCAACCCTCTCAAAGGGTGCCTCTCGAAAGAATACTGGAAAAGGGTTTGAAACGGTCGATGCAGCTGAATCTACGGTAAAGGGAAGACGATCGGGCGAATGCCCTTCAGAGCGTCCATCCTTTCCCGCCATCCCAGGCAGGAAAAAAGTCGCAGGAGAAGCCCCTCCTCCGGCATTGACCCCACCACAGCCGGTCAGCACCACAGCGAGTAGTAGGACCGCAAAGGCAACAGACCATTTACAATTGAAAACAAAGTTCACTATCACAGTTTATGCGATGCGAGTCCTCGTATCACAAGTAAAAAAAAGAAAGGATGCAGATTTCTTGTTTGAAGGCAGAAAACTCCGGCAGGAATACAGAGTTAGCAAAGGATTGCACGCAGGGCTGGCAGACACGAATGGACATCGCGTTGATTCCCCTGATCGAACAATATAATAGCACTTAATGACCTTCGAGAGCCTGTAGAATGTGCCTTTTGACTTCTTCGGCCAGGACCTTGGAACCCTCTTTGGTGAAGTGCACATTGTTGGGCTGCTGAAGTTCATCCAGGCGATCCAATGTAAATCCAAAAAGATCGTTCACCGGAACGTCATGTTTCTTCATGATTTGCAATGCGGCTTTGTTATACCTTGCTGCCTGGAAGGCTTCCCGAAGCGGCCCTGCTGGTTTGTCGGCATAAGCCGTCGTGGTGGCAAATATCAGTGCTGCTCCGGTTTTCTTGAGGCGCAGGACGATCTTCTCCATATTCGCGGCGTAATCATTGAGCTCGATCTGAATATGACCATTCTCTTTCGAAGTAGTGTTCTTGCCGTTTTCATCCACGTACTTCAGATCATGCAGTCCATGATTAAAGTGAATCACATCCCATGAGGTATCGCCTAGCCACTTTTCAAGGTTCTTAAGACCGAACCCTGAATGTTGGGCATTGCCTGGATTGTGGACAACCTTTGCCTTTCCTTCCAGCAGCTCAATCAATGGTTTGGTGTAACCATTGGAAATGGAGTCCCCGATGATCAGAACATTTGGCAATGGTTTCTTTTCAGATTCGGAAAAAATGGATCCCCCAAATAGGAGAAGTCCCAAAATGATATTTAGCATCTTCATATCTTAATTAGCTTGAGCTGGTCTTGAATGAACTCAGGTGATGTGCGCACCCTTGGTCTCCACATAAACGGAGTATAAAGACTGACTTCCAGTCATGAAAAGCCGATTCCTTTTGGGGCCACCGAAACAAAGATTGCTGCAGATTTCAGGTAGAAGGATTTGACCTATCCGTTCTCCCTCGGGTGAAAAAATATGAACTCCATCATACCCATCTCCACCCCATCCCGCACTGGCCCATATGTTGCCATCCACATCGGCACGAATCCCATCTGCTAGACCGGAACCAACTCCCTCAAGTTCCATCGAGCAAAACCGCCTCCGTTTGGCAAGTCGATTGGAATCCAAAACATCCCAAACATAAATCCCCTTGGAATCACTCAGCACTGAGTCAGCAACGTACAGCTTTCGATAATCAGGTGAAAAGCAAAGGCCGTTCGGTTTGACTATTGCGTCTGTCACAAGCGACATCTTCGTACCGTCAGGGTCAATACGGTAAACCGCTTCCTTGAGGTGTAAAGTCCCCTTCTTCCCTTCATAATCCTTCATGCTTCCATAACCTGGATCTGTAAACCAGATACCACCGTCTGGATGCACCACCGCATCGTTGGGGGCATTCAAAGGTTTTCCCTGCCAGGAGTCCGCCAACACGGTTTTCTCGCCATTGTGTTCGTACCTTACCACTTTGCGCGTACCGTGTTCACAGGAAATTTGCCTGCCCTGCCAATCAAATGTGTTTCCATTGCTGTTGCCTGAGGGATGCCTGAATCGACTGACCGCACCATTTTCAGCCAACCAGCGAAACTGGACATTGTTGGGAATATCGCTCCACAAAAGGTATTTTCCCACGGCATTCCAGGCTGGTCCCTCCGCCCATAACGAACCGGTATGGAGACGCTGAATAGGGGTGTTGAATATCTTGTATTTGGCGAAACGCGGGTCAAGCACCACAATGTCGGGATCCGGATAGCGAACGGGTTGCTGACCACTCCAATCACGCGAAAGTAGAGGTATGCTCATTCCAGCCAATCCCACAGAACTCAGAAAGGTTCTCCGAGTGGATAAAGTCGACTCGTGATGGTTCAGAGGATGGTAAACGTCATTCTTCGAAGGCTTCATATGCAAAATGGAGATATCCCATGGTGGGATCAATTGCCTTCAAAGTAAAGAAGAAGAAATAGAGAGAGCCGGCCAAAGAAAGGAGGGAACTTTGACCGGCTCTCAACCAACAGGAGTAACCAACTAAACCAATCCCCAACAGAGGATTTGTAAGTTGAAAAGCAATCGGAATGCCAGACGATCAAGCCAAACCTGACACAAAGCTTTCGTCAGCGAAGGATTTTTCGCAACACCTTCATTAAAATAATGTTAAAACGTAACATATCTGGAAAATATTTTGACAAAAAATACCGAGCACCGCAAACAACCTTAAGCACACCAATTTTAAGCAATGCACTTGCATTTCGATTAGCGATACACGCATTGCAACGCAGGTAGAACAAAATCAGTTACTTATACAGCTTAAACCGGCTATTCATCCATGCTGAAGACATCTTTCTTGAAGGTGAAATTCCTTATCATTTGGAGAACATATGCAACCTGACGCTTGTGGTTTTTCATCAAGAGTTATAAACTTATGTGATGACTAAGGACGTTATCCAAGTGAAGATTCGCGGAATATTGCCCGTAAATAACGGTGAGGCGGTCTTCCTTGGCAATCAGCAAAAGGTCTTTGTCATCCAAATTGAGAGGACCATGGGTGAAATTATCAAAATGTTCATCCAAAACAAATCAAAGCAACGCCCCCTGACTCATGATCTGATGACTCATTGTTTTCAGGGCTTCGGCATCTCCGTGGACAGGGTCATCATTACGGAACTGAGGGGAACCACCTATTATGCCAGAATGATCCTCCAGCAAAGGAACGAGCTGGGCCGAAAAATCGTCGAACTCGATGCGCGTCCAAGCGATTGCCTGGCGCTGGCCACCGCCCAAAAAAGACCCATTTTCGTAACCGCAGATTTATTCAATGATGTTGAAGACATGAGCCATATCCTGGATGAAATCAAAAAGTCCAGCGGCGATGATGAAGTGACCTGATGCCCCCCAAAGCTCCCAAAAAAGAAGGTCCCCCCAACCTTGTCTGCGGTGATGAAGACTTAATGGTCAAAGAGCGCAGTGCCAGCATATTCAGAGAGTGGACCGAACAGTTTCCTGAACATGAGCAGGAACTGATTGATGCTGCTGCAGGCAACGCAAGTGAAGCTGGAAAAGCCATCGGCAAACTCATGGAAGCGATGCAAACAATGCCATTTTTTGGCACGGGCAAATGCATCTGGTTTCGCAACTGTAATTTCCTCGGCGAGGAACGCACCTCCTCTACGAAAGCGGTCACCGAGGGACTGGCCAGTGTCATCGACGAATTAAAACAAACGGATCCTCAAAAATTCCGGGTGTTGATTTCCGCTGGAAAGGTGGACAAGAGAAAATCGTTCTATAAGCAATTTCAAAAACTTGGACAGGTGGAGATCTTTCAGGGATGGGACGCTGCCAAATCTGACTGGATCCCCGAAGCCGAGCAACGCATTGATGAGGTATTTGAGGCAAATGGTGTTTCTATTCATCCAGAAGCACGGGCTGCCTTGATTGAAAGCGTGGGACCCAATGCAAGACAGTTGATGCAAGAAGCGGAAAAACTGGCCTTGTTTGTGGGGGACTCAGGTCAGGCCAAACTGGAAGATGTTCAACAAGTCGTTTCTCGAAATAAACAGGCGAAGGCCTTCGCTCTTGGTGATGCCGTGGGAAATCGCAACCTCACTCTGGCCATTCGGTGCCTGGACGAAGAATTGTGGGAGATGAAGCTGGACCGACAACGGAGTGCCATAGGTTTGCTCTACGGTTTGATTTCCAAGGTCAGAACGCTCATCCTGGTGAAGGAAATGCAAAGAAAGGGCTGGCTGCGGATGGAACGCCAGTTTTTCAGGTTCAAGCAACAACTTGAAAAAGTTCCGGAGGGCGAATTGCCCAAGGATCCTAAATTCAATCCACTGAGATTAAATCCCTACGTACTATTCAGGGCTATGCCTCAGGCTTCCAACTACGCCATGAATGAACTTGTTCAAGCGATGGAAACTCTTTACGACGCCAACATGAAATTAATTTCCAGTGCCCTGGACGACGGGCAAGTGCTCCAACAATCGATCGTATCGATCATTACCAAAAAACCAGCATAGTAAAATCGAGGCGTAATATGGAATCAACAGACACTCCCCTTTTGGTCGCTCAAAACGATGACGTTGTTTGCATCAAAGTCAGAGGCCGGGCCACGGTAAAGACCAGCGTCCCCTTCAAGACATTGATGGAAGAACGCAGGGCAAAAGGAATCATCCATTTCATACTTTCTCTCGATGAATGCCTGGTGATGGACAGTACTTTCCTGGGCGTATTGGCCAATCAGGCATTTGAACTTGTGGAAGACGGCGATCCCAAAGGCAGTATCCAACTGCTCAATCCAAATGAACGCTTGTTGGGTCTGTTGGACAATCTGGGTGTACTGGAATTATTTCATGTGGTAAATCAGGAGCCTCATGCTGAATCCGGATCTTTTGAAGCCGTTCAAGATTCACTGGATAGCGGTAGCAAAACCGAGATGACAGAAACCAGCCTGAATGCACATCGGGCATTGATAGCCCTGAATCCCGCCAATGCCGACAAGTTCAAGGACGTGACCCGATTTCTTGAGGACGAACTCAACCGACAGAAAGACAAATAATTTACAATACAGATACCGTGGTTCTCAGGGCTGATTTCCCCCTGCCCCGGAAGTCCTTTTGCGAAATCAATCCTACTCGTCAGACGGATTTCTACTGGCGCTTATGAGGTGGTAATCTTTCGATGGTTTTTGAAAACGCCTTTCAGGGAATTCGCGGCTTTGTCTTGCAGCTCTTGAAGTTCCTGATAAATCTTCACATTCGCTTCATTCGGCTGCGCCGTCTCACGATTGGCAATTTTAACGAATCGGTCGGTAATCGATTCAATACTGACATCCTCACCCTGCTGCCGGCGCCAAGACCACAAAGCCTGTAAAGCAGCTCCATAGGCGGCTCCCTCTGCAACTTTCAGAGTGACGACCTCCGCATTAAAAACATCCGCCATGATTTGACGCCATACTTTGGATTTGGCTCCTCCTCCTGTAGCTCTGATCTGGGTCGGTTGAAGCCCCAATTTGCGGAGTCGATTCAATCCGTAATTCATTCCCAAAGTCACCCCTTCCATCGCGGCACGAGCACGATGACCTGCAGAGGTGGTTTGCCCGCGATATCCGATCCATACCCCCGTCCCATCGGGTAGATTCGGCGTACGTTCTCCTTCCAAGTAAGGAAGCAACAGAAGCCCATCGGAACCTGGAGGGACTTTTGAAACAGCCCTGGAGAACTGGTCATGACTCCAGCCTAGCTCGGATCTGACAAGTTCCGTAGCTACTGTGACATTCATGGTACAAAGTAGAGGCAACCAGCGATTGGTCGAATCACAGAATGCAGCGATTTCTCCCTTAGGGTCCACCAGGGGTTTTTGGGAGCATGCATAAATGGTTCCACTCGTTCCAAAGCTGGCCGTGACCACCCCGTTGCTTGTGTTTCCTGTCCCAATGGCTCCCATCATGTTATCCCCCCCACCTGCACTCACCATGACGTCACCACTCAGACCAAGAGATGCTGCCACGGAATCCTGAAGCATTCCAACAGGCTGATCACTTGAAATCAATTCGGGCAGCATTCCCTGGACTTGCCCATCGATGGCGGCCATGGCCTTGTCGGACCAAATGCGTTTGCGGACATTCAACAACGCTGTTCCGCTGGCGTCTCCAAATTCCATGACAGCTCTTCCGGTCAACCAGAAGTTCAAATAATCATGAGGAAGAAGGATCGTCTTGAGCCGTTTGAAATTCTTGGGTTCATTTTTCTTCAGCCAAAGGATTTTTGGGGCGGTGAAACCCGGAAGAATGGCATTTCCCACTTCTTTGATACTGGCACGACTGCCACCCAATGATTGGGTGATCTCTTCGCATTCTTCGGTGGTGGTCGTATCACACCAAAGTTTTGCCGGACGTATCACTTCACCGGTTTTATCCATCGGAACAAAACCATGCTGCTGCCCGCTGACACCAATAGCTTTAACTTCGTCTTTGGAAGCCTTGGCCTGTTTGAGAGCTTTGCGTATGGAATTTTCAGTAGCTTCCCGCCAGGTATGAGGATGCTGTTCCTTGGCTCCTGCAGGCAACCCCTCAATCAATCCATAAGATTGAGAAGCTTCAGAGAGCACCTTCCCGTTGCGACCGTCAACCACTAGTACTTTGGTGGACTGTGTACCGCTATCAATGCCAATGAATAAAAGACGTTTTGCCATGCCCGGAGCGTAACATTAAACGAAAACCATCCGCAACAAGCATCGGCGGATTAAATACCCGCAGGCTCAACTCATAGTGGTGATGGATACCAATGAAATCGCCCCCAGTACCAGACGGCCTTACCTGCAATTAGAATTATGCGACGACAGTTCCTTCCAGGAATTCATCCCCACGATTACCTCTGAGAATGTTTTCAGTCGTAACCCGTGAGATTTCGCTCAATGCTTCTCTGGTAAGAAACGCCTGATGCGATGTCATGAGGACGTTCGGAAAGGTCATCAGTCGACAAAGCTCTTCATCTTGCAACACCTGACCCGACAAATCCTCAAAGAAAACACCTTCCTCCTCTTCATACACATCCAAAGCGACTCCACCCAAATGCCCACTCTTGAGTGATTCAATCAAAGCGGTGGTATCGATGAGTTTCCCTCTGCTGGTATTGATCAGGAAGGCACCTTGTTTGACTCTGGAAAAAGTCGTTGAATTGAAGAAGTGAAGGGTATCGTGTGTCAACGGCATATGAAGAGAGATGATGTCACTTTGACTCAATAACTCATCCTGGCCGACGTACTGAAGCGAGTGTTCCCTCGCCCACTCGTGTTGAGGGTAAGGATCGAACGCTAATACCGTGGCTCCGAATCCCCTGAAAATTTGAGCCACCAGTTTTCCAATTTTGCCGGTTCCGACGATACCCACGGTCTTGCCGAACACATCGAATCCAATGAGACCATTCAACGAAAAATTCTGTTCTCTGACCCGATAATGCGCCCGGTGGATGTGGCGGTTCAAGGTCAGCAAAAGGGCAACTGTGTGTTCTGCAACCGCGTGAGGTGAATAGGCAGGCACGCGTGTGACCTGAATTCCGAAATCTTTGGCTGAATCAAGATCCACGTTGTTAAACCCTGCACAGCGAAGGGCAATATGCTTCACCCCGTTTTCATGAAGCAATTCAAGGCACTCCTTGTCCACCCGATCATTGACAAAGATGCAAACAACGGAATGCCCCGCAACTGTCCCTGCGGTTTGTTTGGACAATCGAAAGTCAAAAAAGGTCCATTCCATCGAATCGCTGGCTTGGGCATTTTTAAAATACTGACGATCGTAGGGTTTCGTATCGTAGACAGCGACAGGTATTTTGTTGGGATGTTTGATGTTCATGACAAGTATGTCCATCTTCCTCATTGTAGGAACAAGAAAGGTGCAAAAATACAGACTTTTAATTCATCATCAACAATGTTGAAAATCAGGTTTCAGAACGAGTTTCAAGACATCTTCCCTATCTTGTTTGAACTGAATCGAATCCATTTTTCAATCCCCACGATGGTGTAAATCATAAAGCTGAAAGCAAGAATCCAAGCCCATTCCTTGAGCCCCAGAGGAGCACTTTGAAACATCTTGTTCATGAAAGGAGCGTAAACATAGAGGACCTGCAGCAGTGCCATGGTAAGCACTCCGCCGATCAACCAAAGGTTGCTGAACAGGCCTATGGCAAACATGGATCGGGTCAAAGAACGGCAATTGAACAAATAAAACATTTCACCGAAAACAAATACATTCACCGACACCGTGCGTGCGACTTCCAGGCTACCTCCTTGTTGCAAAACCATTTTGAAAAGAGCAAACGACCCAAAGAGCAGGAGGAACCCAACCAATAGCACCCTCATCACAACAGGCTTGGTGAGAATGGATACCTTTGGATCTCGGGGTTGTCGCTGCATGATCCCCGATTCCTTGGGCTCGAAGGCCAGCATCAAGCCCAGTAGGACCGCAGTGGACATGTTGATCCACAAAATCTGAACGGGTAGAATGGGCAAGGCAACACCGGCAAATATCGCAGCCATGATGACGAGTCCTTCCCCTAAATTGGTAGGCAGCGTCCAAACAATGAACTTGATGAGATTATCAAAAACCCCCCGCCCTTCCTCGACCGCCGACTCAATGGAAGAAAAGTTGTCGTCTGTCAACACCATGTCGGCCGCTTCCCTGGACACCTCTGTCCCGGTAATTCCCATGGCGATCCCAATGTCTGCACGGCGTAAGGCCGGAGCATCGTTCACACCATCTCCGGTCATGGCAACAACATGGCCTTGGGACTGCAAAGCCTCGACAATCCGAAGTTTCTGTTCGGGGGCGACCCGCGCAAATACAGAATTGTTTTTGACCGCTTGAATCAGCTCTTCTCCGTCCAGTGAAGCCAGATCTTTACCCTGGATGGCACTTAAGATTTGCCCTTCCTGATGAACGCCAAATTGATCCAGCCCAATCTGTTCAGCTATGGCTTTGGCTGTGCCTATGTGGTCGCCGGTGATCATTTTCACATCGATTCCGGCTGCGTGGCAGTTACGAACCGATGTGACGGCTTCAGGCCGAGGCGGGTCAATCATCGCCTGCAAACCGAGAAAGGTTAAGTTTCGGGTAATGTCGTCGTGGGTGATACTCCGCGCATCACTTCCCATTTCCAACCGGGCAAATGCCAGGACACGCAATCCTTTGGCCGCAAGCTGCTCAACCAGCGCATGGATCTTTTCCTTGTCGAAACTGGAGATTTCTCCAAGAGGGTTCACGGACTGATTGCAGCGCGATAGAATACTCTCCGCCGATCCTTTCACATAGACGACACATTCATTGGAAGGTGTCTTGTGCAACGTCGCCATGTATTGATACTCCGACTCGAATGGAATGGAATCGATCCTGGGAAATTCTTTTACTGTTTTATCCATTTCCTGCCCCGCCTTTTTGGCAGATACCAATAAGGCGCCTTCCGTGGGATCCCCTTCCACAGACCAAACATCCTCCTCACACAGTAAATTGGAATCGTTACACAGCAATCCCGCTCGCAGGATTTCGTCCAATGCAGGAGAGCGTCCGTCTTCTTCCGGTTTCTCTGCATGACGAATGTGGCCTTCGGGTTGGTAACCGATACCAGAAACGGTGAAGTGAGTTCCTCCTGCATAAATCTCCTGAACCGTCATTTGGTTCTGCGTCAAGGTACCTGTCTTATCTGAACAAATGATGGTCGTACTTCCCAGGGTTTCGACGGCAGGCAATTTCCTGATAATGGCATTGCGTTTCGACATGCGAGTGACTCCGATCGCAAGTGTAATGGTAACCGCCGCGGGCAGTCCTTCCGGTATGGCCCCCACCGACAAAGCGACCGCAGCCATGAACATTTCGATCCATGGTTGGCCCCTCAATGCTCCAACCAAAAAAGTCAGTAAAGCCATACCAAGGATGATATAGACAAGGGTATGACTGAATTGAGCAATCTTCCTGGTCAATGGAGTCTCCAGCACTTCTGCTGCGTTGATCAACTGCGAGATGCGACCTATTTCAGTATCATTTCCGGTCGCGACAACGACCCCTTTACCAGTCCCGAAAGTCACCAATGTGCTTGAAAACGCCAAATTTTTTCGGTCTGCCAAAACGATGTCCTGGTCGATGGTATCAGATGTTTTCTCTACGGGTAATGATTCACCCGTGAGCATGGATTCATCAATTTGAAGCTCGCGGTTATGAAACAATCTAAGGTCCGCAGGAACCTTGCTCCCGGAGATCAATACAACGATGTCACCAGGTACCAATTCCGAAGCTGGGATCACTTTCTTCACACCGTCACGAATCACTGTAGCCTCGCTGGACATCGTGCGAGACAAAGCGTCGATGGCTTTAAGAGCCTTGGATTCCTGAATGAAACCGATGCAGGCATTGACCAGAACCACCGAAAAAATCACAATAGCATCCACCCATTCCTGTAGCAGCAAGGTCGTGATGCCCGCGATGAGAAGGATGTAAACGAGTGGCTGATGGCATTGAAGTAAAAACCTTTTGACAGGCCCCACTTCCTCTCGAGCAGTCAGTGCATTGGGCCCAAATCGCTCTTGACGATCCGCAGTTTCTTTAGAAGTCAGTCCCTTTTCAAATGAACTGTCCAGAAGTGAACCCACTTCCTGGCTGGGCATGCTGTGCCAATGTTTTCTGAGCAATGTCTGCATCACGGACTCTTTCGATCAATGGTTTCTAGGAGATTACAGTCGAACATCGACTTGACTTAAATAATATCAACCCGGACCGTTTCATTAGCAATATCAATTACCTGAAGGTAAATTTAAGATAAACCTAAGGATCGAAAATAGGAGAAAATTGAATTTGGTAAAATTCTGCAATATCAATGTTCAAATCAAAAATAATACATGACTAATAACACAACGAATACCCTGTTGGCAGATACATCCTAAGATCGCTTCACTCTTTGTGCTGCATTCTGCAAAACAGACCATTGTTTAATTGGAATTAGCCACCAAGATTAGTAAAGAATCAGATTTAGACTCTGAACATTTGAAGAATCAGATAGCAAATAAGCAAACCAAATACAATTGAGTTCTGCGAAGGCTCGCCGCTACGAATGGATGCAAATGCAAACACGGCACTAATACTCGCTAAGGCTAGGCCAACAGAGGTAATGATTTCGCCGCGACGCGAAAAACTGCCCCCCTTCTTTTTGGCTGCAAGCCGATCAGACTCCGACAGTAAGACAGAGTGAGATCTAATTTGCACACCCTGCCTGATTTGAGTCCAACCCAGAAAATGCAGAATGATAGCTAAGAGAACCAAGACAAATGAGATAAAATACAAATTTCCTGCCATCTTGGTGGTAGCTGCGATTCTCTTCATCACCGCAAGACCAGTTTTGAGGCCAGGCCTGTACCTGCCCAGACGCATATCAGACAGGAGGCAACCGAGAGCATGACATTTGCGAATGCCAGTCCTGTGCTTCCTTGCTGAATCAATTGAAGGGTTTGCAGACTGAATGAAGAAAAGGTGGTAAAACCTCCCAGCAGCCCGACGATTAAAAAGCGTTGTGCATTCGGATGACTCATCCAATGGCCTTCATTTCCAGACAGGGAAGCCAGGCAACCAATCACAAAGGAACCCACCACATTCACGGTCCAAGTCCCCCAGGGAAAATCATTGGGAAAAAGATGCTGAATCCAAAGTGAAACACCATACCGCCCCATCCCACCAATCGCACTTCCCAATCCCACCCAGAATAATGCTGTCACTGAAGAGGACATGGTTTGCAGAACAGGGCAGAATCAAGGTTTGAGCGCTTCAGCCAATTGAATACCCAGATTTTCAGATTCCAGGGCTTTGCCTTCCAACTCAGCATCATGGCATTGCCCCCCATGGAAGGCTCTTCCTTTGAGGATCAGATGGTCCTGATTCAGGAAGCCATAAGCAGCATATGGAGTTTGGCAACCTCCACCCATGTGCTTCAGAAACGCACGTTCGGCAATGGCAGCCGTGGTCGAAGGAGTGTGGGAAAGTGCTTCAACAATGGGTTTCAAGTCCGGGTCATTGGACCGTATTTCAATCCCCAGACACCCCTGCCCCACACAGGGCAACATTTGATCCACGTCAATTACCATGGCATAAAGGCCTTCCGGGGCATCGGGACCTGTCAATTGACCGTTGTTTTCAATCTGATACCCAAGACGATTCAATCCGGCTCGAGCCAATACGGTTGCATCCAATTCGGGGTTGTCTGCCAATTTGCGCAACCTTGTGGGCACATTTCCGCGCATGGGAACTACCTTTAAATCGGAGTTCCATTGTTTTAGTTGAACTTGGCGGCGAGGGCTGTTGGTGGCAACGCAGGCTTTGGGTTTTAACAGTTGACTGGGGTTTTGTATCGCCTGAGATTTGGGGGCTTTCTTGAAAATCAGCACTTCACGAACATCTTCGCGTTCGGTAATCGCCCCCAGTTCGAGCCCCTCTGGAAGTTCTGTTGGAAGGTCTTTCAGACTGTGTACCGCAAGATCCGCTTCTGCACTGAGCAAAGCGGTTTCCAGTTCTTTGGTGAAAAGACCCTTCGGCAAGGTGGGAGCATTGGCCTCGGCTTCCGTTGCTTTTTGCAAGTGATCGCCGGTGGTCTTCATGATCTTGAGTTCAAAGACAAAGTCAGGAAACAATCTCTGACACTCGGATTGAATATACCTTGATTGGACAAGTGCCAGAGCACTCCCACGAGTCGCAATGTGAAATACCTTTCGTTTTTCGGAATCCGAACCCATGATTTTTTAGATAAAGTATTTAGTCAATCTGATGCTCCAATACATGAACCACACAGGCTCACGCTTCCTTTCGGTCTCCTTCAAAAACCGATGAGTCACTGTTAAAATCCCCTACCGGATTCAAAGACTCCAATGTCTCAGCAGCTTTGGATTTAATGAAGGATTCGCAACTGGAAATCTCCTTTTGTCGTTGAGAGAGGTAATCCTGGGCAATCGACTGCAGGTGGTCAATGTTATAGACATACACATTCTCAATTTCATTGATTTCTGGGTCGATGTCCCTTGGAACTGCAATGTCGATTAATAAGAGAGGACGAGACTGCCGCGGTCGAACCAGTCGTTCCACCCTGGCCCTGTCCAGGACATAAGTGGGGGCGGAGGTGCTGCTGATGACAATGTCCAAATCTGTAAATTCAGCTTCCCACTCCTGAAAACGCACCGCTCGCCCCTTCAGGTTTTCAGCCAGAGCCAGAGCACGGTCATGCGAGCGATTGGTCACGGCCACTTCGGAGGCACCCCGAGACAATAGGGATCTTGCGGTTTTCTCACTGGTGTCCCCTGCCCCAATCACCATGACTCGGCGCCCCTTGAGTCCGTCAAAAATTTTGTCCGCCAATTCAACGGCCACTGATCCTACCGAGGTACTGCCACGCTGAATACCTGTGTTGGACCGAATATGTTTGGAAACGTAAAAGGCTTTTTGAAATATCTTATTCAATTGGCGACCCGTGGACTTCATGGACTGCGCGGAATGATAGGCCTTTTTGAGTTGTCCAAGGATTTCAGTCTCCCCCAGGACAAGGGAATCGAGTCCACTTGCTACCCGATATAAATGTTCAACACTCAATGGATCTGCAAAGCCATAAATCTCCTCATCCACCTGACCGTCATATTTCCTGTTTTTGATCAGGAATTGCTTCAACGCATGGAGTGCTTCCGTTGCGGGAAGTCGGGTCGCAGCGTAAAGTTCAACACGGTTGCAGGTCGAAAGCAGAACACTCTCCTGTACCAGCCCGCATTCCGTCAATTGACGCAAGGTCTCGTCCAACTCTGATTCCGCAAACGAGAATCGTTCACGAAATTCCACGGATGAGGAGTGATGACTGATTCCTACGACAACGACAGCCATTAGACATTACCCTCCTCTCCAGGATCTACAAAGGCTCTCAGGTCCATATGCTGGGCTCCATTTCTCATCAATGCAGATCCGACATGAGGTTGGTGCCGGAGAAGGTCAAAATTAAAAATACGAAACCCGAGATAAGGCACCAGGCCAAACCCTTGCCACCAAAACGCCATTTCCATCTGGCTAGAACGATTGTTGAATAAGCAGCCCAAACGAGCATCGACCAAAGAATCTTGGCATCCTTGTAAAAGACCACCCCTTCCTTGCCCTTGACCAGCAATGGAGCCAGCGAAAGACCAATCGTCAACAAAACAAGACTGCTCACCACGAGTTTCCCGGCCACACTTTCCAAACGCTGAATGGGAGGAAGAACCGAGAGAATGGCAGAAATTTTATGCTTTTTAAGATTACGTTCCTGCATCAAATACATGCAAGAGGCCACCGCACAAAGCCCGAAGCCAGCATAGCTGATCAAAATAAGGACGGCATGCAGGCTGACAAAACCGTTTTTGGTGATTTCCGCATCGGGATCATGATGATCCAATCCAGGCATGAGGGCATAAATGCCCAGAAACACAAAAATTGGAGAAGCAAACGCACCCAGGGACCTGATTTTTGGCCAAAGTCCTAGAATCAGATAGGCTCCCACCGCTGCCCAGTTTACGAACATGGTGGCTTCGAACAGATTATTGACAGGACAACGGTTGAAGGAAAATCCCCTCATGAACATCGCGACGGTGTGCATCATGAAACCTCCCAACAGGAGTACATAATTCACCCGATCGTCCTTGCGAAAACCCTTTCGCCACAAGAACACCGAATAGACAAGGCTCACTCCGTACATCAGAGTAGCGCAAAAAAACCATTGGCGATCCGTCAACATGAATCAATTGCACGGCATCATGGAGGATTAAAGATGAAATTGGCAAGTCAATGAGTACCGAGGAAAGAAAGGAAACTGCGAGTGCATGCAAGGTTACGCAAGGCCGACTGACACAAATACAACCTTTAACGCATTTATGACAAACACCTTATAATACAGATCCCCATACACTTATCGAGACTCCTCTATGATGCAGTCCAATGCAAAAAATCAGAATGAACAGCTGAATCTAAGCGAGATGTTTGAAGTCGTTCCAATTATCTCCTGACACCCAGGTCATTCATTCATCAAGAATGATGTCCTGTAGGGGAAGGTCCACCCAGGATGCGGACACGAACAGGTGAGTTTCCGTTAGCACCAAGCACAAGTGAGTCGTCATTCTCCAAAAAAGACCGCTTAACATAGCCTAAACCCTGGACACCCCCGTCAGAGTCAGGCAATCGCGCTAAGCTGGTGACAAATCCGGCATCCTTCCCGTCGGCTGTTAGATCGGGAGTTTCACTTGTCAAATTTTTAGAATCAAAGGCAAGACGACACAGTGATTTGTTCACTTTACCCACTGTACGAATACGAGAGATGACTTCCTGTCCAATATAGCAGCCCTTTCGAAAGCTGATGGTGGAATCTGTCAAACCCGTTTCCTGAACCAGATGATCAGGAGTCATATCAATTCCCATTTTAGGAATACCGGCAGAGATCCGAGCCATTTCAGAGGCTTCTTGACCAATCAAAGATCCGCCAAGACCATCAACGGCGCTATTCAGATTGGAGTAGATAACATCATATATCGATACAGGAACGAATAAATCAAATCCAAGTGACCCAAACCTGGGGCGTCGACAGACATAAATGGATTCCTCGCCATGGAGGGTTTCCTGAAAATGCCAGTTTTCCAATGGCAGGGATAATTCAGGAAACACCCCGATAAGAACCTTTTCACTTTCGGGTCCCTGCACGCTTAACATCGAGTAGAATTCGGAAGGATCAATGAGGTCTACATCCTCGGACACCAAGTGATGTTCAAGTCTTTGAGTGATCGTCTCGGAATATCCTTTTTCAAAATCGAGCAGAATCTCGTCTTTCAAGATATAGACATTCAGGTCGGATTGAATTTTCCCCTTGGCATCCACCAGGGCTGCGAATGCCCCCTGCCCCTGGTTGAGAGATTTGATATCCTGAGTGATTTGCCCGTGCAAAAAGGAGACGCGGTCCTCGCCAGTCAGACAAATTCGACCGCGCTCACTTGTTTCCAACAAACCGCAAGTGTTTTGAAGGTTGTGATATTCACGAATCGATTGCTCAGACGGTTCAAGTATCCAGTGCTTTGGTGGCATAGTTTTAGGAAATCAATATTTTTTAAGGCTCAAAAAATCAAGAACGTGGTAATCGGGGTAGCTCTGTAAAAATGTAAAAAGAAAGTTATTGGTGTTCTGGTGCATCGAGATATCTCGCCTCCAACCAAAGCCAATCACTGAGTCGGTTGAGATAGATGATGATGGAACTGTTGTGAAGGGGTTCGAGAGTATTTAGACCACACACTTTTCTTTCAGCACGACGACATACGACCCGTGCCCAGTCTGCCAGGGAACCCGATTCAGATCCACCAGGCAAACACCAGTCATTAAAGGGCCCAAGCAGAGATTCCAGTTCTTGTATACGAACCTCGATTTCGGCAATTTGATCACCGGTAATCCTGCCATAGCCTCCTTTCTCATACTTTGCTACGGATTCACTTGGGGTGGAAATCTCTCCCATCAAACCGACTAAATGCCTTTGAATCGTCAGAACCCATTCCTTCAGCTTTTCTGGGGTTTTGTGATGACCGCGAAGAAGCCCCAAGGCAGCACTGAACTCGTCCACGGCCCCATACGCGTCAACACGAGGATCATGCTTGGTCACCTCATGATTGAACATCAGTCGGGTGTTCCCCGCATCACCTGTCTTTGTAACAATACTCATGAAGCCCCCAAGCTACCGCATGAAAGCCTTACTGCAAGGGCTTGTCCTCAAAAACATTCAATACAGAGGTTCATTTCATGCTATGGTCAGAAGTGTGAACCTCAATGTGA
Source organism: uncultured Verrucomicrobiota bacterium (assembly GCA_964342825.1). Lineage (GTDB taxonomy): Bacteria > Verrucomicrobiota > Verrucomicrobiia > Limisphaerales > AAA164-E04 > AAA164-E04. Next base: position 66,071 of record CAYFHO010000006.1, read on the forward strand.
ATGCCACTTACTGGGTGAACTGAATCACCAAATCGTCACCGAGAATGGAAACATCCTCCACGGAAAAGGTATTCACCAGCCCGGTTGGAACATTGATCTTGAAAAACTGCATGTCTTCGGCAGCTGGAACGGTGATTCTTCCATCTTCTATCACAGCACCTGAAACAGGTTCGTAAACGCCGTCTAAGGTGGAAGAGGCAGTCAGACTGATGGCGGCTTGCGGCGCCTCATCGTCGATAGCTGGTGTCAACAAGATGTAATTCAGAGCCGTGGTGTCATTGACACGATTTTCACGTTCACTCCCGATGGTCAATCTTAAGGTACGTGTTCCTTCAAGCGAAAGTTTTACACGGTTTCCGTCACCATCTCTCAGTGCGACAAATCGGTAATTAAATTTCATTCCCATGTTGGGAAGCGTAAAAGTCCCGAGGCGCTGGGTCGTTTGATCGGGATTAGAGGGCTCACTGGTAACTTCGTCCAGGTAGATTTCCTGGGTCGCTCGGCCTGCGGCTCTCAAGTAAACATTGTATTCCCCGGCAGGAAAGTCTCGTGTGTAATTCATCCATTCACCACCTTCGGTGTCTGTCACCTGATATTCAGGCAACTCGAGATCAGAATAGATGCTGCGGATCACATCGTTCACTGCTGGATCGGGTCCACTGAACTCTTCAGCACTACCTGTTTCAGAGGATCCCGCTTGGGTCCTGACAGGATCAAAAGCTCGAAATGCGGCCACATCTTCAGGACCAGGGCTGGATTCGTAATCAAAGAAATCAACCTCAGGAATACCGGATTGATCCAAATAACCATTCTCGGCATTCACCACCTGCCCCGACTCCCTGACGCCTGAAGGATCCGGCTTGTTGATGAAATTCCCACCATCAAAATTATAATCCTCAACCTCGATCACAAAAGTTTCCTCGGAGGTCAAAAAGGCCTGATCAAATGTATCGAAAGTCCATTGAGTTTCAGCCACAAAGGCATTGCCGGGTAATCGTATCATGGCGTCATAGACTCTGTTGGATTCCAAACCTTCATAATTGCCAATGACCGTTTGATTCTCAACCTGCAGGGAAACCTGACCAGTCACATCCACACCATTTAAAGTCAACTGGACTTCTGGAGCTTCAGTCGCTCCATCCGGAAGCACGATGGTAAACTGTAAACCATCCTGAGCGGCCTGATATGCAGCCCGATTGGCAGGAGACAAGACTGCCACATAAGGTTGTCCGGCAAACCCATACCAGGCGGATGAACCCGGAGAAACTGGTTTTTCAGGAGCCGAGTAAAAGTGGTCAAAAGTCGTATCGGCAATACCGAGGTCAGGATCTGTCTGATCACCTCCACGGTAGAAATTAAAGAGTCCTATCTTACCATTTGAGTAGAGGTCATTCACTCCTGAATAGGTGACAATAGGGGAAGTTAAGTCCAGATGATCGTAAACCCATCCTCGAAAAGTTTCTCCTTCGGCAGTCATGACAATTCGATAATCGTGACCGGGCTCAAAGCTGATGTCGGCTGCTCCAATAGTTCCCTGATCAGCTTCACCAGTGACAATGTTGAATTGGATCTGACCCCGCGCTCCAGAGGCTTGTTGTGGATCGTAGTTCATCACGTAGCCGGTCGTTTGTCCAAGCCCGATATTATCTGCACGAAACAGAAGACCGAAAGCCTGGTTCACTTCATTGTTCCAGTCCATCACATCGACGGCGGCATAGAAATCCGAATAAACCTGCGGAAGGCTGCTGAAACTCCTGGCAGGCCCGGCAGCATCCACGGCAGGTGCGGGACTTTGCAACCGGTACCCCAGATTTCCTTCCGAAATTTGGGGAAAGGTAAAAATCGAACTCGCGCCTACAACGTCCAGTGGACTGAAGCGATCCCACCCCTCGTCGTTGCCATCATCAAACGTATCTTGCTGAATCTGAGCATGGGCAAAGAGGGGAATTAAAATGGAGATCAATGCAGGAAAGAGAAATGAAACCGGTCCAGGGGCATTTGTTTTGGATTTCATAAAGATAGATAACTAAACAATTCCAACTGAATACTCAATCCTTATTCAAAGAGAAATCATGCTTTTTCAGAGACCAATTTATTGAAACACGACAATTCACTGCGTGATTTAGGTTTTTGCGTTGGCATTCACAACAAGCTGCCGGTAAATTGGCTGTTATGACAAAAGCATGTATCCAATACTTGAAGGATCATCACGACGATTTCCTGGATCAACTCAAAGATTACCTGACCATCCCCAGCGTTTCGGCGCAATCAGACCATGTCGGCGACATCCAGCGATGTGCCGACTGGTTGGTTGAACACTGCAAAACCATCGGTCTCAAAACTCGCAAGGTCAAAACGTCCGGCAATCCAGTGGTGATTGCTAAAACGCCGCGAAAGAGCAGATCAAACAAACCTCATTTCATGGTCTATGGTCATTACGATGTTCAGCCTCCTGATCCTTTGAACCTTTGGACGACTTCCCCTTTTGAGCCCCACATCGATGGAGACAAACTGATAGCTCGCGGCTCCACAGACAACAAAGGACAACATTTTGTCCACCTCAAGGCTGTAGAATCTTATCTCAAGACGAATACCGAATTACCTTGTGACATCACCTTCATGATCGAAGGTGAAGAAGAAATCGGGAGTCCCTCATTACCGCCTGCTTTGGAAAAGTTGAAATCAGATCTGGATGTGGATGCCATCGTGGTTTCCGACAATGGTATGCCCGACCTCAAACATCCAGCGTTAACTTATGGATTAAGAGGAGTGGCCGCATGTGAGGTTCGTCTGATCGGACCCAACCGCGATCTGCATTCCGGAATTTACGGAGGAGCCGTGGACAATCCGGCCATGGTTTTATGTCAGATGCTGGCACAGCTCAGGGATCGACAAGGGCGAGTTGCGATTCCTGGTTTTTATGACGATGTTGCGCCTCTCGGTAAACTTGAAAGAGAACAGAGCAAACGTTTTCCTCACAAGGACTCCAAACTGGCGCGCGATTTGGGAGTTCGTGAACTTTTTGGTGAGCAAAACTTCAACACGGTCGAAAGACGTTCCGGTCGTCCCACTCTGGAAATCAACGGCCTGACTTCCGGGTATCAGGGAGAGGGAAGCAAAACCATTATTCCAAGCGAGGCTTCTGCAAAAATAACCTGCCGCCTCGTGCCGAATCAAAAGCCAGCAAAAATCCTCAGGCTACTGGAACGACAACTTAAACGACTTTGCCCTAAAAGTGTTAAACTGATATTTGAGAAAGGTCACTGCGGCACCGCCTACATCACGGCTCCTGACGGCCCCTACGTTTCAGCTGGTTTAAGCGCACTGGAGGAAGCGTTTCGCAGACCACCTGTCTTGATGAGGGAAGGAGGATCCATTCCAATCGTAACTGATTTCAAACAAATCCTCAAAGCAGACACCCTGCTGTTAGGGCTCGGGCTTCCAGATGACAATGCGCATTCACCCAACGAAAAGATGAGTTTGACAGCTTTCCGAAAAGGAATGCATATGAGTGCCATCTTGTGGGAAAAACTGGCAAAGGCTGCCCATACAAATTGACCTCAAGACTTACCATTCATTGTCTCGGGCATTCAAAGATCCAGGATTCATGAGCAGCAAATTATTGGTGCACGAAATCTATCTGAGCATTCAAGGTGAAAGTACCTTCGCGGGTCTTCCATGCATCTTTGTCCGATTGACGGGATGTGACTTGAGGTGTTCTTACTGTGATACGGCCTACGCATTCCAGGGAGGTAAATCGATGGATCTTAACGAGATCATTGATGCCATCAATGATCTCGCAAAACCTTACGTGGGCAAGACCATCAATCAGCAAACTCTTCCTATCATTGAACTGACCGGTGGTGAGCCCCTCCTGCAGAAGAAATGTCCCGAACTCATGTCCAGGCTATGTGATGAGGGTTACACGGTTCTGATCGAAACGAGCGGAGCCCACCCTATTGAGCAGCTTGACTCTCGCATCCATAGAATTATGGATATGAAGTGTCCAAGCAGCGGCGAATCACAAAGAATGCTGTGGGAAAACATCCAGCACCTTCGGCCGAGCGACGAAATCAAGTGCGTGATCGCAACTCATGAGGATTATGAGTGGTGCAAACAACAGATAATCGAAAGGGATCTGGCTGAAAAATGTGAGGTCTTGATTTCCTGGTGCGCACCCTTGACCCATTCCCAAATGCATCCGAGTTTGAATCCGGGACCGCCTGAAGAAGCATCCATTTCCAGACAGGATTTAATCGAGCGCATGATCGAAGATTCCCTTCCTGCACGCTTCCAGGCACAACTCCACAAGATCGTCTGGCCCGCAGATGCAGTGGGTGTGTAATCCGCAATGTGAAAAAAGAAAACCATATCAAGAATTCCAGAACCATCCTCAAGCGCCTGGAGGATTACGAATCACAAAATGTCACCTTCATGGCAAAGGATCATACCTGGCCCATTGTCTGGGAAAAAGCCAGGGGAATGTATGTGCGCGATGTGGAAGGCAAACGTTACCTCGACCTGACTGCGGCTTTTGGAGTCGCAGCGTGCGGACATGCCCCGAGGGAAATTGTTCAGGCGGGAAGCAAACAATTGAAAAAACTCCTTCATGCCATGGGTGACGTTCATCCACATGAAGGAAAAGCGAACCTGGCAAAAGAACTCAGTCGTTGGACCTTTGAGCGGTGGTCCAAAAAATCGAACTCATCTCCATCCCTTCGCCTCAAAGGAAAATCCATCCTCTGCAATTCAGGGTTCGAAGCCGTCGAAGCTGCCTTAAAGACAGCCCATCTCGCGACAAGAAAAACGGAAGTCATAGCATTCAAGAGTGCCTACCACGGTTTGGGTTATGGTTCTCTCTCGGTCACTCACCGAGACCATTTTAAAGGGAATTTTTTGAGCCAACTCAAATCATTTGGCCAATTCGTAACTTTCCCAACGGAAAAACAACAGTTGAATTCTGTGTTGTCGGATATCCAAAAAAGATTGAAGAGCGGATTGGTTGGAGCTGTGCTTTTGGAACCCATACAATCGAGAGCTGGTGAACGTATTCCTCCGAAAGGTTTTCTCACAGAATTACGGAAGCTTTGCGACACTCATTCTGTTTGCCTGATTGCTGATGAAATTTATACCGGATTTGGAAGGACCGGGGACTGGTTTGCGTGCGAGCATGAGAAGGTCATCCCCGACCTGATCTGTGTAGGAAAGGCGCTGACAGGTGGATTTCCCATGTCTGCCTGTATTGGCCGTTCTGAATTAATGGATGAAGCGTGGCCGAAATCTCAGGGAGAAGCGATCCACACCAGCACTTACCTTGGACATCCTGTGGGTTGTGCCATGGCCTTGGCCCAACTGAAACTGCTTAAAGAAATGAACCTGGCAATCATCGCCAAATCGTCGGGTAAATTCTGGAAAAACCAATTAAAAACAGCCCTGAAGCCATGGGGAGAAAGAGTTCGGATTCGAGGACGAGGCTTGATGATCGGCATCGAAATCGTGAGCGAAAAAACTCTCCCCTCCGAAGTGGTCGTAGCATGGGCAACACAACTTTTGCAGGAAGGCATCATTGTCTTACCAACAGGTGATCAAAGCGAAGTCCTGGGCCTATCCCCTCCATTGATCATATCCCAGAAACAGATGAAACATGCCACCAGATTATTGGCAAAGACATTGCATCAGGTATTTCCGAAATGACGCTCACTGAAATCAAACAATTATTGTTGGAGCGCGACATTCGCCTGACCAAATCCCTTGGCCAAAATTTTCTGCATGATCAAAACCAGATTCGGCGCATCGCAGACGCCGCACAAATACAAGCCAGTGAAAAGATACTGGAAATTGGCCCCGGCCTCGGCCCATTAACGCGTGAATTATTGAATCGAAAAGCTAAGGTCCGCGCCCTGGAAATAGATCAAAGACTCGTCAATGCCCTGGGTGTTTTATTCGAAAACGAATCCAACCTTTCGGTCGAGCATGTCGACGCCCTGGCCTTATTGAAAAAGGATCAAACGGATTGGAGTGAATGGAAACTCGCCGCCAACCTCCCCTACTCCGTGGCATCGCCCATATTGGTGGAACTCGCGCTGGCTGAGCATCCCCCAAAGAGAATGACTGCGACTCTCCAAAGCGAAGTCGTTGACCGGATCACTTCACAACATAACACCAAAACTTACGGAGTGCTTACCCTGCTGCTCCAGGTCAATTTTGAAACGGTCGAAAAATTCCGAATACCACCCACGTGTTTTTTCCCTGAACCAGACGTCGAATCATCCTGTGTTACGCTGAAATTGCGCGACAAAAAATTACTCACTCGGGAAGCATTGGCAACTTATGTGACTCTTGTAAAACTGGCTTTTTCACAGCGCCGAAAAGTGGTTTGGAAATTACTGAAACAACGTTGGAAACCTGAACAATTGGAACAGGCCCAAAAGCACCTTGATCTGAACCCCATGGTTCGAGCTCAGGCAGTTACTTTCGAGCAATTCGTTTCATTGGCGAATTTTCTACACAGTTGAAAGCTCCCTGAAACAACCCAAGTGATGCATAAAAAGCAGAACTCACAACAGAATCTGGTGTAGACATCGGAGTTGATACCTCCGATACTAGGCCCATCCAGAATTTCCCCTCAATAATAAATGCCCGGGTATCAATCCTACCTGGTGTCGGAGGGTTAATTAAATCGTAACAACACACTATCATGAACCGACGTAAATTTTTAAAAACAGGAGCAGCGGGCATCGCGGCTTCAACGATCAATCAGGAAGCATTTGCTGAACTCATTAACGGCAAACCTAAAAGAGTGGGACTGATCGGAACCGGGTGGTATGGGAAGGCAGATTTGCTGCGCCTGATCCAGGTGGCTCCAGTGGATGTAGTTTCGTTGTGTGATGTCGACAGCAAACTGCTCTCGGAAGCCGCTGAAATCGTTGCAGGCCGACAAAAATCAGGGAAGAAACCACGCACTTTCTCGGATTACCGCACCATGCTTGCCGAAAAAGATCTGGATATCGTGCTTATCGCAACTCCGGATCACTGGCATGCCCTGAACATGATTGAAGCGGTGAAATCCGGCGCGGATGTCTATGTGCAAAAACCGATCAGTGTCGATATCGCGGAGGGTCATGCCATGCTGAAAGCAGCCCGGCAACATGGTCGAGTCGTCCAGGTAGGCACTCAACGCCGCAGCACACCCCATCTGATTGAGGCCAAAGAACAAATCATTGAATCAGGAAAACTGGGTAAAATCGCGCATGCAGAAATTTGTTGTTACTATCATATGCGCAACAGATCCAATCCACCCGATATTGCCCCTCCTTCCCATCTGGATTACGAAATGTGGACCGGACCTGCTCCCATGCGTCCATACAACAACATCGTACACCAACGAGGATGGCGGGCGTTCATGGAATACGGAAACGGTATCGTGGGAGACATGTGCATCCACATGCTGGATACCGTTCGTTGGATGCTCGATCTCGGGTGGCCTGTCAGCGTGTCATCGAGTGGCGGCATCCTGGTGGACAAGAAAGCCAAGGCGAACATTTCAGACACTCAAACCGCCACTTTTGATTTCAAGGATTTGCAGGTTGTCTGGCAACACCGTTCCTGGGGACACTCGCCCGATCCTGACTATCCTTGGGCCTTATTCCTTTATGGTGAGAAAGGAACATTAAAAGCCAGCGTCAACAGCTACGACTTCATTCCACGCGATAGAAATGAAAAACCAATTCACAAGGATGTGGTGATGGAGCTAGATCAATACCCTGAAGATCGGGATGAAAAAGATCTGGAACGCCATGTTGCACCGGCCATTCGTGGGCACATGGTAGATTTTCTTAATGCCATTGCTACTCGCGGCAAACCCGTCGCGGATATAGAACAAGGGCATATTTCCACGACCAGTTGCATCCTGGCAAATATGTCAATGGACCTCGGTCGAACCCTTCATTGGGATGCTTCTTCAGGCAGGGTTCTCAATGATGCGGAAGCCAATCGTCAACTAGCCAGGGTTTATCGCGCGCCCTGGAAACACCCTGGTGCGTAAGCGCCGAAAAGCTCTTCTTTAAACCTTATCAAGTGGGGATCACTGAACTTCGATGTTCAGTGATCCTTTTTTATGCAGCTTAATTGTTTCGCTTTGGGAATAAACCCTGCTTAAGATGGCTCGCTCTAAAATGAATCGATTTGATCAACAATTAGCAGCGCACTCCATCCGTCTGGATCGAAATGGACTGGACACACTGCAGATCAATGTAGGGCGAAAATGCAATCAAGCTTGTCGCCACTGTCATGTGGACGCTGCTCCCTGGCGCACTGAAATGATGGACGGAGTAACGGCGAATAAGGTCATCGATTGGATTCAGAAATTCCGCCCAAAAAATGTCGACATCACCGGAGGGGCACCCGAGATCAGTGATCACTTTCGCAGATTCGTGACAGAATCCAAAGCGGCTGGCTGCCATGTCATGGACAGGAATAATCTGACCATCCTGGAGGAACCCGGCTATGAGGATCTTCACCTTTTTCTTGCGGAACACGAGGTGGAAGTCATTGCCTCACTGCCATGTTATACGCCGGATAATGTTTCCAAACAGCGAGGGCAAGGCGTATTTGAGAAAAGTATCAGAGGCCTGCAAAAGCTCAACAGCCTTGGCTATGGCACTGATAAATTGAAATTAAATCTTGTCTACAATCCCCTTGGCCCAAAGCTTCCGGGGCCACAGGCCGAGCTGGAAAGGGACTATAAGGATATCCTGAAAAAAGAATTTGGAATTCGATTCAATCAACTTTTCTGCATCACCAATCAACCCATTGCGCGTTTTGCCGAAGACTTAAGAAAAGAAGGGCAATTGGAATCGTATATGAACCTGCTCATAGATTCCTTCAATCCTGGCACAACCGATTCCCTCATGTGCCGTACTACCTTAAGTGTTGGTTACCTGGGCGAAGTATATGATTGTGACTTTAATCAAATGCTGAACATGCAGATGCGCAACGGAAAGCTTTTGTTTTTGTGGGACATCACCCCATCGCGATGGCAAGGCATTCAAATTAAAACCGGGAATCATTGTCTGGCATGTTCTGCTGGCGAGGGGAGCAGTTGCACTGGGACTTTAACTCCAAATTGAGCCAGTTACCAACATGCTCAGCCCAAAGCCGACCATGCTCAAGAAGTCCGGCCTGACTGAAATGCACTCCCTGCCCATTGTTATCTCTAAAGTGTCCTTTAAGGGTATCCGTATCGGGACCCTGAAGCGCAATTCCGTCTGACCAAAGTGAAGCTTGAGCCAGTCGAATGTCAGGAGAGCTTTCATCTCCAGGATTGTGATAACTCACTTGTGCTACGAACCATGGAGCAGGCCACCCGATAACCTCATTGGCAGAATCAATCAGATTCTCCAAATACTCACGATATAGTTTCCCTGGCAAGGTTCGAGTGGGATCTTTCTGATTTGCATCACTTTCACCCTGATGCCACAACAAGGCCCGGAATCTTCCACCTGGTAATGCCTGAATTCGATGAATGAGTTGATTAAAAGCCTCACCATCACTTGCCCACTCGCCATCGGGCAATGACTTCACCCGGCCGGTCAAGGTTGGGGGATTTGGAAATCTTGAATTTTTGGGGAGCCATTCCCTGACACTTGTCGCTCCAATTCCACAGGACACGATACCGATGGGAACCTGAAATCTCCGACACATTTCATCTCCAAATGGAGGAATAAAACTGCCCCTGTTACCGCTGGCTCCTGGTTGCGGATCCTTTGCTAATTGCCAGCGAATGCCATCAAATGAAGAAACTTTCCCGGTGTGCGGCTGAAGGCGCTTCGCTCCGTGATTAGCCGAATTGGACTGACCGGCAACCACAAAAATTTCTCCAATCCCTACATGAGGAATGGTGTATTGACTCAGGGGAACATTCTCCTCAGTCACCCTTAAATTCAACTCGTACCAACCTCCAGCAGGAGCAGTCACCGAAGCATCAAAATTACCATCGTTCAGGATGACCAACGGTAGATTCACCCAGACATTTTCTGCCCCTTTACCCCATCGGTACTGCAGCTGGAGACCTGTTGTTGTCAGTCCCCGCAAGCTGCCATTAATTTTAATTTCACCGTGGTGGCTGGAGTTTCGTTGAAACACTTGATAATCCACGGGAGATTGAACCAACCACTGAATATCTGCCTGCAGGAGGCATCCACAAAAAAAGGAAAGAATGATCGAAGGAATATGGGAAACCTGGCTTTTCCATTTCATAAAACTATTCTGCATCCCAAACCAAAACTGTCGATGTAATCTAGTGAGTAGTAAAAGAAAAAACCTGCCCGACAATCAAAGTCGGACAGGTGATGCAATTCTATGAATCGTATTCGTCAGTGGAAGCGGAGTCCTTATTTCAAGGCTTCCAGCTCCGCTTCAAACAACTCACGCGTGCGCCCCAACAAATCAGATACCTCGATCTTTCCAGCATCGACTTTCTTGATCAACTCGCGCTGAGCCCGGTAATCTTTGTTGTCCACACCAGCTTTGCTTTGCAGCATACGCCAGGCTTTGCGTCGTTCGACGGCGAAAAGTACCATTTGGCGAGATACGGCAAAGTAACGCATTTTACCCCCAATCTCAGCCTTGATGTAAGCGCCGAAGTTGGGAACGTAGGATCGGTGGTTTTCGTCGAATACCTTTCGATGGGTTACGTCATCCTGAGTCACGCAAAGCAATACATCGTCAAAATGGATGAACTCCTTGGCTTCTTCCTCTTTGATCTCCTTGATGTGTTTGCGGAAACGAGCCTCGGTCAAAGCCCAATGAGCAACGGTGTAATTATATTTCTCACCGTTGGAAGCATACTTGGTTTCCCACCAATCACGATTTGGAGTGGGATTCCCCTTCAAGTTGAAAGCTTCCTGAGATGTTTCACCTTCGCGAGGATTGAACACAAACTCGGGCATGGCGCGTGAGTCGCGTGCAAGTTTGGCCTGGTCTGCAGACATATGATCAGGCACACCATGCTCGGGTTGGCACGTGGTGTATGACTGGAAGAATGCCGTTCCACGATACTCAAGTCCATCCAGCATTGCCTTATACATTTTCGCGGCATTAGCCATCGAAACCTGGGCTACGAATGGCGAACCGTGTCCTGAAGTAAAGGCTTCGGCAACGTTTTTCTTCTCAGTCAATTTACCCTGAGAAGCCGCACCAAACTGATTCATGTCGTATCCACCCAACATGGTTGAGGAATCTGAATTCTGACCACCCGTGTTGGAATAAACCTGCGTATCGAGCATGAGAATCTTCACGTTGGGTCTATTTTGCAGAATCACCTTGGAAACGTTCTGGAATCCAATATCCCCGAGTGCACCATCACCACCAATAACCCAGACTTTTGGCAATTCGCGCAATTCCTGTTCGGTCATCATGGCGTCATCCAGTCGAGTTAGAATGAAATACTCTTTTTCGGAGATGACCGATTCCTCGCGTTGCAACAAAGCATCGCTTAAGCGTTCCGGCACCACTGAGCGACGAGCATGATTGAGTATCAACGCCTCACCCATCAACCAACTGATGGTCGATCCATCCTGGAAGAGAGAATTCATCCAGGGATAAGGATGTGGATTTCCTGGAGGGGTGGATCCATAGACGGTGTTACACCCAGTGCTGGCTCCCATGAACATCACTGACTGACCCCGTGCATCGCGACCATCCAGTGCCTGAAGATCCTTGTGATTGAATGCATCCTGACGCATCACCGCAACCAAACCATTGATGATCTCATCATCAGAAATCGGTCCATGCTGCTCAAGTCGATGGGTGGTATCCTCATCCGATTCACCCCCCAGTCCCATCACCACATGCGCGACTGTTCGTTTGAACAAATCGTATGCAGCAGGATCGGAGCTCTGTAACTTCTGAAGTCTTGTCACACCTTCCGCTTCCATTACATCGGCTTTGGCGCGTAGGCGGTCGGCCTTCTTGTGATAAAGTGGCCGCATGTAAGCTTCAGTCACGGAAGCCACGGCATGAAGCACCGACTTTTCACCACAACCAGCACAAGCACCATCACCAGAAACCAGAGCCTCGTAATTTCGACGAACCATCATGTGGTTACGAAGTGCAGCTTCACGAGAATCCTGTGGAGCATCGTCCTGATAAAGTCCGAGGAATTTCTGCGGAGTATCGGGAAGCAAGCGAGAGAAGATTTGAGCTGTTGTCAGTTGAGCATTCAGCTCTTCGGTTTCAACCGTCATTCTCAGCGCGTCGTGATCACCGCAAACCTGTACGCACTCGCCACAACCTTTGCAAAGGTCTGAAACAAAGATGGAGAACAATCCACCATTTCCGGGGCTTTTCTTTTCAACTGCACGGAAGATGGCAGTGACGTTGCTGTAAGCCAACGGGAGCTTCGCGATAATGCCTGTGAACTCTGTCTTGGTTGCTTCAGACAGTTTGTCGACCTTGGCAACCAATTCACTGATGATCTCGCTGAAAGGTTTGTTGCTCTTGGCTTCAACACTCTCAATCATTTGTTCACGCGCCTGCTTTTCAATGTCAGGGATGGCATGAAGCAAGGCGACGCGTTCTTCAGGATTGCTGATGTAATTTCGAGCGGCGGTGCTGAGAATGGTTTCGATATCCTGGGAAGTGTTTGGAAGAGCCGTATCCGGGCAAGCCGTGATACATTCCATACACTGAGTACAATTCTCGGCGATATAAACCGGAGTTTCCCTTCGAGCCACATATTTGGACTGAGTCGCTCCTGTTCCGGAAGCCATGATTCCCATGGCAGAAAGAGCACTGGCAGGTTGATGGTATCCAAGGCCATTTCTGAACTCTGAATCAAATTTAGCCAAGGTCTGCACTGGAGCACGTTCCGGTTGTTCTTCTGGAGGTTCGCAGGAACTGCAACCGGATTCCCCACAACCGGCAGTTGGGGGAATATAATGATCACCCTGTGGAGCCAAAGGCGACTGCCTCATGCTCGAGGTGTCGGGATCTTCAATTTCCCCATAAGTAATTTCCTGGGTCAGATTGAAGCCTTGGGTCATCACCTCCATATTGGAAGAAACTACGGCGTCACCAAAGCGACCGAATTTCTTCTCATATTGTTTCTGAACAATGTCACGGAACTGTTCTTCAGTAATGTTGTTGTCGTCCAGGAAGGATGAAACCCTGAAGAAGGCCCCGAGGAAAGAGTTACCTTGCATACGCAACTGCAGATCCTGACGCGAGGTCGCATTACGAGCAATCTGGAAGCCTGGAAGGATAAAGATTCGGATATTATTATCCTTCACAAACTTGCGATATTTCTTAGGAACCCTCTGCCAAGCCGTTTCAGGCGAGTCACTGGATTCCCATACCAGACACCCTCCGGGATTCAACCCTTCCAAAGGATTGGTGTGGGTGAATGCTTTTGGATCGCAACAGAGAACGACATCCACATGGTTCAATTCGCAATTAACGCGAATAGGCTTGGGAGCAACAACTAGATAGTAGTTGGTGGGTGCCCCTTTCTTTTCCGAACCATATTTGGGATTGGCACTGACGAAAAGTTTGTCTTCAAGTGCGCCAAATGCATCGTAAGTAGGATCCTTTTTGGAAATCACATCACCGAACTCACCAATGATGGAGCCCAGATTTTTTCCAGTGGTAATCATACCCCAACCACCGATGGAGTGGAATCGAACCGCAATGGCTTTGTCTGGAAGAAGTGATGGTGTCGATTTGGAAATCACGGAATAAGGATGGTCAACCCCCAAGACAAAATAGGTTTCCCCATCATCGAGCCCCTTGCCATCCTTGCGTTTGGTTTTACCCTGCGAATATTCGTAAGCTCCAAGGATGTGTTCAGGGCGGAAATCACGACTTCCAATGCCGTAAGATCCCCTCAGGATCAATGGACGTTCCTCAGGTTTCATGGGAGGAAGTGTCCCCTTGTAGCGATGCGCTTCCACGCCTTTGCTTAAGGCACCACGAATGTCACGAGCAAGCGGATTATCACCTGAAAGTCCCTCATCGGTTCGTTCCAGAACGATGACGTTTTTCTTGCCGCGCAAGGCTTCAATCACAGCAGCCTCCGGGAAAGGTCGAATCACATTGATGTGAACGGAACCGACTTTGGCATCTTCTGTTTCACGAAGGTGATCCACTGCTTCTTCAATGTTTTCAGCAGCACAACCCAAAGTGACGAAAACCGTATCAGCATCCTCGGTTTTGTAAGTGGAAACCAAGCCATAATGGCGGCCAGTCAAATCCCCAAATTCTTTATAAGCATCCTCAAGGAAACCTAGAATGGGTTCATTGAAATTGTTGCGTCTGGAGACGACACCGTTCATGTGGTGTTCCTGATTCTGAACCGGTCCAAGAAGGACCGGGTGTTTCAGGTCCATCATTTCCGGCACGCGACGACGTTTGGGGCCGAATAGCTCTTGCTGGGCTGGAGTCGGACTGTCGATCATGTCCCATGGAGCACCAAGATATTCTCTGAGGAAGTCAGCTTCCGGGGCATAAAAGGTACGCTCGGAGTGGGTCGTGAGCATGCCGTCCTGGATGTTCATTCCAGGATTCAGGGCAAGTTCGCATACCTTGCGCAGAATAATGGCCTGGTCAGCAGCCTGTTGAGCGGTTTTACCCATGAGCATGATCCAGCCGGTGTCAAGCGCAGCATAGAAATCATCATGGCCACAGTGAACATTCAAGGCATGCTTGGTCAGCGCACGGGCCCCGACTTCGAGTACCATGGTCGAACCCTTGCCAGGTGCGTGGTAGTATTGCTCCATGGCATAGACAATCCCCTGCCCTGAAGTAAAATTAACAGCACGTTTGCCGGTGACTGAAAATGCCGTCGCCCCGCCTTGCGCGGCATGCTCACCTTCACATTCGATAGCAATTTTTTGCTGACCAAATACGTTGAGTTCACCCTGAGCAAAAGATTGTTGATACAGCTCGCCACCTTCGGTGGAAGGGGTGATCGGGTAAAAAATCCCGCCTTCAGTGATGCGGGTTTCGACATGTTGGGTAACCAATTGGTTCCCGTTGCAAGTAAGCCGAATGCCAGGATATTTTGGCTTTTTGCCTTCGCCGCTTCCGGTCGACGCTCCGCCATCGGCGGCATTGGTGTTAGACACGGTTGTTTGATTTGCCATAATTTAAAAATTCCCAAAAAGAATAGGTCAATGATAGTTCCACGCCAAATTAACCCTAAGATCCCTCAAATCGCCCCATTTTCAAGTAATCAATCTACCTCTGCAAGCGGATTTTGGTGAAACGTCTGTGACATGGGACACCCCCACAGATACTGAAAAACCAAATTACCCGTAAAGCTAACTGTCGGGACGGTCAATTAGCATTTTCCAAAATATTGTTAACGATAAAGAACAGAGGCAACATTCTTTTCTTTAAAAACCTGATTTAGAAAAAAAATGGTCAAAAATCTATTTTTCCTCTGAGACGCACAACTCAATCTGTACCGATCAAAACGATTAAGAGAAAGCAGCCCCTAGTTTTTACCGCAGCACTGCTTATATTTTTTTCCACTTCCACAAGGGCAAGGATCATTCCGACCTACTTTTGGCCCTGTGCGAACTGGAGTTGCCTTGGCTATGGCCTCATTGGCCTCACTCACAACCTCACTTGCCTTCTGAGTCTTGGATTCTTTGTTCTCAAAGGCAGTAGCCTCCTGGTGCACGGTGCGCTGTGGCAGTTTGCTCAGAAACTGCTGGAAGGCCATCAAACTGGATGCACTTCTAAATATATTGTGACATATCTCGGTTTTGATGTTCACCATCAATTCGTCGAAGATCTTGAATGCCTCGCTCTTGTATTCGATCAAGGGATCCCTCTGCCCATAGGCGCGCAAACCAATGCTGTTACGCAATCCGTCCATGCTGTAGAGATGCTCCTGCCAAAGTTTATCGATCGCCCCCAGAATGGTGAAACGCTCCATCGACTTGAGGGCATCTTCGTTTTCGACACTGATCTTTAATTCATACGCCTGACGGACGTTGTCCGATATAAGAGTAGCGACAGCAAATTGAGCGGGGCTCATCCCGTCAAAAAGGCTTCCAGCGACCGGCTCGTCCTGACCACCTTCAGCAGCTTCAATCAACTCTTCTTCGGGCATTCCCAGCGGGAAGTTAAGATTCACCCAATCCAGAAGGCCTCGAAGATTCCAATCTCGCACGTCCTCAGTGGAGGAAGAAAATTGCTGCACCTTTTGGACCGTGACCTCTTCCATGATGTCCATTAATTGATCCTGGACATTATCTGAATTCAGAACCTCATTGCGGAAACCATAAATGATTTCACGCTGCTTGTTCATCACATCATCGTATTCCAAGGTGCGTTTTCGAATCTGGAAATTGTGTTGTTCGACACGCTTTTGAGCGGTTTCAATGGATCGGTTTAACAACGGATGTTCGAGTTCTTGACCTTCTTCAAGCCCCACCCTTTCCATCACTTTGACAATACGATCGGAACCAAACAATCGCATGAGATCATCCTCAAGCGAAATAAAGAAATGTGAAGAACCCGGATCCCCTTGTCGTGCACAACGACCGCGTAACTGGCGGTCGATACGCCGTGATTCATGACGTTCGGTTCCTATCACGTGAAGGCCACCCAAATCAGCAACACCGGCTCCCAGTTTGATATCAGTACCACGACCCGCCATATTGGTGGCAATCGTCACACCTCCTCTTTGTCCTGCTCGGGTGATAATTTCAGCTTCCTGCTGATGATATTTTGCATTCAGAACTGAGTGAATGATGCCCTCTTTTTTGAGCAGTCTGGAAATCAGTTCACTGACCTCCACGGAAATGGTTCCAACCAGGATCGGGCGACCTTGCTTGTGAATTTCCTTAATCTCATTGACTGCAGCCTGGTATTTCTCACGCCTTGTCTTGTAAACGGAATCATTGGAATCTTTGCGTGCTACCGGTCGATTGGTAGGAATGACCAGGACACCCAGTTTGTAAATATCCAGAAACTCGCTGGCTTCCGTCTCGGCCGTACCGGTCATCCCGGCAAGCTTGGTGTACATTCGGAAATAGTTCTGGATGGTGATGGTCGCATAAGTCTGGGTTTCGCGCTTGATTTCAACACCTTCTTTGGCCTCGACAGCCTGATGCAACCCGTCACTCCAACGACGCCCGGTCATCATACGCCCCGTGTTTTCATCCACAATGACAACCTCATTGTTCTGAACCACGTATTGAACATCCTTTTGATAAAGACAATAGGCTTTCAGAAGTTGAGAAATGGTGTGGATACGCTGAGCCTTCTTTTCAAAGTCGGACTGAGCCTTGGTCTTGGCATCCATCCGCTGCTTGAGATCCATTGATTGATCCGAATCAATTTCGTGATAGATCTCGGTCAAATCCGGAAGCACAAAAGCATCCGTGTCGTCAGGGCTTAAGAATCCACGTCCCTTTTCTGTCAGGTCAGCATCATGGCTTTTCTCATCCATGGCAAAGAACAGTTCCTCTTTTTGAGCATACAACTGTTTCTTGGTTTGGTCTGTGTGCAGGATGGATTCCGCCCTGTTCATCAGTTTGATGTTGTCGGGATTTTCCAGAATCCTTAGTAAGCGATCTGATTTGGGTTGCCCCAATTTGGCCTTGTAAAGAAGCAGGCCCAACTCATCTTCCAGCTCCTCTTTACCATCCGCAGGAACACCCTCTTCACTGTTAAATTTTTGAAGTATGTCCTCGGCATTTTTTAAAAATTGATCGCACAGTTTCTGCTGACGAGTCACCAGGGATTGAATCGCTGGTTTGATTTGATCGTAGCTATGATCGTTATTGACCACGGCAGGTCCGCTGATAATCAAGGGAGTTCTGGCTTCGTCCACCAGAATGGAGTCAACTTCATCGACAATCGCGAAGTAATGCCCTCGTTGGACCTGTTCTTCCTGGCTTGTAGCCATCCCATTATCGCGAAGGTAATCAAATCCAAATTCTGAGTTGGTCCCGTAAGTAATATCGCAGTTGTATTGCTCTCGTCTGACGGCAGGTGGCTGATCGTGAACAATGCAACCAACAGTAAGACCCAGGAACTTGTAAACGGCCCCCATCCAGTCGCTGTCACGGGCTGCGAGGTAATCGTTGACGGTCACAACATGAACCCCGCGTCCGGTTAGGGCGTTTAAATAAACAGGCAAGGTTCCTACCAACGTCTTACCCTCACCCGTGGCCATCTCAGCAATTTTACCAGTGTGGAGGGCCATCCCACCAATGAGCTGAACATCGAAAGGAACCATGTCCCATCGAATGGGGTGTCCTCGAACGATAACGTCCTGCCCACACAGACGCCGACAGGCATTTTTCACAACCGCAAAGGCTTCAGGCATAATACCCTCAAGCTCTTTGGCAAGTTGATCGTTATCTTCAATGGCACTCAGTTTGGCTTTCCAGTCTGAGGTTTTTTGCCTGAGATCGTCATCCGAAAGACTTTGAAGAGAAGTTTCAATCTCATTGATCTGGGCAACATACTGGCTCAACCTGCGTACTTCGCGGTCGTTGGCTGTGCCAAAAATTTTCTTAAAAACTGATTTTACGGTTCCAATCATTGGGTTGATAAAGCGTCTTTACATCAATAGCAGCAAGCCCTCGGGGCTGGCGACAAGCGACCAAAACTAGGACATTGAAAGGAGTGCGTCAAAGCAATAAAGAGAAATGAAACCGAAGCGGTAAGGGGATATTTTCCAGCAAAGAAAATTCGATTGCAGTTTGACCGAAACCGAGATCTTGCGGCATTTCGAGCCAGGAATTCGCAAACTGACTCAATTCGGTCGATAACCCAGCAGTCGTGAGGGTAAGAATAGGATCGATTTGAGCAGCGTGAAGACCGCATCAAGAGTTAATCCTATTAACCTAAACGGGATGGAAAGCAACCAGACGACCGGAAACAGAACCAAGGCAAGCAATGCCAGTGGCCAGCACAGAATAAGAAGGATCAACCATCCTATGGTTATTAAGAAAAGGTTCATCTAATGGAAATTGTGCATCTGGTGACAGTTTTTGTCAAATTTCAGGTGAATCACGATATTTAATTTCTGCTAGAGGTGAATGGGGCGTTTCCGTTTGCGGAAACTTCAAATGTGCCTGATCGTTTATTCTGCATGCCGCTCAATTACAAAAATTCCCCTTCAATGATTGGGTAAAATAAAAAACCAGGCGCACTCACAAGAATGCGCCTGGTTGTGAGCAGGAGCCGGTCAGCAAGAAAAACCGGCCCATGAGCAAATGGTCGCTTAATCGTGCCTGGAATGTTTATCGTGCAGTTTTTCTTCCAGTCTCTCCAATCGGTGAGCGTTCTCATTCAGGGCACGTTCGAAATGCTCCAAATGTTCTCTCACTTCGTTAAATCGATGTTCCACACCTTGCATCAACTCACGCATGTGATCATGAACCCTGTTTTCACCATGATGCCTTTCATTTTCCATTCGTTGATGAAACTCTCTTTCGAGATGTTCTGCAGCCTCGTGCCAACCAGCTGCATTCAAGTGCTCAATCGCGATGCGAATGTGGTCCTCGCGGGAAATTTCACGCCGATCTCGTCGTTCGTCATGGTCCCTGTGTATGCGATGTTCCCTTTCTTCGTGTTCCCCATCCCTGTCTTTACGGACAACAACTCTGCGGGTCTCGACCACATGCCCTCGATGGCCCCCTTCTCGGGATGAATCTTTCAGTTGAGAAGTCAGCTTTCGGATATGACGATGGATTTCCTCGGCTTCCTCGTGCCTTCCTTCACGATGAAGGTGCTCCATCTTTTCTTCCATTCCGTGCAATTTGGCTTTCAATGCCTTGGAACGATCCATTTCTGCATTTTTCTGAGCATGCTGACGTTCAAACTTGGCTAATCTCTTCTTGAAAATCTCATAACCTTCTTTGGCCTTGTGAACCAATTCTTCCGCAGCCTCATGTTTACCAATGGCTTTCATGTCAGCAGCCTTGGCTCGAAGCTCGGCAATGTGCTCTTTCATCTCGGCGAGCTGGGCTTTTTGATTTCGCAATTCTTCGTGCTCGTCAGCTTGCAAACTAAAACTTGTTCCGTTCAGGAAAAGGCAGCCTGCTACTAAAATGGATTGGGTGATATGCTTCATAATACCTGGGAATACTCTAACTTATCATTGTATTAAAATTAGGACCCCAAAATCAAAAATTCGTTCAAAATAGAATTTATTTCGCATTTGGCATCCTGTAGAGCCTAAGGTATGCGACCAAGAATTCAACCACTTCCATGGAAAATAACAAGATGGTCATCCAAGCCAAAGTTGAGCTCCGGAAAGTGCAACTCAGTGCCGCCAGGAATCTCAACCCCAAAGATCGAGAGATTCAATCCCGGAGAATTGTGGAGCAAATTAAATCGCATCCTATGTGGCCTCAATCGGATACAGTGTTCGGGTTCATGCCTATGAAGGACGAACCGGACCTTTTACCTCTTCTTAAAGATGTTTTGGATCTCGGAAAAAAATTGTGCCTGCCCCGTTTCCATCCGGAGGAAAACACTTACAAACCTGCAATTATCGCGGATATGGATCGAGATTTGGCTCCGGGAAAATTTGGTATCCTGGAACCAACTCCAAAGTGCTCAACCTTGAATAGCTCACACATGGACTTGACCTTGGTACCTGGTTTGGCGTTTGATAGCAAAGGATGGCGTCTAGGAAGGGGAAAGGGATTCTATGATCGGGTATTAGGGGTATTGGATGGCGTCCGATTTGGAATTGCATTGAACCATCAGTGGGTCAAAGCCGTTCCTCACGAAACTTTGGATCAGAAAATGGATTGGATCATCACTCCCTCCCTGGTGGCGAAAGCCTCAGATTAGGGTGTGAACGTGTCATGTTAATTGCGGTATTGAATACGGAATCTCTGCTTTGGTTGGCAGTGGGTTCCTTATTAGGCTGCATATTTTGTTATCTCTGGACTCAACGCCAGCAACGAATATGGCAGCAAGACAAGGCGTCACTTTTGAATCAGGCAAAAGTGGAAGCCGAAGGCTTGCTTTCAAAGGCTCAAGAGAAGGCCGAGTCGGAATCCCAGGCTCTTAGATCAAAAGTTGAGCGTGAATCAGAATCCATTCGCAGCGAACTATCGCAGAAGGAGACTCGGCTCAATGAACGCGAATCCTTGATCAATCGACAACTTGAAGGGCTCGTGAAGCAGGAACAAATGCTCCAGAGCCAGCAATCAAGCATCCTCAAGCAGCAAGAATCACTCAAAAACCAGGAAACCGCACTGGACGAGGAACTCACCAAGGCAAAAGAAAAACTTGAGGCCATTGCGAGGCTCAATGAATCGGAAGCTCGGGACATCCTGCTGAAGGAGGTTGAAAATGCCAGCCTGAAAGATGCGCAGGAACTAAGTCGGCACATCATGGAGGATGCCAAACGTGATGCGGAGGCTGAAGCTCGCCGGGTCATCGGTCTGGCCATCCAGCGTTATGCCGGGGAACACACTTTCGATTGTACAACCTCCACCGTTGCTCTGACCGGAGATGATCTCAAAGGAAGAATTATCGGCAGAGAGGGAAGAAACATCCGAGCTTTTGAGGCTGCAACAGGAGTGACAGTACTGATTGATGACACTCCCAATGCTGTTGTGCTTTCTGCTTTTGATCCTGTTCGCCGAGAGATCGCCAGAGAAGCCATGAGCCGTTTGATAGCGGATGGACGTATTCATCCATCGCGAATCGAGGAAGTTGTCCATAAGGTAGAGGAAGAGATTGAAGAAACTGTCGTGCGGCTGGGTGAAGAAGCTACTTACCGGACCGGTATCCCTCCTCTTCATCCCGAGGTAACGAAAACACTCGGGCGATTACATTTCAGAAACAGTTTTTCTCAAAACGTCCTGAACCATTCCGTCGAAGTGGCTCATTTGACGGGACTCATGGCCACCGAACTTGGACTGGATATATCCGAAGCCAAAAAATCGGGACTGCTTCACGACATCGGCAAAGCGATCAACCACGAGATGGAAGGCTCACATGCCATCATTGGTGCAGAATACATACGCACCCATGGAGAAAAAGATCCGGTTGTCAATGCCGTCGCTGCTCATCATGACGAAGTGCCTCACACATCCGTATATGGCATTCTGGTCAGTGCAGCAGATGCCATCAGCGCCTCAAGGCCGGGGGCAAGATCTGAAAGCATGACCACCTATCTGCAGCGCCTTCAAAACCTGGAAGACATTGGCAAGTCCTTTGATGGCGTAGAAAAATGCTTTGCCGTTCAGGCTGGCCGAGAAATGAGAGTGGTCGTTTCACCCGAGGTAATCACCGATGAACAGGCCTTTGATTTATCACGAAAACTGGCCCGAAGAATTGAAGACGAGCTTCAATACCCTGGTCAAATTCGGATCACAGTCATTCGTGAAACCCGGTGCATCGAATTTGCGAAGTAACTCCCCTCCTCCTTTCCAACTGGTCAATTTATCACCGACCAGTAACCTCGAGTCGGTGAATCTTTAAATATTGATCAACGAAACTCCGGTTTGTGCCGATAGATCATAGAGATCAAGTCGAAACAAGTGATCTAAACAAACGATCCAACGGACTGGAGAATGAAATGAGAAGCGAAATATCAAGCCCAAGCGACAAGGACGATAACTTGGTTCACCTCTATCAAGACATCATGCAATGTGAAGAAGACCATGCCAAATCTGTGCTACTCCTGCTCAGCGAAGTGATGGTCCATCAAGAAACACCTCTGCCTGGATCAACCAGCCAGGGCTGATGGATGGGTACTGGTTACAATTTCCGCTAAAATCTATCATGGATCGTCTGCGCTTTTTGCTGCAGACTGACATCCATGCAGAAATACGAATACAAATTTGTCAGATTGGGTGAAGGGTGGTTGAGTGCTCGTCGATCAGCAGAAAACGATTATCAGGAAATCGTCCGCACCCATGCCAGAGAAGGATGGAGATTGGTCCAGGTCTTTGCACCAGGCACCGGTGCCTATGGTGCTTCAAAGTACTATGAAATCATATTTGAAAAGCCATGCGATTCTTAATTCGGTCTTCAAAATGATGACTTCATCTTAAAAAGATTGTTTCTCACCTTCGGATTCCGGAAGCCCCCTTGCTTCCCGACTGAACAAAGTCGCCAAAATAGAACAGATAGTTTGACCCAATTCATCCAACCGGGTTAAACCATCTTGTATATCAACACCCCGAGGCCATCTGACAGGGGTAAACCGGACATGAAAAGCACCATCACCATTCATGATACCTTTCGCTATGAATTAACGCGAAAGATCGCTGAAGGTGGAATGGGGGTGGTGTATGAAGCACAGCAATATGGAGCCCACGAGTTCACCAAGACAGTTGCCATCAAGCTCATCAAAGAAGGTTTTCTCGATCAACCCATGTTTCTCAAAAATTTTATTGGAGAAGCAAAATTGGTGGCCAATCTGATTCACACCAACATTGTTCAGACCTATCACTTGGGAGAATCCGATGGGAAATATTACATTGCCATGGAATACATCCGCGGCATGAATCTGGAGCAACTGCTCCAATTGATGGATTCCAATGGTCGCTCTCTACCTCCCGAATTGGCCGTGTTCATTGCGAGTCGAATCTCCAGAGGCTTGGCATACGCGCATCAAAAGACCGACGTAAATGGAATTCCGCTCAACATCGTTCATAGGGATGTGAGTTTGAAAAATGTAATGGTTGCTTACGAAGGAGATGTCAAGCTAACCGATTTTGGCATAGCGAAAGCGGCCGGATATTTGATCGATCAGGAGGGTGAAGTAGCGGCTGGTAAAGCAGATTTCATGAGCCCGGAACAAGCGGATTTCGGCATCACGGACGCTCGTTCTGATCTATTCTCAACCGGAATCGTACTGGCCTGCTTGTTGCTGGGACGGAATCCCTTCACTGGAGAAAACGCCGCAGATTCCAGGAACAACATTCTCACGATGCCGATCCCTGATTTCCGTAAGGAATCGACGAACATCACAGATGAGTTGAACGAAATCCTTCAACGACTCCTGGATCGGGACATCAGCCAGCGTTACACCTCCGCTGAATCTGTCCTTCACGATCTGGAATACCATATCTATCGACATGGATATGGTCCTACGAACGAAACTCTTGGTAAATTCGTCAGAAGTCTGGAGGGAAACCTTCCGCGTTCAAATTCCCATGAAAGCCTTTAATTCTGTTTGGATCACAGGGGCGGGTGGATTGATTGGTAATCAAGTCGTAAAAACCTGTCCCTCCAATTTCAACCCAATTGGCTTAAGACGTGAGAGTCTGGATTTGCTGGATCATGCAAGTGTGGAAAATCGTTTTCGGAAGGACCAACCCGTTGCCATCATCCATTGCGCAGCCATCAGCAGCAATCCATTTTGCCAGGAACATCCTGAACTCGCACAGAAAACCAACGTCGAATTGACACGCTTTCTGGCATCGCTCGCAGAAAGTATCCCTTTTGTCTTCTTATCAACGGATCTGGTTTTTAATGGCACCAAGGGTTACTATGTTGAAACAGATCAACCTCACCCTTTGAGCAAGTATGGAGAAACCAAAGCTGAAGCAGAAACATATGTCCTGACGAACAAAAGGCACACGATCATTAGAACCTCGTTGAATGGAGGCACCTCGCCCACGGGTAACAGAGGATTTAACGAAAACCTCCATGAGATCATTCGTTCGGGAAGGACGATGACTTTGTTCACCGATGAATTCAGAAGTCCGATCTCGGCTCATGTCACCGCGTTGGCTCTTTGGGAAATTCTGAACCTAAAGCTGACCGGCATCCTTCACCTCTCTGGCGCGGAACGATTGTCTCGCTTTGAAATCGGGCGTTTATTGACGGAACATTGGGGCGAAGGAAAGGAGCAGATTCAGGAAGGTTCTTTGAAAGAATTCAAAGGGCCTCCACGTGCTGCGGATACCACGCTATGCTGTGAAAAACTCCAATCCAAATTATCCTTTCCCCTGCCCAGGTTCAGTCGATGGCTTCAGGACAATCCAGAAGATCCATTCTGATCAAGATCCGTGAAGAAACCATTCCCCAATCCATACCGGGGACGTATCGCTCCCACCCCCACAGGCCGCCTCCACGAAGGTCACGCACGGACATTCTGGACAGCTCAGGAGAGGGCGCGCGCTGCGGGTGGTGAGTTATTGTTGCGAATAGAAGATCTTGATCTCTCAAGATGCAAACCCGAGTTTGTAAAGGGATGTATAGAGGATCTGGCCTGGTTTGGATTTCAATGGGATGAAGGTCCCGAGACTACCGGATTATTCGCTCCTTATTTCCAGAGTCAACGCACGGAGTTGTATCAATCCGCCCTCAATCAACTCATTGAACAGGGCCATGTTTACAGGTGTTTCTGCTCACGCAAAGATATTGAGCAGGCAACCCGAGCTCCACATGCAGCCGATGACGAGGTCATCTACCCGGGCACCTGTCGAAACTTGCACGCTTCTGATTCGGGTCGCTCATCCAAAGAGCAATATTGTTGGAGGTTCAAAGTCCCGGCCAACTTGACGATCCATTTCAATGACGAACGTCTTGGATCCTGCCGTTTTACTGTGGAAGAAGATTTTGGTGATTTTGTGGTCTGGCGGGCCGACGGAGTTCCTTCTTACCAACTCGCGGTCACGGTCGATGATCATTTGATGAAGATTTCAGAGGTTGTCCGTGGGGAGGATCTTCTTGTCTCAACCGCTCGTCAATTACTGCTTTACCAGGCATTCGACTGGAAACCACCCTCTTTTTATCACTGTCCGTTGGTCTTGGATGAAAATGGCCAGCGACTCGCAAAACGCCATCAATCTCTCAGTCTTCAGGCTTTACGGAAATCGGGTAAAACTCCGGAAAATATTCGTGCCACGTGGAGCGAATAAGCAGGGACCAAACGATCGGAATCCGGAGCATGAAATAACCTTGCCCGAGCACAATGACACTCAATAAAATATTGTTATGGGGCGTTTCGATATTTTGCTACCAATCATCCTTTTTGGCTTGGGGTTCATCTGGTGCCGTGAAATGTTCCCCCGTTGGCTTGAAGATTGGAATACCCTGACCGGGCAATCCGGCGACTACGCCGATAAGTTTGCAACCCTGGTGCTGTGGACGACAACCATGATCATTGTGTTTGCCATGGGACTCCTCGTTTTGATGGTCTCGGGAAGCATATTGAATCTATTTCAATGATGAATTGATTCCTTCAATTCTTTTTTTGAAAGGCAAGCACGTCCATGGTCAGTTTGAGTCACGATCCATCACCTCAATGATTTGACCTCGGCTGTTGCCTCGAATTTCAGGAATATACATCGCATGACCTAGAGTAGGCATGGCATTGAAATGTCCGGGGACTTCTGCTCGCAAGGTATATCGAATTTCCCAAACACCTTCCGGCAACTTGTCGATAAACAAAGCCACTTTGCGATCTCTCCATTCCTGGTGCATAGAGCGGACCTTGCCCGTGAACCGCCAAGATGCATTGTGTTTCACGGAATTTCTGCCCTCAGTTTCCAGGCGTTCAATTTCTCTTTGTGAAAGTTGCCTGGCCATAGCCCGACCTCCACTGCGAAGTTCAACCGCTTCCAGACCCGCTGGTTTCAAATCCTCAATCAATAAATACTCGTAGTGATTCCTGGATTCCAAAGTCAACACGACCTCGACTCGATCCCCACTACGCAACTCCTCCCCCTCCATAATCGGCGCTCGCTCGAGCACTGTTCCTTTCAACAAGGTCGGAACCTCATCCAGTCGGAAATAGTCCCTTCTTACGAACAACTCATTTCCAGCCGCCGGGATGGGATTTTCAAGACTGTACCAGGTGGACTCGATACCATAATAATAAGGAGCATTTCCACCTGTCCTCACAATGCGAATATCGGTTTTGTCTTCGATCAATGATGAAGGAATCGAATATCGACTCGGAGCTTTCAGGATATTTTCTTTGGTCACGCGCTCAGCTGCAATGAGCTTCTCACCTGCGTAAACTTCATATTGCAACTCCGACTGCAACTCTCCACTCACTTTGAGATAATCGGATAGGACCAATAATGTCATGGCGGTATCTCTCGTATTGGACCAGTGTGCGCCTCGACGATTATTGATCAACCACCGGACCACGGGTTCCACAAGTTCATGATCCGGATCAACGGCCATGATAGCTTTCAATGCCATTGCGGTGGCTTCCACTCCCCCCTCAGACCATCGATAGTAAATTCCATCTTCACCCCAGTGAGCGGTGGCGGCAGAACTTCCAATGAGCGTTCCCGTTTGCAACCTGGATTTTTGCGAAGCGTTTCCTCGAATGACGCCATTTTCCAAATTACGAATCAGAACCGAAGCTGCATCCGATTTACCGGCGTAATGGGCACTGAGTGCCAATAAAGAACGACTGTAGGCATTCAAGGCATCGCGTTGCCCCCAGAGGTTTTCCCAGGCGACCTCAATGGCTTCAGACAAGTTCTTGTCCAGCTTCTTGACTCCTGAAGCATGAACCGCATGAAGCATCCATGATTGCATGTCCAATCGATTCTCATACTGAATGATGATTTTTGCCAAATAGTTTCGGGCTTTATCCAGGATGGCTTGATCAAAATCCACCCCCGCTTCTTGAACCAGACTGAGCCCCCATACAACATAGGCTGACATGAAAGGATCTGATAAGCCATCTTTCCACCAGCCCCATCCTCCACCTTCGTGCTGCATGTCTGACAATCGCTTCAAGCCGGCACGGGTCACATTGTCGACTTCCTGCAAGGCTTCAAAGCCGCTTCGGTGAGTGAATTCAACCAACTCAGGATTCAAGCCTCCATATGTTCCAG
Organism: uncultured Verrucomicrobiota bacterium; assembly: GCA_964342825.1. Lineage (GTDB taxonomy): Bacteria > Verrucomicrobiota > Verrucomicrobiia > Limisphaerales > AAA164-E04 > AAA164-E04. The sequence continues at coordinate 93,874 of CAYFHO010000006.1, forward strand.
GCTTGAGATCGGAAACCGAGAGCCCAACTTTTTCCAGTGTTCTTTTGACAATCGCGGCAGGCAGGAATCGGCTCATAGTTTGCTCCGTACATCCGTAGGGGTAATCAATTAAATAAGGCAAGGCATCCAACATGGTAACTGCCAGACTGGGTGTTACCTGAACCGTTAACCTGGTGGAGTCCGTTTTTCTCTGTTTGGGAAATTCAACAGGTATGGTGATGGACTCCTGGTTGGATTTACCTGTCCAAGCCAGAAACTGCTCCTGTCCTCGCTCATGAACAACTAGGCTCAGTTCCACCGCGTCAGAATCGTGCTCCGTGACAACCATTCCTTTCAGTGTAATCTCTCCGGGCTTGAGCGCCGTTAGGTTAGGCCAGTCAACACGATATTCCCCATTGGCAGGGATGATGGCTATCTGTTTTGGGTCACTTGAATCATTCAAGTTTAATTGGTCCGATGTCAGGGAGATTTGCGCCCTGATGTCGGAATCGGTTTGATTATTGACGATGGCAGATAAAACCACCTTGTCACCCATCACCAAAAATCTGGGGGTTTGCAATCGAATCAACAAGGGGCGTCGAGTCACAAAATTTCCTGATCCACGACCTACCTTTGTATTCGCATCAATGCCCCGGGCATCAATTTTCCAGTCTGTTAATGTGTCTGGTAATTCAAAGTCGATCTTACCTCTCCCAGTGGCATCCGTATGAAGGTTCGGTTCCCACAATGCTGTGGCATTGAAATTATGTCGCACCTCCACTTGGCTTGTATCGACACTGGAAAAATCAAAATCGGATGCATAACCCGCTACGGCACTCGCTGGTTGAGCCGAAGCAGACGCGGCTTTAAACATTCTCATGGACGTGGGTGAAGAGGTCATTTGTCGCGCAAAGCCACCACCACCTCCTAGTCCACCACCTCCTAGTCCACCACCTCCTAGTCCACCGCCTCCCAAACCCCCACTAAAATTCGGAGGTAAGCCGGTGAGGGCGTCCACATGAAATCCTTCAGGCGAATAATCTCTTAAGTGAAACCAAAGTGCGTCTCCCTCCAACTGGTTTGAACTCAATCCATTTTCGATCAAGTATTGATAAGAAGCTTCGTCAAGCAAGGTCCCATCCTCAAGCTCGATCAATTTCTCGAAAGAACGCCAATGGCCTCCCTGAAGCGATACTAATGGTCTCCTTTCACCGTAGAACACTTCACGTGGATCTCCCGCAATCTCATTTTGAATGTAGGTGATGGATTTGTCATAGACCGCAACGGAAACTTCTCCTTCAACGGGTTCCCCTGAATGATCTGTCACTCTGACATCCAGAGAAACTTTTTCTCTGGGACCATAGCTGGCTTTTTCAGATTCTACTTCGACATTTAGGAAATTCTGTACTGGCGGAACAATAATGCGCTCTGAATCTACATGAATCTTATGATCGCTGACCATCATCGCTTGAATGTAAAAATTAGGGACATGGGCCGAACCAATGTCGAGGGAAACCATACGAACCGTGCCCTTCACATGAATGATACGGTGTTCAATCATGCGATCAGATTCCACGGTAAGTAGTACCCAGCGATCCGTTGCAGGAACGCTGATCATGACAGGAGTGGTTTGGCCTGAGTGAAATGTGTCCTGATCTACTATGATCTCGACACCGTTTGAATGATACCCCAACTCAGTGACATCAGGACTGCTTACCCAAAAACTTTTTTCAGACCGCACTTCGTTGCCTGGTCCTTTCAAAGCTCCTTCCCGATGATCCTCACTGGTCCAGACTACTGAATAGTATCCTGTTCGATCAGGGGTAAAAGTTATTTGAGCCAGCCCCTTTTCATCCGTCCTGGCTGTCTGGCTCTGAACAAGAACATCTTTGTAACCCCGTTTCCTAATACGCCAAGGACGTTGATCGGAGCGGTCTGGCGGTGGAGGAAAAAACTTATACCGCCGCTTGACTTCAGCGAGTGCGGCTCCCTCAATTTCAACTCCTTCAGGTGTCCACCAAACTTCATCCCATACTTTCTTCAATACTTTGACCTGCCCCTCCAAACGAACAGGTTGCTCATTGACATCCAAAACTTGGACATCAAAGGTCATCTTTTCACCGGGTCGAACCATTTGGCGTTTCAACTCAACCGAAGCAAAGTGTCCTTGCCTTGCCACTCTCACCTCGTGTTCTGCCACCACTTCACGGCGGGAGGAATCCGTCAATCGAACTTCGACTCGATAGCTCAAGTCGCTCGACAAATCAGGAAGGGTATCAAATTCAATCTGCACTTTTCCAAGTGCGTCCGTTTTAAGTTTAAACTCATGATCCAGAATGCCGGTGGAAGAGTCTCTGGTAGAAAAAGAGCGTTGATAGGATTCTTCCAACCAGGGAAACGGCCGGGGCCTGGGAAAGTAAAAGTGAAAGGGTTTGCGATATACTCTGACTTCCACATCAGCGCCCACGACATCTCCTCCAAAATAGTATTCTGCATGTGCTTCCAACTTCACTCGATCACCGGGTCTGAAGGGTTTTGCCCTCTCTTCATTCTGCATCGGAACATCAATCGCAAGCTTCATTTCAGGACGTTTATATTCTTCCAGACGGAACAATTCAGCGCTACCAATGCGTTTATCATCCGAGCTGAGACATTCGACACGATACATCCCCAATGGTGAATCAGTAGTCGGTTGCCATTGCCCAGCTGCAGTCCCGAATGAATTCAGTGTTACTTTTTCTTCAAGAACGGCAGATCGTTTAGGGTCAAGGATCCTGATTTTGACTTGTTCAGAGTCAGGAGTGCGAAATCCTTTGGATGTTTGATTTCGAATTATGACCTTCCATCGCACCTCATCTTCAGGACGATAAACGGGTCTATCCGTGAAAGCATAAATTTTCCAGGGCTGTATGTAGGCATTGCTTCTGGGATTGGAAAAATGTGAAAGGTTTTGTTGATTTTCGTGGCGAGCGGTAGCCAACCACTCCATGGAGGAGAAATCACCCAGATCCTCAAATACAACCAAGCCCTGATCATTGGCTTTACGATTAAATGTTTTATAACTCCATTGTCTGTTTTGATGCACGCGCTGCCAAAGCTTGACTTCTGCTCCCGGCAACGGACGTCCATCCACAGAATCACAAATCCATACAAGCGTGCGATTGGCAGATGCCCGTGCCATGACCGTCAGTCGACTGATCAAGATCAATTCCCGACTTTCTTCCTCACCGTCAATATAGGCTACAGCCAAATAAGCTCCGTCCTCAGGTGTGGTATCCAAAACGATGTCCTGACGCCCATGTTCGTGCTCTCCTTTGTCAGCTGTTTCAACGGCCTGTTGGTAAACGGAGTTCAATTCAGGCGTTCGGATGGTTTTGATCCATTCGCCTGGATTCAGCCCCCCCTCCTCCAGGTGAATGTTTTTTAACAAATCAACTTTGAATAGTTTGACCTGAAAGCGGCGGATGTTTCGCCAACTGGTGTGAAGTCTGATTTTGGATCCCGGAATGAAAGCATGACTCGCCATGATCTCCAGCTGTTTTCCGGTCACGTCTTCTATGCGGGATTTAACCTGCCGGTAAAATCGTGTTTCCTCCTCCCCATAAATGTCCATCAACCGACGCCACTCCTTGACGGCCGAGGGATAGTCAGGAACGAATCTCCAATGCCCATTTTTTTCTTTAATGGGTTTCCCCTGACTTGCCAGCCAGTTTCCGTATTGCATCAAAGCGTCGTCCAACCATTCATGCTTGGTGGATCCAGAAGTGGATGTTTCAAAAGCACGAACCACTCGCTCATGCATATATGGAGATTGATTCAATCGGTTTCGAAGCAATTGCGCCAAGAGAAAATTGGCATGAGCGATGTCCTCCCGACTGGAAGCTATTTTTATGGCATTCTCAAGGATACTGACGGGTATCGCGTTACCATGAAATGCGGAAGAAAAATTTTGATTCCACTCAGGCGAGTGAGTCATTTTCCAAACAATGCCTAGATAATGCTCCCTCGCTAGCTCAAGATCCGGGGATGACGCCCAGGTTTCCAGGGCTTTTTCGTAATACATCCATGCTCTGCCAAAATCACGTCTATTACGTGGCATCCACCAATAATCCCCTGCGGACTCCGCCATGATCGCCGTCATTTGTGGGAAATTCTCACTGGCGTCAAATGTTTGAAATTCAGCCAGCAACCGATCAAAATCAGACCAAATCCTCTCAGTAAGTGAAGAATCCACTTGCCTGGAACCCGCCAAAGCACGCCACTCGCAATCCAATCGACGAAACCTGATCCAATAGGGCACTTCCAAAGATTGCCCAAAGCTCACATCTTCAGCAAAAGAATCATAAACCTTTAAAGCCATGGCGTAAGAACCCTCATCAAAAAGACGTTCACCTTCGGAAAAAATCGGCAATTGTCCGGGATGGTCTTCCTGTGACCACAAATCGCCCCCCAAACACAACAAGAACAAACACAACCAAAGTCTCATGACAGCAAGCATACCATTATGGACAGTCCATCGTCTCGATTTATTAGAAAATAATACAAACCCAATTGGGGGTCGGTCCCAACTATTTACACTACCTGACATCCTCCAAACGCTCGATTTGGATTCACGAATAATCGAGTCTATCTGGAAGAAAAGTTTAAATAGTTGGGACCGACCCCCAAAGTTTTGGTGGACTTGATGTGGAGGCTGGGCTCAGTATTGCCGTTTTAAATAGTGAACACTGAAGTCCTAACTATTGATCAATCAAGATCCTTCGACGAAGCTGCAGCGAAAGCTTCGTTGTTGCTCCAAGATGGTCAGATTGTCGCGTTGCCCACAGAAACCGTTTATGGACTGGCGGCGGATGCATTAAATCCGGGTGCTGTACAATCAGTCTACCAAACCAAACAACGTCCTTCGACAAACCCACTCATCGTTCACGTTGCCAGTCGCAGGATGCGGGATGAGTGTGTGCGCGAATGGTCAGTTAATGCTGAAAAGTTTGCAAACGCCTTTTGGCCAGGACCTTTGACACTTGTTCTACCAAAATCAGATCTCATTCCAATGGATGTGACAGCAGGTTTGGACTCGGTGGCGATTCGTTGGCCTGCGCATCCATTTATGCAAGCGGTCATTAGAAAGCTAGGCCGTCCAATTGCAGCACCAAGCGCGAATCTCGCCAACCAGCTTTCCCCTACCTCGGCAGAGCATGTGTCCAGTCAATTGAAGGGCCAGATTCCTTTGATTGTGGATGGTGGGTTTTCCAATGTGGGAATCGAATCAACCGTCCTGGACTTAACCGGGACATTTCCAGTGGTATTGAGACCAGGTATCATTCACCTTGAGTCTTTACGAGCGGTCGATCCTTCAACAATGAACCTTGAAGTTTCCCGCGAAAACGAATCTGGAGAATCCCAAAAACCCCAAGCAAGTCCCGGGCTCCACAAAAAACACTACGCACCGAGGGCTCCCTTGAAGTGTCATTCGTGGAAAAACCCCGACGAAGTCAGAACAGTGGTCCATGAATTGGGATCCACTCCAGAAAAGACATGCATTCTCTGCCATGAAAGCATCCCTTCTCCAGACAAGTTTGCAAGAATTTCAGTGATACCACACGACCCGGAAGCTTATGCCAGGGCTCTATATGCTGAACTCTTCGTATCTGACCAGGAAGATCCAGACTTGATCCTGGTGGAGGCAGTCCCAGACTTGCCTGCTTGGCAAGGTATCCAGGACCGTCTGACCAGGGCTTCCAGTGACTGATCAAACCCCGTGATGGGTCCTGAATTTTTTCCCGAAACTCTTTGACGCTAAGTTGGTCTTTGCTATGTTTGCCCGTCTGAATTTTGGATTATGGCAAAATTAACCATCAAAGATGTCGATTTAAGCGGCAAAAGAGTGTTTGTTCGAGTGGACTACAATGTTCCCATGGCGGAGAGCGATGGAGAAATGTTGATCAATGATGATACACGCATTCGCGCCACGGTTCCCACATTGGATCAGTTGGTGTCTCAAGGGGCAAAAATCATCCTGGCAGCTCATCTCGGAAGGCCCAAAGGACAAAAAGAACCGTCCATGTCATTGAGGCCGGTTGCCCAACGCCTGAGTGATTTGCTCGGCCGTCCTGTCGCATTTGTTGATGATTGCATAGGCGATAAAGTTTCCCAAACTGTGGCAGCGCTGAAACCAGGCGATATCCTGTTACTCGAGAACGTCCGATATTATAGTGAAGAGGAAGCCAACGATCCTTCGTTTGCAGAGCAACTGGCAGCCAATGCGGACGCTTATGTCAATGACGCTTTCGGTGCAGCGCACAGAGCCCATGCGTCCACAGCTGGAATTGCAAAAATCATTGCAGCGAAAGGTGGTCCTTGTGTTGCGGGCTTGTTGATGGAGAGGGAACTTGCTTTTCTGGGCGACGAACTGGAAACGCCTCAACGTCCCTTTGTCGTGATTTTGGGTGGGGCCAAAGTTTCAGATAAAATAGCCGTCATTGATCGTTTGCTTGAAAAAGCGGACAGTTTACTCATCGGAGGAGCCATGGCCTACACCTTTAAGCTGGCCAAGGGACTTTCAGTTGGAAAATCACTTGTCGAACCAGACAAAGTGGATGTCGCCAAAGCCGCGATGGAAAAAGCAGCTCAAAGAGGTGTGGAATTATTATTGCCCACAGACAATATTGTGGTCACACCTGTTGTTACCGACAAGTTGAATAAAAAAGGCAAACCGATTCTGGAGTTTCAAAACCCTCGCCCAAATACGGAACCCAACATACCTGAAAATGAGGAAGGTGTGGACATTGGCGAACAAACAGCCAAAACATATTCAGACAAGATTGCACAAGCCAAAACCATCTTGTGGAACGGTCCCATGGGAATTTTCGAGGACCCTCGATTTTCCAAAGGTACATTTGCAGTAGCCGAAGCTGTCGCCAAGGCCACCAGTGAAAGCGGTGCCAAGAGCATCATCGGCGGTGGCGACAGTGTCAAAGCTTTGAACCAATCTGGCTTGGGTGACCAGGTCACTTTTATGAGTACTGGCGGGGGAGCCAGCCTTGAATTTTTGGAAGGTAAGGAACTGCCCGGCGTGGCAGCCTTGTCGGATCGTTGATCTCTTTAATTTTTCAAAATATAAAAAAAGACGTTATGGATAAAGACCGCAAACTGCTCATCGCAGGTAACTGGAAGATGAACAAGACTGTTGCTGAAGGGCTGGACCTTGTTCAAGAACTCGTTCGAGAAGTCAATCAAGTCAAAGAAATCGACATCGTTGTTTGCCCTCCTTTCACAGCACTGAGCGAAGTTTCCAAGAAAATCATAGAATCCAACATTCGTTTGGGAGCTCAGAACATGAGTGAACATACCGGTGGGGCCTATACGGGTGAAATTGCTGCCGAAATGTTAAAAGAGTTCCTGGTCCGCTATGTCATTCTTGGACACTCGGAGCGCCGTCAATATCAGGATGAGTCTGATTCCCTGATATCAAAAAAAGCACTGGCTGCTCATGCCGCATCCATTAAGCCGATTATTTGCGTAGGAGAAACCTTGGAACAACGCGAAGCAGATGTCACCAAGGACGTCATTGGAAGCCAGATCAAAGGTAGTCTCGCAGGTTTGACTTCTGATCAAATGCTGGAAACGGTCATCGCATACGAACCCGTCTGGGCGATTGGCACAGGAAAGACAGCCTCGTCTGAGCAAGCACAGGAAGTGCATCAGTTCATCAGGAGCGTCTTGTCCGAGCTGCATGGTGCAGATATTGCAAAACAAGTCCGTATACAATACGGTGGCAGCGTCAAACCCGGCAATGCTCGTGAGTTAATGAGCCAGCCTGATATCGATGGTGCCCTGGTGGGCGGAGCCTCTTTGGACGCCAAGAATTTTTCGGAAATCATCCTGAACAGTATCTAAGGCCGAAATAAGTCCTGAAAATCTTCTTGATTTCAGGATTGCAACGTCGTAGCGGCTTTGACAAGCTGCCCGTTCTGAATTTTGAGAAGAAGTTAAAGTAGTATGAGTTTAATCATTGGACTATTGACGATAGTATTGGTCATCACCAGTTTCTTTCTGATTCTGCTGATCTTGGTGCAGTTGCCCAAGAAGGAAGCAGGAGCTGGCTTGGCCTTTGGTTCTGGTGCCGCGGAGGCAGTGTTTGGAGCGGGTGCCGGCACTCCCCTGTCGAAGATCACGAAGTATTGTGCAACCCTGTTCCTTGGCTTGGCTTTGGTTCTTGGCGTTCTGAATTCCTACGAATCGAAGAAGAATTCCAGGTTGATTGATGAAGCGGCTGCGAGTCAGGCTGCCTCGACACCATCAACCACTCCAGCCAATCAAACTCCGAACCCGGAAACAACTAGTCCCGTGGTGACCATACCGGGCGCCGAGAATGAAGAGGAAAAAGAAGGTTCCACCGATGGTGAGCCCGAAACACCCTCGGATGGGACGCCTACTTTGGAACCATCCTCTCCAGGGGTGGAAAACCAGGAACCTTTGACCCTGGAACCTGAAATCCCAATCACTCAGCCGAATCCTGACAACTGATCTCAGGAGTCGACGACCCCCATTTCACTGTCCCCGGTTATCGAGAGGTAACCGGGGATTTTTTTCGTCCTTTCGCCGTGGAGGTGTTTCGATTATTCTACCTTCCTATGGGAAGGAAAACATTTGGTGAACTTGGGTATCCCGGACGCCTGGTAGCGGTCGAGGGCCTGGACGGTTCTGGAAAATCCACTCAAATCAAATTGATCAAGAGATGGATGGAACTGCAGGGACTTAAAGTTTTTTTCAGCGAATGGAATTCTTCCGTGCTGGTCAAATCGGCCACCAGCAAAGGCAAAAACAGGGAACTCTTAACCCCCACAACCTTCAGTCTCATTCATGCTACCGACTTTGCAGACCGATATGAAAGGCAGCTGGTTCCACTGCTGCGGGCCGGTTACATCGTCTTGTGCGATCGATATATTTTTACCGCTTTTGCCCGGGATGTCGTTCGGGGATGTCAACCCGAATGGGTGCGGGGGATTTACGAATTCGCTGCCCAACCAGATCTCGTGTTCTTTTTCAAAGCGCCATTGGAAGTCACGTTGGGCCGCATCCTGGAAGGAAGGCCTGAACTCAAGTATTTTGAGGCAGGCATGGATCTGAACCTGTCTTCAGACATTTATGAATCATTCAGACTCTTTCAGGGAATGCAGTTGGAGCAGTACCTTGCCATGTGTATGGAATTCAATTTTCTGATCGTGAATGCGAAGGGGCGGGTTGAAGAACAACAGAGCGTCTTGCGACAACTCATTTCCGAACACATTGAACTGGACGCCTTCAAGAAAGATTAAAATCATGCCTGCCAACAGCAAACCTAAAACGGCCACTCAGAAAAAAGATACCCGTAAATCCGAATTTGGTAGAAAACTGAATGTCTCTCCCCCCGTGCTTTCAATGAAAAAATTCTACGGTCACGGTATTCCGAAAATTTCACTGGAAAAACTGACCGGTAAACTCATCGTCTTGGAAGGAGCAGACGGTTCAGGCCGTTCCACCCAGATCCGCAAACTGGTGGAATGGTTGGAAGGGAATGGTCATGCGACGGTTCAGGTGGGAATCAAACGCTCCACGCTGGTCAGTGAGGAACTGGAGCGCGCACAGGAAGGTAATGTCTTGAGTCAAACAACCATGAGCCTTTTCTATGCAACCGATTTTGCGGACCAATTGGAGAACATCATTATTCCTTCCTTAAAAGCAGGATTCATGGTGATCGCGGATCGCTACATTTATACTCTCATGACCAGGGATCTGGTACGCGGGATGAATCGTCAGTGGGTCAAAAACCTCTACAGCATGGCATTGATACCGGATGCCGTTTTTTACCTCAATGTTTCTCCGAAAAAGCTCATTCAACGCAACCTGGCAAAGAACCAGAGTCTTGATTTTTGGGAAAGCGGAATGGATCTCGGGATGTCACGCGATATGTTCGACAGTTTCGTTCAATACCAACATAAAATGCAGCAGGAATTTCTGCGTATGCAAAAAGCATACAAATTCAATATCATCGATGGGGACCGGGATCAGGAAGCGATTTACGAAGAATTAAAAAACGCTATCAACAAAGTACTGGCTGGCTCTGGAAAAAAATAAAGCGGGTCAGAGCATTTGAAATTCTTTCTCAGCCTTCAACAAGGTGTAGCAATCGGGCAAATCCAATTCCTGAAGAATGGCCGGCACAAAAGTGGACAAAGGCCAATGATAGGATTCTGAGGTGGCGATCGAATGAAATGATTTCAGTGCATCCTTGAGCACCACGGAGTCCACAGCCTCGCTGAGAACGGCCGCAAACGTCGCTGGTAAAGTTCCCCAACCTTGTGCAACCAGCCTGATACGCGAATGCCCGGCTTCTTTAAGCCACCTCAATACCTGCAATACATCGAGTGTTTTTTGTCCCACATAGGGTCGATGAAGCATGATACCATGAATGGCGTAAAAGTAATCATTACCATATGGCTGCAGGAAAGAGTTCTCGCCGCATGTGTCCGGTTTCGATTCCCCAACTCCGCGAACGTCACAAGCGTAGAAGGACGTCTGATCAGAAGGTTTCGGGACCTGAGCGCGTACCCAATCGTCCTGCCTTAATTCTCTGTCCGCGGAATGATGGGAAACATAAAGCACAGCTTCAGATACCTTCGTATTGGGACGCGAATAATGGCGCTCATTCCCCAAGCGATAAACCACACATTGAGCGTCGCGTTCCGATTCAATCACATAGGTCGTTGCATGCGGTAATGGATACCCACGGCTCCCGCGTGGTCTCAATATTCGATAATAGGGTTTGGAAAGAGAAGCAGGTATACCCAAGTAACGAGCGAGTGCCTGGCGAATTTGACCAGCGGACAATTCGGATCGTTTTTTAGAAAGAGCGTGAGCCTTTTCGGCTGTAAAATGAAACACTGTTTTGGATCCCATTGCTGCCACCTGTCCTTCAGTAGTACATTGAAGATCCTCGTCTTTTTCAAGTTTGATGGCAGATTCTGGTGAAGCGATTTGCTTTCCGGTGGCACGGTTGAACCAGGCATACATGGCTTCGCGATTCTCAGCAGAAAATCCATGATAAGTCGGTCCGATAAACAGTTTCACCTGATCCTCCGCCCCCATTAACCGGTAGATGTGCTTGAGTTGTTCAAAGGCTTTACGCGCTCCCCGCACATCAAAGTAATCTTTTTCTTTGGCAAGGATGACCACAGGTTTGGGAGCCATCGCGATCAGGTAATCCACATGATCCACTCCCAATGCAATGGATTTTGGGGGGCATTGTTCGGTGTCTGCTGGTAGTTCATTTTCCAGATTGCGCCTCAAGGTGGTTACGAAGCAACTGGGAGCCGCCATGGTCCATCGTGATTCCAAACCACATAACCAAGTCGTCATCGTTCCTCCTCCGGAGTTTCCGGTCACTCCAATGTGATTCGGATCGACCTCTTCACGTGTCAGTAAATAGTCCAGTGCACGAATTCCGTCCCAAGCTCTCCATGAACCGATGAACTCATCAACAAGGAATTGTTGATTACCTGCATATAGGTGTTCGCGAACCCCGACACCAACAGTGGAACGCAGGTCATCATTGACATACTGCAATCGTTCTCCCTGCCCGATTGGATCGTAGATCAACACGACATATCCCATTCGCGCCAGGCCCTGAGAAAAACTCTGGTAGGCGGCCTCTGCTTTTCCGTTGCTCGAATGTCCACAGGTTCCTATGACTCCAGGCATAGGATGATCCACATGGGTTGGCACATAGAGGTTTCCTGTAACGAAAAACCCCGGGCGGCTTTCCAAAATTAACTTTTCAACTCTGTAGCCATCCCGCTCTAGAACACCTGTGATTTGGGGATTGAGAGGGGTGCGCTCAGGCTCAGGGCCAAAGCAGGCACGGATGTGTTTCCGAATGGTTTGGATATAAAGCTCTGCATCTGATCTCGATTGCAGCGATTCTCGAATATGGTCAGATTTCTGAGTTTCTTCACGAACCCGGCGCACATAAAATTCTTGGACCATCCGAGGAAAACGGTTGAGGTCGGATCTTTCATCGGAATCCTGATGTGCATTTGCAGGTACAATAAAATCACGACTTGTAACCACCGCACCGGAGGCAGCGAGGGCGGCGGACTGTTGAATCCATTTTCTGCGAGTCCCTTTCCATTGGATCGATTTCATAGTGACAAATCTAGGTATGCATTATTTTAAAGGTGACCGCGATATTCAGGATCAAAAATATTGTATGGCGCGAATGCATCCTCATGGGGTCCGCAAATCCACGATCTTCTGCTCTGCACGAATCGCATTGTTTTCCAACTCGACTCGGCCTGCCTGTTGTTCTATCTGAATGCCTATCCTTTGAAAGGCCTGGTCCCCTTCCCTTGTTTCACGAATCACATTATTGCGAAAAATCAATCCATCCGTTGCACCTCGAATTCGGATTCCCGTTGCGGCACTGGTTCTACCATTATTTTCAATGAGATTGTCCTCCAATCGATTACGATGCCCAGCCATCCCATAGGTTTCATTTCGAAAAAAGACCCCAGCTTGATCATTCAAGACGACACGATTTCCTCGCAATAAATTATCCGTGTCCTTATGCCCGATGGAAATCCCAAATCGACCGTTGTTTTCCAATAAATTATTTTCAAACAAACCGTGACGCACCCGCCAGCAAAGAAACAGGCCATCCTCACCATTGTGACGTGCGGTATTATTGGAGACAACAGGACGTTGCGAACCGCTACCGGGATGCAGTCCCAAATGGGTATTTCCCTCGCTTATACAGTGAATCACCTGAACATCATTAGACTGCTGGAAACTGATTCCATCGCCAAAATAGTCCCTGACAATGCAATTACGGATGACGGTCCCGTGGCCACGATAAAGGTATATTCCCGCACCACGGCATCCATTTAAAAAGAAATTTTCTTCCTTGTTGCCATCAATTGTCAAACCTTCCAGCTCCACCCCTTCACATTCAACGCCGCTCACAATTGGAAATACGCTGGCCGCATAGGCATCCTGACTCACCATGCAGTCCGCCATCAAGGGACGTGAAATGGCAAAGGTCGAATCACGCTTGCCGATAATGCGAGCCACTGTGGTGTGAAAACCTCCGGCACCACGATCAGTGATCATGATCCCCCCACCCATGACGAAACCTGTTGGATCTTGGAGAGTGACTTGTTCTTCACCGAAGTCACCATCCAATGCCAATGGAGATCGATACGCTTTTACTTTTCGTAAAACCGTTTTTCCGGGAACACCTCGTACATGAACATTGGATCGTAAATGCAATGAATCCCCCATGTCATATACCCCCTCGGAAATCGAAACAATACCTCCTCCTAAACCAGAAATGTAATCCACCGCTGCCTGAAGAATGCGGTGGTCGCTCCCGATGAAATCAGTCTTTTCATGACCAACACTGATCATCGGCATTTCTTCCATAGCCGAATGCATGCGGTCAGGCAATTGTTGTTCTCCGGGCAATGGTGCAACCTGGGCATGCAAGAAGGATACGCAAACTAAAAATATGCATCCCACAGTCATCATGGGATATGGGAAAGAAGCTGGAGTAAAGACAATGGGTTTTTGTATCCGTGACATATCAAGTGTTCTGTTTTGGGTAGGATCAAAGGCTAAATCACTATGTAATGGACATCAATCAAAACATCCACGATTGAGTGATGGAGAACCGTACAAGGAAAACGGGCCTTGGGGTGACACACGGTTGCACACCCACAAGACCCGTTCCAAGCCTTTCTGCCACTCAGCAGGAGCTTAAATTTTTTGGTAAAAGCGCCAGCGGCTTTTCAGAAGAGAGGCCGCTGACGTTGATAGTAACTATTATCGAGCACGGAAGTAAGCCTGCCCTTGATCAGCATCCGTTGTGTAAGGACTTCCGGCACCTTCCACAGGGATCCATGGACCCAGCACAGAGGTGGCGCTTTCAAGAGTGGTTCCTTCCCATTCGATGCTTACCTGACCATCCACGGCGGTGATGGAAACGGAAGCGGCTCCGGCAGGTTTGTTTTTCTGCCCGCCTGCGAGAACTTCGACATTATCAATAGCCCACCACCAGTTGTTTTTGGCATCAAGGTAACCAAAGGAAATAACCACGCTTTGAGCACCTTCAGGATTCCACAAGTCAAGTGAAACGCTCTCGTTGGTTTCATGATCGTGGAAGGTTGGTTCTGAACTGCGTGAAGTCCAGCGCTGGACCTCGACTTCATCCGTGCTTCCATCCGCCAGGGTATAGGTGGCTTTGACAACGGCCTTTTGATCGTTTTCAGGTCTCCAGCTACTGCTGTACCGAAGGATCAGGGAATTCGACAGGATGGCTTCACCGATGGAAATGGATGGTGTATGCAACCAGGTATTCATGAAACCCATGGAATCTGGATCACCTTTGTCATCCCATTCGTCACCGTCTGCGATGGCAACCGTTCCGACACCTTTCAGGAATTCGGTTCGACGTTGATCACCGGCGGTTTCGGCCCACCATGCACGATCAGCAAAAGCCCAGCCTTCCCATTCACGAACACCAATCTCAGGGTCATCCAGACCAGGAAGATCTTTGTCGATCATCCAACCTTCAGGTCCATCTGGAGTCCAAACGTTGTCGCCTGCAACTCCCTCATCCACGTTGGCCCCAAGAGCCAAGCCTTCGAAATCTTCGAAGAATAACGGAGGAAGCACACCTTTGACTTCGATGTTGTCGACAGCCCACCACCAGTTGTTCCTGGCTTCCAGATAACTGAAAGTCAGCGTCATGGTGCTGGCATCGGCTGGGTGATCAATGTTCACCGTGACGGTATCGTTGGGAGCGTGATCTTTGAAATCTTCCCCAGCTTCGGAGCTGAAGCGCAAGATTTCAACAGGAGCACCACCATCGAAGGAGGCTTCGACCAAACCGGTCTGAAGCACTTCAGGCCTCCAACTGCTGTTAAAACGAAGAGTCAATGTTCCCTCTCTGACTCCTGCAATGGATATTTCGGGTGTGGTCATCATGGTGTTCATGGCGCCCAAGGAATCAGGATCACCTTTGTCATCCCATTCGTCACCGTCAGCGATGGCCACGGTTCCAGTACCTTTGGTGAATTCAGTGCGTCGCTGATCACCTGCGGTGGCAGCCCACCATTCACGGTCGGCAAAAGCCCAGCCTTCCCATTCGCGCACACCCACTTCATCATCATCCAATCCTGGAAGATCATTCACACGGCTCCAACCGTCAGGAAGAGTATCGGTCCAAACTTCATCTCCAGCTAATGCCTCATCCACGTTGGGTCCAAGAGGGAGTCCCTCAAAGTCCTCTGCAAACAAGACAGCACCTTCAATGGCTGCTCTCACTTCAAGTAGAGCGGGAGAGCTTGCAGGAGTCGATCCTCCGTCATTGGAAACAACCACGGTGTAGTTACCTGCGGATTCTGCGGTCGCACCTGTAATGGTCAGGGAATTGGTCACTTCATTGGACTGCTCGGTGGCAATCGAATCTCCATTAAAGAACCATTCATAAGTAAACGGCCCCGTGCCTTCAACTGTCACAGTGAAGGTTGCTTCTCCACCTGCATCCACTTCAAGCCCCACGGGGGAAGAAGCCAGGACGGGAGGTTTGACTCCCGCATTGACAACCAGGTTATCAATGGCCCACCACCAGTCGTTTCCGGCATCCCACATACCGAACTTGATGACAACTTCTTGCGCTCCAGCGGGGTTATTGAGATCGATCAAAATGGTTTCATTGGGAGCATGGTCGTGATAGTTCGGACTTGCCTGATCGGATTCCCACTTGAGAATTTCAATGAATTCACCACCGTCGTAGGATATTTCAATGTTGGCGGTTTGGTGGTAATCAGAGTCAAACTCAGGACGCCAGCTTGAGGCAAACTGCAAGAAAGCGGTATTTTCAGCAATGCCTTCCAGTGAGACAGGACGTGAGGTCACGTAAGTTTCGAACCAGCCTTCCTCCTCTCCTCGGGGATTGGTGTCGTCAGCCCATTCATCAGGATCCGCGATCAAAGCCGTTCCCTGACTCAAATTAAATTCGCTGCGGCGCTGATCACCGGCGGTGGCAACCCACCACTCTTTATCGGCAAAACTCCAGCCGGCCCATTCTTCAACACCGTTGTTATCAGGATCCCCGACTCCGGGAATTCCACTGTCATCGACTTCCCATCCTTCAGGACCTTCACGAGTCCAGGCCTTGTCAAATTCAAGACCTTCATCCACGTTGGGGCCAAGATTCAATCCTTCAAAGTCTTCGAAGTAAATCGCGGCATCAAAGTTATGGGTGAAAGATTTTTCTCCATCTCTGTCATCGGTGTAAGTCACCATGAGAGTGTGTTTGGTGCCGGGTGAAAATGGCAGGTCTCGATCTACGAAGATGGTGAAGACATCACCTGACTGATTGATGGAAGGAGATTGAGCTTCCCCATTCAGGGTGAACGAAATCGTTGCTTGATCAATGGATGCGTCCCCCTGATTCAGAACGACACCAATGTCAGTGTCCCGGTTGGCAACATTGCCTGCCGGAGTCCAGGATTCCACATAGGATGGTACTGGAGGTAGCTCTTCAGGCAATCCTTCCGCGGTTGCGCCGCCCAATGCAATGGCCTGTCCAGAGGAAATCGCTTCCCCTCTCAATTGAACACTGTTCACGTAACCCTCAGTGGTGAATCCGAACAGAATCACATCCAACTGAGTATCGAGGGTATAAGGCCCGAACGGAAGGTCATCACTGGAGATGGGACTAGTTCCGGTCAAAACACCGTCGATGTATCGTGAGATCAGTTGATTCTCACCATCCACCGTGACGATCACACGATGCCAGGTGTCAGGATTGATCACACCGCTGGTTCCCCCTGCTGCTACCGCGTTGTTGGCGTTGATGCTCAACTCGGCTCCGGCGAAATCGGGCGTGTTGTCAGCAAGCCCTCGAGCTGAGGAGTTGGAAGCGGCAGGATAATAAATATCCACCATGAAAGAATACTGGTTGGAATTTCCCATACCGTCTGGGACGGGCATGACAAAACCGGTATCCTCTTCGGTCACAGCCGGAAACTTCATCACCTGGGCAACGTCTCCGTTGATGGGACCTATCCCAAAAGATTCCGTTGTGCCGAATTCACCTGAAACAAACGATTCAACGATGGGATCACCACCATTGGCACTGTTCAGGTTGCCGTTAAACTGCCACAAACCCACATCCTGGGCTTGAGCAGCGATCATAGTTCCTGCGGCGATCAATAATGCCGCCAAGGAAGATTTCACGAGTCTCTTAGTCATCATGGTATCTAGTTGTGTTCGTTAGAAGATTCCTCGTCCATTGGTTAGGAATCGTTTCGGTGTTTTGATTGAAAAACCTGATTATTTATTGGCATTCATATGCCGGAGATATTGTTCCGCCTTACGATCTCCCTTTTCCTCCATCGCCCGCTTCATTTCATCATTCACGGTCATCAAGCAACGACTGGCCATCTGTCGTTGTGAGTCCGTGATGTCTGTTCGGGATAGCAGGGCCTGGGTGATGGCGGATGCTTTGGTAAAGTCACTTTTCGAATAACTGATCAACATGTCTTGAACGATTTTTTTGATCTCTTCAGATGCATCCGCAAATGATTCGTTCATGACCGTGTTGACTTCTTCAGGACTGACTGATTCAGGTCCAGTGTATTTTTCCTCGCCACAGCCAGTCATGAGCAGGGTGGCAATCAGGAAAAACAGCAGTAAATAAAGAGGTTGATGCTTCATGTGGTGTGCGACGATCAAGGTTGTTGTAAAGGTTGTTCCCCAGTGTACCACCGATAATCAACACCGACTTCAAATCCCCGGAAATTGACGGTGCTGACATGACCTGGAAGCCACAGAATATTGTTCCTTTGGTTGTGGCGATACCACTCAAGCCACATTTCACGCTCGGGATAAAGACCCGCAAGCCCCACCCGCCACTGGGTCAGGATTTCCGTCTGACCTGGAAATAATCCAATGGAATCGGTATCCCCTTCCATTTTCTGTTCTGCCGCGTCCTGACAAAAGATGGTTGTGTTTGGAGAAAGATAGGAGGAGACCTTTGGTTTCTTGTTGCCTGCGGTCAATTTGCCGTTGATGCCGAAAGCGGAGTTGAGCCAGAAGGAGGCAGGAAATCTCAAACCAGTCTCACGCCACTCATCCACATGTTTCGCACTGGGGCAGTTGAAAATCGTCCGGGTGTTCCCTATGTAATCTTGATAACCAATACCCCAGTAGGCACGGTCATGATCTTTTTCCAGTTGAACGTCGGATCGAGGGTTGATGGTCCATTGACCGTGATTGGGAAAATTACCGTTGATATTCCAATACTCGTCATTGTTGTCGTCCGCATACATGATGGCGGCCAACCCAATCTGCTTGAGATTGTTGATACACTTGGTCGCTTTGGCCTTTTCTTTGGCCTGGCTTAGCGCCGGCAAAAGCATGCCCGCCAGGATCGCGATAATGGCAATCACGACAAGAAGTTCAATCAGTGTGAAGCCGGCAGAAGTCTGCCTGGATCGTAGGTATGTTGGTTTAGTAGAATTCCGAAGGATCATAATTCGATGTTGGTTTGGTAGACTAAGTCCATCTTGATGAGTTTAACGTGCGAGCGCAAAGTTCCGTGTCATCAAAGGTTGCTGATGGAGCATCATGTTGACTCTTTTTCTGGATACTATCCATCACAAATTGAAAGGCAACTATAAACAAACCGCATTCTTTGCATGGTTATCATGCGTTTTTCTTTGCATAAAAAAGGATAGTGCTCGCCAGGCATTTTTAAATTCTGTCGATTTCAGACGACGCAGGAAAATTGGGTTTTGAAAGCGACAGAATTTCGCAGAGATTGTTACGGTTCAGTGAAAAGCACATTTTTTGGGAACCGGAATCAGGGCGGTGAACAAGCATTGAGATCACAAAAGAAACTGATTGAAAGAAAGTTACACCATGGAGGGGCCAGCCCTTTTACTATTGGTTACATTTTTCATGATTTCCAAGAATGCTTCCATGATCGGTGAGAAATGCTTTTTGGCATGATGCACCAGGTAAATTTGCCTTGGAAGAGGCATGCCTTTGACATTAAGAACCTTCAATTGACCATCACGGATCTCCTTTTGCAGCCCGTGAATGGACATGAAGGAATATCCCAATCGCGCAGACACGAGGTTTTTGACCGCTTCAGAAGAATGAACTTCGATAACTTTTCCCAATCGGACTTGTTCCTTGGACAACCAGGATTCAAAAAGCCTTCGCGTGGAGGAACCTCTCTCCCGGAGGACACAAAGCTCGTTGGAAATTTGTTGCAGGGAAAGCCGGGATTCTCCGGCAAGGTGGTGAGATGGACTCGCAAAACATACGACTTCATCCTCCATCACGGATTCTAAAATCAGGTCATCATTAGTGAGATAAGCTCCTACAAACCCTAGGTCCAGAGTGTTGTCGATGATCATTTGCTCCACTCTTTGGGAGTTATCAGAAACATACTTCAGCTCAATGTCGGGATATTTCTCATGGAACAATCCGAGCACCTCAGGTAACACGTAACAACCGGGGGTCGAACTGGTGCCAATACGCAGGGAACCATGCTCAAGAGAGCTGTGAGCCTGAACCGCCTCTTTAGTCCTTTCCATGGCACCCAGTAACATTTCCGACTCTAGTGCAAGCGTTTGGCCGGCTTTGGTCAACCGAAGTGATTTGCCCAATTGTTCGATGAGCTGAACTCCAAACTCAGATTCCAACTGTTTGATCTGACGAGAAACAGCCGGCTGTGACAAAAAAACCTCCTCAGCCGCACGAGTGTAATTCAGGTGCTTCCGTACCGAAAGGAAAGTGCGAAGAAGTTGAAGATTCACTTCAAATAGATGGGTTCACCCGAGGACGTGATTCACATCCTGGCTTATTTTCCCGAAGCACTGATGCCTTTGACTTCGCTGTAAGATCTGACATAGCTGTAATAAACAATCCCATTGGCCGCATCGACCGTGATAAATTTCCTGCCATCCTCATAATACACCGGGTCGGTCACAGCCATCGGACGCCACCAGGGGTAATCACCGACTCCCTGATGCCACGATGCGTAGTCAGTGGGAACTTCCCGTTCAGATTCCAGTCCAAGGGTGGATTCCACAAAGGCTTCAATCACGTCGGCACCTGCCTTGAATCGTACATATTCTCCATAAACATCACCGTCTTCATAAAAACCTGGTTCAAGACGAAAACAGACTTCAGTGGCCGCCTCAGGGTAAGATGTTTCGTGGGCATGCTTCTGGAAGAGTGCTCGTTTCTGGTCATCAGATAGCGAAGAATCCAGTCCAACAACAACTATATCGGCTGCCAGAAACCAGGAAAAAATTGCTCCAACCAAAACCAGACCGATGACTGCCAAGACGGTCAAATTCGTTTTTCTAGCATCCATGAGGCGCATTCAATCCTTGAGCCCCATTTTTTGCAAGTCAGCAATGCGGTGAAACGTTCGCTTGAACTGATAGAGATTTAGGTTAGTTTTCATCTCTTTGGAACAACAGATATGAAAAACATCGTCAATTTATTGGGAACCATCATCATCGGACTCAGTTGCGCTCTTTGGCTCTCTGGCTGCGGTGGCGGTGACGATCACGCCGGTCATGACCACGATCATGATCACGAACATGGTGAAGAACATCACGAGGAAGCTGCGAGTGCAGCTAATAACGCAGCCAATCAGATTGCCGGGGCCATATCCGAGGCGGCAAATACGGCTGCAGATACAGCCAACCAGTTGGCTGAGGATGTCAACAAAATGACCGATGAAGCTATTATTGCGGCGCAATCAGCAACTTACCCTTTGAAAACATGCGTTGTAAGCGGCGAGGAATTGGGAAGCATGGGCGAAAGTGTGAATTATGTTCATGAAGGCACTTTAATTAAACTTTGCTGTGATCACTGCAAACCCGACCTGGATAAGGATCCATCGAAGTTTGTAGCAATGGTCAAAGAAGCCATCGCAAAGTAACTCGCCTTTCGAATCGGAAGGTTTTCCGTTACAGAAACTGAGTTAATTTTTCAAGCCCCGGAGCTGAAGCGGATTGAAACGCCGCCTCTCCGGGGCTTTTTCTTGGATCCGGAACGAATAATTTTTAAAGGATCTTCCAATGAAAATATAGGACTCTCGAAGAGGTCCGTTCTTGCCTGTTTTCGACAGGCAAGGCAAGCTTCCCAAACCATGTCAGGCTATCAGGTCATCGCTCGCAAATACCGACCTCAACGATTTGAAGAGGTCGTGGGGCAGGACCATGTCACTCGCACTTTAAGCCATGCCATCAGCAAAAAGAGAATCGCACACGCCTATTTGTTTTGCGGCCCACGAGGAACGGGTAAAACGACATTGGCACGCATTTTTGCCAAATGCTTGAATTGCACCGACGGCCCAAAAACTGATTTTCCAGACGATGATCCAAGGTGCCGTGAGATTTCGGAGGGTAGATCTCTGGACGTTATCGAAATTGACGGTGCCAGTAACCGTGGCATTGAGGAAATTCGAGAACTACGAGATACGGTGAACTATGCACCTGCCGTCTCACCCTATAAAATCTTCATCATTGATGAAGTCCACATGCTGACCAAGGAAGCGTTCAATGCATTGTTGAAAACCTTGGAAGAACCTCCAGAACATGTGAAATTCATGTTTGCAACTACCGAACCTGAGAAGGTTTTGCCCACGATTCTTTCCAGGTGTCAGCGATTTGATCTTCGGAGGATTGCAGCTCCGCAAATCGTGGCACAACTCCAGAAAATTGCAGATTCAGAAGGCATTGAAATCGAAGAAGCCGCTCTGCAAGCGATTGCAAGAGGCGCGGATGGAGGCATGCGGGACGCACAATCCACTTTGGATCAGTTGATCAGTTTCTGCGGTGAGCAGGTGGAAGAGAAAGACGTTCTTTCCATGTTTGGGCTCACTTCGAGAGATCAAATTCTGAGACTTTCTGAAGCCATCATCAGGCAGGATAATTTGTCCATTCTCAACGAGCTGGATGAATTGGTGAAAAACGGAAAAGACCTCGGCAGATTACTGGCCGATCTGCAGGATTACTTCAGACACCTCATGATCTTGAAAGTTTCAAAATCAAAAGATCAACTGGAAGCTTTGTCTGAAGCAGAACTGAGTTCTTTGACGGAACATGCGAAAGGACTTTCCGACCATCAGGTCTTAAACCTCCTGGAAGCTCTTTCCGAAACAGACTACCGATTAAGGGAAGCCAGTGCGAAGCGGATTGCAGTCGAAGTCGGCCTGATCAAGGCTTCCGAATCCATTGCTTCCAAAAGCATTGACGAAGTCATTCGAACGCTCAAGGAACTCAAACAGCAATCACCAACCAATCTCCAAGAAACAACCGCTGCCCCCCGCAAACCCACACCTCCGGCACCGACCAGAAAGCCGCCAGCGGCAAGTAAACCAGTCGTCGATCAAAAGCCTGCACCCAAACCATCTCCCAAGGTTTCTCCTCCCACTCAACATGAAACCATCATCCAGGAAACACCATCGGCACCCGCCTCTGAAGTTGATTTGCCGAAACTTTGGCATGCTTTGCTGAAGAAAGTTTCGAAGGAAAATCCTTTTCTGCATAGTTACCTGGCTGACGGGCAGCCTCTTGAGATCAAGGGGCAGGTGATTACCGTCGGTTATCCCATTTCACAGGCGGACCAGATGGAAATGGTGGATAACAAAAAGAACCACGAAGCATTGGAAGATTTCCTCAAAGCCCTGGGCTATCCTGATCTCAAGATTCGCTTGATCAAGTCCGATCAGCTCCGGGAACTGGAAAAACCTATTGCATCCACTGAGACTTCAGAAGCGCCTCCCTCCTCCGGCAGTGATTTTGAACCTCAAGGAAATAGTGACCAGCCTTCCAATGGAGCGCCGAAAGTCCCTATTGATCAGGAAGAATTCCTTAACGATCCTCTGATCAAGGAAGCCTTGGAAGTTTTTAAAGGAAGAATGCTAAAGGTTGAATCATCGACTTGAATTCAGTTCTCACTCCCCCTAAACTCACACCACTATGTCAAGCATCGGGAAACTCATGAAACAGGCGAGCCGTATCCAGCGTCAAATGGAACAGGCTCAAGAAGATTTGGCGGATCGCACGGTAGACGCAACCAGTGGAGGTGGGGCCGTGAAGGTAACGGCGAAATGCGATGGAACACTGAAGGCCATCACGATTGATCCTGAATCAGTGGACAAAGAAGATATCTCGTTACTTGAAGACCTTGTTCTGACAGCGGCCAACAATGCCTTGGAGCAAGCCAAAGAAATTTCAAACGACGAAATGGGCAAGCTGACTTCGGGACTTAAAATTCCCGGCCTGGTTTAATGTCCAGGAGCCACTGCGGCATCAACTGACGACCCATTGCTGCTTGAACGCATGCAAATTCAGGCAGCAACTGTTCCTGAATGACTGGATGATATGCTCCATTTACCACCAACCATTCAGGAATTGAAATCAGCACTGAACCGCCTCCCAGGGATAGGCCCACGGTCTGCGGAACGTATTGCACTGCACATCGTTCAAAGCAGTCAGCCCCCCATTGAACAACTCATCCATTCCATCAAGGAAGCAAAAGAAAGGGTGAGCTTGTGCGAAATCTGTGGAGGCCTTACTGAAACCCAACCATGTGATCTCTGCTCGGATCCACAGCGCAGCAAGGAAATCATCTGCTTGGTCGTGAAACCAACGGACATCCTGAGCATTGAAAAATCGCACGCTTTCCGGGGGCATTACCATGTCCTTGGCGGGCAAATCTCTCCAATGAATGGAGTAGGCCCCGAGGATCTTCGCATCCAAGAACTGGAAAAGCGTATCCAAAATGATACGGTCGAGGAAATTATCCTGGCTCTCGGCTCAGATGTTGAGGGAGATGCCACTTCTTATTACCTTGCCCAAAGACTGGCCATTACAGGAGTTAAAGTAACACGGATCGCACAAGGCCTTCCGGCAGGTAGCGAACTCGACTATGCAGATGAATTAACTCTTGGGAAAGCCTTGCAAGGAAGAAGCACCATGCCTCATGAATAATCATCCAAATAAAACGGTCATCTTCGACCTGGGCAATGTGCTGCTGGCTTTCGATTTCGCCATCGCGGCAAAGCAAATTGCCAGACATTCGATTCGTTCTGCAGAAGATATACAATCACTCATCGACCAATCTGCCCTGCTGCATCAATTTGAAAGAGGCGAAATCAGCCAACAACAGTTCTTCCATGAAATAGCTCGTTCCTGCGATTACCAGGCCGATTTTGATACCTTCTGCCTGGATTTCTCGGATATCTTTTCCGCTATTGATCCGATGATCCAATTCATGCGTTCACTAAAAGAAAGACATGTTCCATGCGTTGTGTTTTCCAACACAAACGCCATGGCGGTCGATTGGATAAGAAAAACCTATTCCTTTTTTAACGAATTCGATCACTACTGCCTCTCCTACGAACACGGGGTCATGAAACCGGATCCTGAGATTTATCATCAGGTAGAATCTTTGACGGGTTTAAAAGGTCAGTCGCTGTTCTTCATCGATGACAGAGCGGAAAACATCGAAACCTGTCTTCGCCTCGGTTGGACCGGGCAAATACACACTGATCGCAAGGAAACCATTGCCAAAGTGAATGCTTGGCTGGACGCGTAGCTGGTCATCTGGAAAACTCGCTTTCTTTGGTTTGAAATGGCGGGATTCCTCTTGAATCGGGATCCGCCTTCAACCAATCCACCCATCGTTGGAATGGCTTTTGCTCCGCTTTGAATGATGTAGATGGAGTTCTGCCTGTAACGGCTGAATCAGGCAAAAGCGCCAATGTATCTTCATTGGTCCAACGAGCGCCAATATGCGCTTCAATGGAATCGACAAACCAATCAGGAGCTTCGGCATGAGACTGGATTTCAGGGCACATCCGCACCGAAACTTCCCCGGATCTGGAAATTGCAATCAAGCGATCGCCATCAGGATGAAACTGGACGACGTGATTCACCCCCCCCATTAAGATCGGTTCCCATATTGGCAACTGGGTTTCAACATCCCAAACGCGAACGGCACCGTCTTCGTCGGAGGTCAGCAGCCTGTTTCCTTCGGGCGAGAATCGGACACCTAGAAACGCACAAACGCCCTGCATACCTCGTCCGACGGGCGCGCCGGTTCGACTGTTCCAAAGTCGAACGGTCCTATCGGCGCTGGAGGTCGCCAGGATGCTTCCGTCGGAACTCCATGAGGCATCCCGCAAGCGATCATCGTGCTGGATCTGAATCAAAAGCGCTCCTTCATCGACGTCCCAGAGACGCGCCATTCCGTCTTCGGAAACCGTTGCCAATCGGCCTCCATCGGGATCGAACAAGACCCTGGCTGCTCCGTTGGGATGGGCAAGCTCCCGCCGATGAAGCAGTTCACCCTCCTCAACCAACCACAATCTCGTATCGCGATTGTAAGCACTGACTGCCAGACTCTCTCCGTCCGGACTGAAGGCGATACTGGAAATTCGACCTAACCCATGGATGGGAGCGCATGCGCGATCGCCTGTGTCTGAATGCTGCAACTCAATTTTACCGCCAGCCGCTCCCGTCACCGCCCATTTTCCGTCCGGGCTAAAGGCACAGGCAGTGACTTGACCGTAGAACGTTACTTTACTTGGAATGGTTCTCCGGGTTTCGATGTCATATATGAAACTGTGTCCATTGGAACAACCCGCCAGGAGGCGCGGTGAATGTGGATGGAATGAAATCGTGGTGACAGGTGCCGGACATGGAATATCAGAAATAATCGACCTGCCAGTTACCAGATCAAGAACGCGAACTTTATCCGTCAGTCCTATGGCTGCGATCGCACCATCCGCATGGATCGCCGCGGAATAAACAGATCCGTCTGCCTTGAGGGAAAGTAGATCAGACGCATCTTTGCCTCCTACGCCCCAAAGCATGGCATGAGGCCTTGAGCCAAAAAGGGTGAGAAGCCGATCACCTTGGGGGCTGAAGCGGGCATCTTCCAAATAGGATGGATGCCTGAGGTTATCGACCAATATATGCCCTGATCTTGTATCCCAGATATTTGCCATGGGCCCCATGCTTCCGACCAGCAATTGGTTTCCTAGCGGTCCAAATCGAACCAGCAGGGGGTTGACATTCAATTCAAATTCTCGAGGAATCCATTCACCGCTGGATTTCCAAATCCGCGTTTTACGGTCGCTTGAAACGGTGGCCAGGATAGGCTGGGCCGGACTGTATTCGACGTCAAACAAAGGGCTGCCATGGCGCAAACTGGTCACTATCTTGCGGACCTCACGATCCCAAATCAAAACTTCACCCTGCCCGGACCTTGTGATGGCAAGAAATCGACCGTCCATGCTGAGGTCCAATCCGTCCACCGAAACGTCCTTTCCCCGAATTTCAACCAATTCCCCAGTCTCCGCATTCAGTTCAAAAATCCCTTCCGAGCGACTCCCCAAAATCATGCGTTCGAGGCCTGGAACCCAAAGCGCATCAATCAATCGTGTTTTCAAATTCAAGAGATCGAACTTGGGTTCGGGATGAACCTGATTCCAAAGATGCACCCTGTTACCAATCGAGGCAAACATGAGATGCTTGGAAGAAGGGCTGTAACTCAACTGAGTGATCTGCCCAAATTCATTGAAATCCTTGACAATGACATTCCGGGTCTCCATGTCCCAAAAGCGCATCGTGCCGTCGTTATACCCCGCAGCAAGCACCGCGTCATCGGGCCGAATCGCTGCGTCCATGACCGCCCTGTCGTGGACGTATTCCCAGAGCATCTTGCCATCGAAACCATCCCACAACCGCACGGATCTTCCTTTGATGGAGGAAGTCAAGGCATGCCGACCGTCGGAAGTGAATTCGATACGATTCACCTTTTCGTCGTGCTCCAGTTGGGCGATGGGTCGTGCGGCTTGTCGCACAACCAATGCTGACATCAATCGGGACCAAACCAGATGGTTATCGGGATGGGATCGAAGCAAAGCCGTCAATTGAGCCGTACCGGAAGCGAAATCGTTGTCCAAAAGCTCCCGGTCCGCTCTCAAAAAGCGAGAACGGAATAACCTTTCGGCCAATTGCTTTCCGATCCGCTCGGCGGCCTCTCGGTGGCGGCGCTCAGCCATCTCGCTGAATTGTGCTTTGGCGGCCATCTCTTTAGCGATGGTTTCCTGGCTGCGTGCATAATCTCTTTCCAGCCTGAGTTCCTTGCGACTTAAGCCCTGAAAAACCACAAACGCCGCGCAAGCAATTACAAGGGTAATGCTCAGTGAGGCGACGACAGGACTGCGCTTGCCCCAATTCAAGCCCTGTTCCAGCAAGGTCAAATGACGTGCCTGTACTGGATCGCCCCGGAGCCATCGCTCCAGATCTTGAGCCAATTCCAGTGCAGATCCATAGCGCTGAGAAGGATCAAGCCGCAAACATTTCATGCAAACAACGTCCAGGTCCCTCGGCACTTCACTCATCCGGGTCGAGGGCTGTCTGGGCTCCTCGCGATCAATTTGTCGCAACACTTCCAACTGCGAATCCCCCTCAAAAGGAGGCCGCCCTGTGAGTGTCCAGTAGAGCAATGCTCCCAGGCTGTAAACGTCAGAAGTGACGGATAATTCCTTAAAATCGCCCCTGGCCTGCTCTGGAGACATGAAAGATGGGGTTCCGAGAACTTCCCCGGTGATGGTCAAGCCATCCTCGACATCCATGCGCCGAGCCAATCCAAAATCGGTCACATAAGCGATGGAACCGGCTTCAATCAGGACGTTAGAAGGTTTGATGTCCCGATGCAGGTATCCGTGAGTGTGGGCGTGATGAATGGCATGGCAGACTGGGAGCAACATCCTGACCGATTGACGCATCAAAGCCTTCCATGCCGACGTGCGCTCCGTGGTTGAAAGACGCTCGATATCGCCGCGTTGCGCCACAAGCCATTCATCGAGTCCCTTGCCTTCCACCCATTTCATGGCAATAAACGGCTTGCCACCCCATCGGCCCACGTCATAAATCGGTACGATGTTTGGATGTTCCAGCTGGGCGACCGCTTCAGCCTCCATACGGAATCGATCTCCTCGACTTCGATCCCAAGTCAGTGAACTCATCTGCACCTTGATGGCGACCGGCCGCTTGAGGTCTAGGTGCTCGGCATAATACACGAGCCCCATGCCTCCGCGAGCAATCAAATCACCGATTTTGTAACCAGGCAGCGGCGTTTGAGCTTCTTTAGCTCCGGAATCAGTCTCTGAATTCAAAGCTCCGTAATCGTTGTCTCCAAACAAGCTGTTTACGGCGCATCGAGGACAGACGCTTTCTTCTTCCATGAGAGAGCTTCCGCACTTGGGACAAATGACTGCGCTGTTTTCTTTCACCTGTTATTTCTATTCCCTTCGGCTTAGATGGTTTTCAATTCGGATGACCGATTAGGAAATGATCCTCAGGAGTTCAGTGATTGAACGATATGTTTGAGTTCTTGGTCCACAAGCCTGGGATCGTCCAAAGATTCTGCCACAATCTCACGAAACAATTCCCGAAATCGGCGCCGCAGCCGGTGGACGGCGGACTTAACCCCAGCTTCGGAAAGCCCCAAATCAGAGGCGACCTCGGCATACGCCAGGGCGCCGGGGTCTTCCAGAGCAAACCGCAAGGCTTCAAAGCGGTCCTGTTCATTGGAATCCCGGTATTCGTCCTGTAGCCGACTGAAGGTCGAATTCATCATCAACCGCGCCCAGTTACGATCAAACAAACGCTCCGGGGTGAGATCGTCCTGTGGTTCGTGGGCGTATCTACCCTCGGCTTCATCCCATTCCATGGAGACATGTGAAACAGCACCCCCGCGCTTGATGCGCGTGGCGTCCCGGTGGTCCTTCAGGATGAAGTTTTTGAAGGAGGACAAAAGAAATGTCCGAAATCGACCCAATTCAGGATTAGCCTTCTTGAAGGCGTCACCGGAAATAAGGAAGTGAAAGAAACCCTGAGTCAGATCCTTTGCATCTTCGTGGTTTTTGCCAAAGCGTCGAGCGAAAGCGTAAAGCGGATACCAATAGTTCCTGCATACCAATTCCAGAGCATGATCCGTTTGTGGCGAACAGGAATCCGCGGCCTGACGGACCATATTCCATTGAGTGGTCAAAAAGGCGGACGCAGGTCGCAATCCCTTTTGGCCAAGATCCTCATTTTCATGAGCATTGGTTTTTGACACCCCTACACCCTTTGGTTGCTCCTCCATGGTCTCAAATCATCAGTTATGGGGTCATTCTAGGGAATCTTTCTCTCATGATCAAGAAGGTGAATCGATGGCAAATTCGAAAGCCTTCAAAATAGGCACTCTCGTAAATGTGAAAAAATAAAAAAAATCAAAACCTTCACGATGTATCGGGATAGAAAAAAAGAGAACGGAAAACCAAATAATACCAATACACATCGGTGGAATAAAAACCGGAACTGCCTGGAACCATTCTTAAACTTAACTTAAGAGCGGAAAAAACGGGATGGCAGTTATGACTGAAAACAAAACATCTCTTAAAAAATACTAAATGAAAAAAACAATCTTTCATTCAATCACTGCATCACTAGCCATTGCCGGACTATTTTCAGCATGGACAGGCGCAGAAGCTCAAACAAGCGTGTTGTATATGACACAAAACTCTTCAGGGAACGTTCCCCGTGTAACCTTGGGATACAAAAGCGGGCAAGAAGTCCTGAACTATACCTGGGCCAGCGGTGGCGAACACCCCATCTATGTCGATGCCGCCGACCAGGAAATTCGACAGGCAAACTGGCGGACTACTAGAGGAAGCGGGATCGGGCATGGATATGACTTGTCTGGAAACCCGAATGGGAACACCTACACAATAAACTTGCCGGCCAATTCAGGGCATCAGGATGTCTATGACGTTGGTTTCGATGGCGAAAACGTGTATCTTGTCAATTTTGGAGGAACGGGTGGAGTATATATTGCTGACAAGAGCTATGGAAATGCATCCTTCTTGTTTCAAACTCCTTCAGGTGAACAAGGGATCACATTTGATACATCAAGCAACACCATCTGGACCGCCAACAGGTACTCCAACGTGATTACACAATGGGATCTGGCTGGTAACGCGCTCACCAGTTTCCAGGATACACGCAAAGATGAGGAGGATAGACCTTTATCCGTCTTTGTCGCATTGGCTTACGATCCTGCTGATGACACAATATGGGTTTGGAACGATGGCTTTGGGACATTCGATCAATTTGATAAACAAGGCAATTTACTGGGAAGCATGTTTGTTTCAGTATGGCAGATCTCGGGGGCGGAATTTGCCATAGGAACGGACTGTCAAACCTTGCTTTCACAAGCAGAAATCGAACTGGATACCGCGTTGGATGAAATCCTGAACCTGGACGTGCAAATTGAAAACTTGGAGTCTCAAAACGTACACCTAAACGACGACTTGCAAGTCGCACAAAGTGATTTACTTGATACACAAAACAACCTGGTCCTTTGCCAGTCCGAACTTGTCTTGGCCCAGCAAAACCTCAGCCAGGCGCAAAACACAATCCAGGATCAAGTAACTCAAATAGGTGTTCTAACAACCGAAAACGGTGAATTATTGGATGAAAACAACACACTCCAAGCCCGGTTGGACGAATTTGAAATACCTCTTCAAATGCTTACAGATGCTCTGGCCGGACGGTTCAAAAACCCAGGCTTTACAATCCCCGGGGAAAAACCAGCTGAGCAATTAACAGCACTGGTAAAAGCAATTATTGATTTAGAAAATGGGCCTCAAAAACGCCTTTATGAGAACCTGACTCAAACTTCTAAGAAAAGGAAGAGTAAATCAAAATCAAAATCAGCATCGAGTTCAAAAAAGAACAATAAACAACGCAAAAGGTAACCCATTGATCACGTTTTAATACTTACAGTAGAGTAATCTAAGAATAAAAGCTACTGCGTCATCATGCGCAGTAGCTTTTCATGCTGAAAAAATGACACCAAGAACCTGAAGGCTTTGGTTAAATGTTCTTTTCCTTAAAGTTTGCTGAGGCATTCATCTAGAACGGAATAGAGCTGATTCATCGTTTCCTCGGTTTCGTCGCCCATGTTGGAGAGGCGGAAAGTCGTTCCCTTTATTTTCCCATAGCCGCCATCAATAGCAATGCCCTGCTCTCGGACCAATTTTTGAAATTTCGCAACATCGATGATTCGTCCGCCGGACTTGGCTCCGTTGTTGAGGCACGTCAAGGACTGAGATTCGAATCCCTTTTCAGGAAAAAGGCTAAACTCATTGGAAGCTGCCCATTCTCTTGTCATCTGGGAAAGTCGTTCGTGGCGGGCAAATCTCTGCCTCATTCCCTCTTCAAAAATATCCTCTAACTTTGATTCCAATGCATAAATGTGACCTATCGAGGGAGTACTGGGAGTCATGTTACCGGCAGCATTTTGTTCGAATTCACAAAAATCGAAAT
Organism: uncultured Verrucomicrobiota bacterium; assembly: GCA_964342825.1. GTDB lineage: Bacteria > Verrucomicrobiota > Verrucomicrobiia > Limisphaerales > AAA164-E04 > AAA164-E04. The sequence goes on from CAYFHO010000006.1 coordinate 125,319, forward strand.
AATATCCGCGATCTTGAACTTTCGAAGCCCTTTCCAGAGCGGCTTGGGATATTACGAACAACCCCAAACCAGGGGGCATGGCCAATGCCTTTTGTGAGCCGGTTAACAAAACATCAATACCAAGATCATCAAAAGGAATGTCGACAACCGAAAAACTGCTGACGGTGTCTACCACAAACATAACATCAGGATATTTATTTTTTAGCGAAGCTATGTCGGCCAATGGATTCATGACACCTGTAGATGTCTCATTATGGACCAGGGTCAAAGTATCAAATTCACCAGTGGATAATTTCTCATCTATCATTTCAGGAAGAATGGGAGATCCCCAATCGACCTTAAGAGTATCGGCGTCCTTGCCGCATCGTTTGGACACGTCGTACCATTTGTCGGAAAATGCTCCGCACATGCAATTGAGGACCTTCTTTTGGACCAGGTTTCTCAGTGCTCCTTCCATCACTCCCCAAGCGGACGATGTACTCAAATAAACTAACCGTTGTGTTTGAAACAATTCCTGCAGCCTGGGTTGAATACGACCGTACAAATCCTTAAACTCTAGTCCACGGTGACCTATCATTGGAGTGGAAAATGCGCGAAATGTTTTTTCACTCACTTCAACAGGACCTGGAATATGTAATTTTAAATGTGACATTTTATGATGCGACAGAAGTTTCTGAAATCTCTTTAACAAATTTGAGTTCTCGTTGATTAAAAGCTCTCCACTTGCCTGGTTTAAGATCATTAAGGAGAAAAGGTCCCATTTGAACTCGTATGAGACGAATCACCTTACCATTAAAGGCGTTGATCATTCTCCTTATTTCCCTGTTCTTTCCCTCATGCAGTGTAAGTTCCAAAAAGTAGATCCCTTTTTTTGAAGAAATAATGGTAGCAGAATCGGCTTTCAGAATTTCTCCATCATCCTTGATACCCTCATTGGTGATAGTTTTCAAAAACAAATCAATGTCCACTATCGATTTGATAGAAACTTGATAACGTTTTTGAATGTTGAAGCTGGGATGTGTCAAACGATTTACAAAATTCCCGTCATTTGACAAAATCAACAAACCCTCACTCATGTAATCCAATCGCCCGGCATAGTTCAAGTGCCGCATGGAGGGCAAAAGTTGATTGTATAAACAAAGAAGGCCGGCAGAATCCTTTTTCGAACAAAGGAGTTTTGTCGGCTTGTTGAAAATATAATATTGTTTCGTTTTCGGTCGAAGAACCTGCCCATCGACAGAGACCACGTCGACATTGGGATCAACAGAATCACCAATTTGAGCAAGCTTGCTGCTATTCAACAAGACCTTGCCGTCTTTGATCAATATTTCTGCTGCTCGCCGTGAACAAATACCAGACTGGGCAATATATTTCTGAAGCCGCAGCCGCATTGTTCAGATGTGATCAAGCATCGGGCTTGGTTTTGCGCAATCCAATCACAGGATCGCCCTCTTTCCACTGGCCGCGCTTTTTCAACAGTTCGACTCTTTCAAATCGCTTCAAGACACTGCGCTTGGCGGCCATCCCGCTGGGACCTCTTAAACTACGGTGTTGTGACATAATATAAACCTTTACTGGGATTAAAAAAAGCCGAACCCTTGAGTTCGGCTTTTAGGAAATAAATTTGGCGGCAACCTACTCTCACACAGGCTATACCTGCACTACCATCGGCAATGCTGCGTTTGACGGCCGAGTTCGGGATGGGATCGGGTCGGACCACAGCTTCATGGCCACCAAAAAAACCGTTGAGAATCTCATTCTCTGAAAACTACATACAGGGAAAACCAAGACCTACATTCGCTTTTGAAAATCGCTTTGCCACCGAAGTGGAAAAAAGCGATCAAGCCGAACGACCGATTAGTATCAGTCCGCTAAATATGTTGCCACACTTACACGCCTGACCTATCAACCAGGTAGTCTACCTGGGGTCTTCAGGGAAACCTTATCTTGGGAAGAGCTTGGCACTTAGATGCTTTCAGCGCTTATCTCGTCCGCACATG
>CAYFHO010000007.1:0-90199 GCA_964342825.1 uncultured Verrucomicrobiota bacterium
TGATTTCCAATAACTTATCAATCCATATGTATTCCAGTTACGAAAGTCGGGTTAGCAGGCTCGTAGTTTTCCTTCAGTCCCTTTTGTGTCCAGTCATCGGCAATGAATCCCGGTGCCACAGAATTGACTCTCACATGTGGAGCCAGGATTCGGGCGAGGGAAATAGTCATGTTGATCAGTGCCGCCTTGGAGGCGCAATAGGCGAGTGAACTGCCGTTTCCTGTCAAACCTGCGATGCTTGTGATGTTGACAATTTCACCACCTCCCGGAGATTTTTTGAGCCAAGGTTCTGCCGCACGGGTGCAATAGAATGGACCTTTTATGTTTGTTTGAAGGATGCGGTCCCAATGGTCATCGGTCAGGAGATTCAGATCAGAAAAGGGAAGGAAATTGGTGGTTGCGGCATTATTGACGAGAATGTCTATTTGGCCAAAATCAGAAACGGTCTGGTCAATCAAATGTTTACAATTTGCTTCCATTGAAACATCTCCCTGAATGAGGATGGCCTGAGCCTGTGTTTCTTTTAATTCCTCAAGTACAGATTCGGCCTCATCTTTGGAGCTTCGATAATTCAGTACAACACGACAACCCAGCTTTGCCAGTTTCAATGCAACCGATCTTCCCACGCCCCTGCTCGAACCTGTGACGATTGCAACTTTACCTTTCGTATCCATCGTTTGATTCTTGCTCGTCATTGAATTATGACAATGATAAATATCATTCTATGAATCTCCAATCCGTTTTCAGGTTGCGATCTTTTACTTTTATCTGCGCCAAGTTCCTTTGTGCATTTACGCTGTGTCTTTGCATTCCGGATGCCCTCACTGATCCAATGAGACCGAACTTAATTTTGATCATGGCCGATGATCTTGGGTACGGGGACTTAAGTTGTTACGGCAACAAAGAATTTGAAACACCAGAACTTGACCGGATGGCTTCAGAGGGTTTGCGGTTTACCGATTTTCACTCCAGCGGTCCTGTTTGTAGTCCCACACGAGCCGGGCTGTTGACGGGGCGGTATCAACAGAGAAGTGGTATTCCCGGGGTGATTTATGCTGCCTTTAATTCCAATCGACATCATGGATTGCATGTTTCCGAAATCACTTTTCCGGAACTTATTCATGATGCTGGTTATCAGACTGCCATGTTTGGAAAATGGCATTTGGGTTACCGCGAGAAATTCAATCCAATTCATCACGGTTTCCAGCAATTCAAGGGGTATGTGAGTGGTAATATAGATTATCACAGCCATTATGACCGAATGGGTGTGTTGGACTGGTGGAACGGAAATCGCATTGAAAATGAAAAAGGGTATACGACCTCATTGATTTCGGAGCATGCCTTGGATTTTGTTAAAAAAAATCAGAACCAGCCCTTTTGCTTGTACCTTGCCTATGAGGCCCCTCATGATCCCTATCAGGGGCCTGAAGATCCACCGATTCGCGTAGAAGGAAAAGTCGTTCCAAACCGGTATGCCAAGGGCCAAATTTCACGTGCTTACAGGGAAATGATCCAGACCATGGATCAGGGGATTGGGCGCTTAGTGGATTTATTGAAGACTCTGGAATTGGATAGAAAAACGCTCGTCTTTTTTCTCAGTGATAATGGTGCCAATAAGAATGGAAGTAATGGGATCTTACGTGGATTCAAGGGGAGTTTGTGGGAGGGCGGACACCGTGTTCCCGCGATAGCCTGGTGGCCGGGTACCATTCCACCTAATTGCGTCTGCGATGATTTGACCATCAGTCTGGATGTGATGCCTACTTTACTGGAGCTTGCGGGGGCACAACTTCCTTCGAACCACAAGCTGGACGGAGTTTCACTGGTTTCCGCATTTCGTCATGGTTTTCTTTCTCAAAGAAACCGAAAGGTTTTTTGGGAATATGGATCGAAAAAGGTCATGCGCGAAGGCCCCTGGAAACTTCTTGTGGATCCCAATTCGAGTCCTGCCTCACAGCTGTTCCACCTGGGTGAAGATATTTCGGAGCAGAATGATCTTTCTGAAAAGCAATTCCTTAAGTCCCAGCGAATGTTATCCGATATAGGGGAGTGGCAGGAAGATGTGCTCTCCGGTGCCACAGAACAGCCAGTCGATCCTTGATCGTCCTTATTGATGGAAGTCTTAAATGAATGCCGGTGAACCCACTACAGATCTGGATCGCCTTTCTTGGGAAATGGCACCCGTTCCAGCTTTGCTTTGCTCCCCGGATGGTCGGTGTTTGGATATTAATCGGTCCGCAGGCAGCTTCCTGGGTAAATCCCTGGAGGAAATAAGGAAATGTCAATTGTCCGATTTTGCAGTTCATGATGATCTATCTATTTTGGAGCAGATGATCAAGAAATGTGATGTGCGTGAACATGCCGGCACGCCTGAGTTGATGGGAATTAAATCTTCCAAGGGGCAGGTCCAATGTCTTGTTAACGTCCGATCTTTATCTCCTGAGTTCTCAAATAAACTTTTGATCCAGATTCAGGAAATTCCACCAGACTTGCATGCCGCAAAATCCAATTCTGAGTCCAAATTGCATTACACCGACGATGCCATTTTTGTTTTTGATATCAATGACCGGATTCAATTTTGGAACTCAGGATCCAGACGTCTCTTCGGTTGGGAAGAAAAGGAAATACTTGGTTTAACGGTTACAGAATCGGTATTTTCAAACACTCCAAACATAGTTCCACTTTTGAAATCATTGCGACAAGCTGAGCATTGGTCAGGCGAACTGGGGGCTGTGACCAAAACTGGGGAACACCGCAATTTGGAAACTCGTTTTAATTTGTTAAAGGATGGAGAAGGGAGACTGGAAGGGATCTTGGCCATTGTTGTGGACATCACTGAAAAACGAGCCGTAGAGGAATGTTACGTCCGCTCGCAAAGATTGGAGAGCCTCAGCACATTGGCCGCAGGTGTTGCCCATGATTTGAACAATGTCTTTACCCCCATCACCATGGCCGTTGAATTGCTGAGAAACGTGGATCTGCCTCCTGATGAGATGGAAGATTTACTCAGGACGGTAGACGGAAGCATTGAACGTGGAACCGCTATTATCAAACAACTGGTTGCTTTTGGCAAAGGGGCGGAGGGTGAAAATATTGTTTTCCAACCCAAACACCTCGTTCGTGAAGTGGTCAATATTGTCCAGAAAACATTTCCCCAAGGTATCGAGGTCAAGTCTGAAATCCTAAGAGAGTTGTGGGTGATACGAGGGGATCAGATTCAATTTCATCAGCTCCTCATGAATCTTTTCCTCAATGCCAAGGACGCCATGCCTCAAGGAGGAGCCCTTCATTTGCGTGCCCAGAATGTGACCATTGACGAGCACTTTCCATCCTTTGACATTGATCTGGATCCCGGAAGGTATGTTCAGTTGACGATCGAGGACGACGGGGAAGGAATGGACAAGGCTGTTCAGGAAAAAATGTTTGAACCATTCTTCACGACACGGCCTGTCGGACGTGGTTCCGGGCTTGGTCTCACCAATGTCCTGGGCATTGTTAAGTCATTCAACGGATTCATTCAGTGTCAAAGCAGACCCGGGGAAGGGACTAAGTTTGATGTATTTATTCCTGCCATATTTGAGGATGAACCGAAGCATTTGGAATATAATCCAGCGGATCACCGTGGAAATGGGGAAACGATTTTGATTGTCGACGATGAGGAAGCTGTTCGGGATACCACTCAAAAGTTACTGGTTCAAAATGGTTATAAAACTTTGAAAGCAGTGGATGGTGTGGATGCGGTTTCGGTTTTTGGCCGTAATCAGGGTCTCATCAAGCTCGTTTTGACGGATTTAAAAATGCCCAATATGGATGGAATCTCTCTGGTCAGGATCCTCAGGAATATGAACCACGATCTGCCCATATTGGTGGTTAGCGGTCATCCGGATGAACACGATATTGAAATGCTCACTCCTTGCGCATCGATTCATGTTTTGGAAAAGCCGCACAAATCCGCCGACTTGCTGCATTGGGTGCATCGATTGTTGTGTAAGGATCAAGTGCCCATGTGATCGGGTTGTATTTTACTCTCGCAAAATTAAAGCGCTCTCTTGTCAAACAGTCTGGGGATTGTTATTTGTCTGCCCATGGGACGTCAATGGCTCCACTCCAAGAAAGCAGTCGCATCCAAGAAAAAGGCACAAGCGACAGGTAAACTCGTGCGCGAAATCGTCGTCGCCGCCAAACTGGGCGGTCCAGACGAAGAAATGAACCCAAGATTGGCACAAGCTTGTGACAAGGCTCGCAAAGCCAGTGTATCGAAGGATGTCATTGAGCGCGCCAAAGCAAAAGGGGAAGGCAACGATGAAGCAGCCTTGAATTCACTCATGTTTGAGGGATACGCCCCACACAAGGTTCCTCTGATTGTTGAAACTCTGACCGATAACCCAAATCGCACTGCTCCAGAGTTGAGGGTCTTGTTTCGAAAAGGGCAACTTGGTTCTCCTGGCAGCAACAAGTTTCTCTTTGATCTGGTCGGCATGGTCGAAGCTTATCGAGAAATGGCAGAGTTGGACCTTGAAGAAGTTGCCATCGAAGCGGGGGCCAACGAAGTGGAACCGCTGGATTCCAATCAAAACGACGACATTCCTGAAGACTCATTGGGTGCTCGGTTCCTTTGTGAACGCAGTGACATCCACAGCGTGTCCCAATGGTTGGCTGGTAATGGTTGGAAAGTGGTGACCAGTGAGCCAGGGTATGTTCCCAAGAATTTTTGTGAGCTTACCGATGATCAAATGGAAGAAGTGGGAGAATTTCTGGAAGCTTTGGATGACCACGATGATGTTCACCGTATTTGGGCGGCGCTCAAGTAGGTCCCTCCAAGGTAACACTTGGTAAGGGAATACCAGCAATGAGTAATCGCTGAATCTTAGACATCATGATGAAAATCCCGGTCATTTCTGGAATGATTCGACGTCGAATTTTACTGAACTACCGGGTCGATCCTGAAATTGCACAAGCTCTGTTGCCCGATCGTTTTCGCCCAAAGCTTTTCAGAGGTTACGCCATCGCTGGAATCTGTCTCATTCGCTTGGAAGAAATCCGTCCCAGAGGATTCCCTGGTTTCGTAGGTATCGCGAGTGAGAATTCAGCTCATCGGATTGCCGTCGAGTGGACTGATGATGAAGGGCAGTTTCAGGAAGGAGTCTTTGTCCCAAGAAGAGACACTGATGCACGGTTAAACGCAGTCGCTGGCGGACGGATTTTTCCTGGGGTGCATCATCTTTCAAGGTTTCATGTCTCTGACCAAGAGGGGGATATCTCCATTCAAGTGGTGACTAAGAATATGGATTCACCTCTTATCCAACTTGAAGTAAGTGAATCGGAAAATTTTCCTGACACATCTTTATTTCCTTCACTGAATGATTCATCCCAATTTTTTGAGTCTGGATGTATTGGATACTCCTCTCGACCTGATTCCTGCAGTCTTGATGGTCTCCATTTACAGGTATCAGATTGGAGAGTCTCTCCGTTGAAAATTCATTCTGCAAGGTCGGCCTACTATGATGATCGATCAGTTTTTCCTGAGGGATCCATTCAACTCGATCATGCTTTGCTCATGCGGGATATTCCTCACGAATGGAGATCGGAACCCAGCATGGCTTGTTCATGAGTTATCGTCGAAAGTCGATTGTTCCTCAATTTTCTATCAACGGGTGGCTTGGAGTCGAAAGAATCCAAGCCTTGAATTTCTTAAATGAACTGGAGGGAGGGCGATGGGGGTGTTTGGCTTGTTGTCCGTCTCAATCATCAGGATCGTGTCCTGCCAATCTTCCAAATCGGTTGAATACTGTGCATTGACGGTGACATCCACTGCGTTGATGTTTCGTTGAAATTGAAGGAAAGCCCCATCTTCATTCAAGTGAATACTCATGACATTTGTGGAGTCTTTCTCCAACGGGTTGCTGCCCAAACCATATTCCAAAAGAGCTGGTAATCCATCATGATCATGATCACTTTGCAGATCTGTCAGGGTGAGATTGTGAGCAGTCATCCAGTCTTCCAATCGGATTCCCTGACCTTTTCCGGGAGTTCCTCCTGATTGTGTGCTGGCCGTCCACAGCGTTGGATCTGCATGATTTTGTCCTTTTAGGATTGATGCCAACTGAAGCGATGTTCCTTGCCCATCAGGTGTGCTTGGCCAGGGGGATTGGGTTCCGTATTCAAAATCAATGATAGGAATCCCGGCCCCATAAGAAAGTTTGATTCTCTCACCGTTATTGCTCAATCGGTCTCCTTCTTGCCACACGCCTGCGATTGGGTGGCCGGTTCCATATGTTTGCTCAAAAGCTGTCTTGTCTCCAACCAACAGAAAATATGCACCAGATTCCAAGATGCTGTCTTCTGGAAAATCGAAATCGACGCCTTTGGTAAATCTCAATCCGGTTAAATCCAAGGCGACCTCTCCTGCATTGTATAATTCTATGAATTCAGCCGTGGGGGCCTCAGCGGGACGATACATGATTTCACTGATTAAAAGCCTATTGCGGTAAGGAGTCAGATCCGGTTCGGAGGGGATAAATTCCAATGGAGCTGACCATCGACTGGCGTGTCCGTTGACATTGTGGTGCCGCACTCGGGCGCGGTAGGTGTGTCCCGGTTTAAGGGCGTTGTACGGAATGTCAATTTCTTGCTCAAACACAGGAATGCGTTCACTTTGCCAACATTCCTCAACTTCATAAACCCAAGGTTCACCTGGAACATGGTTGGGTGTGTCAGGATTGGAAATCTCCCCAATTCTCCATTCCATGTATGCAAAACCGTCAGGATCTCTTCGGTTGACAAAGTTACTGCTTGTAAAACGCAAGCCGTTGACAGGAAATCCGTTTTCGCCCACGTAAGAAATGGTGGGGCGGTTTGGGATGCCGGATGCGGAAGCTTCCATGGACAGGTAACCATGCCCGTAACCGTCTTCGATCGCATCGTTGATCCTAAAACTGGTTTCCGTTCGTGTATCGAACATGTAAGCGATAATGCTCTGTTGAAAACCTTCATGATCCGGCGTTGGGATAGTTCTTCGATAATTGCTGGCGAGTCTGGTTTCATTTACGGACAGTCGATACCATGGGCCACGGTGCGATCCGCTGGTGCGTGAATGGTAACTCCACATGGCCTCATCCACATCAACCATGGTAAGTGGCCATTCTGTGGGATTGACGATCATGGATAATTCCTGGACGAGTTGAGCTGCCTGGCCCCCATGCCTGCTGATATCGGAAAACAACAAATCGATTAATTCACGGCAACGGTTTTGAAATCCGATTTCGATTTCATCATGATCCAGACACCTGTCTGCTCGGATCACTCCGCTCCAAATATGTTTGACCGGAGCGTACATCATATCCAAATCCCAGGGCAGTGGAGTCCATTTTCCATTGGCATGTTGAAACATGTAATAGTTGGCACCGTCACGAAGATCGACATTGCCCGTCGCTCGGTTAATCGCTCTGAAACCATAGAAGCTCCGCAGGTCAAAATTGGATTGCCACCATTCCAGCGTATTGCGTCGATTGCTTTGATTCCAGAACTCCTCAAAATCCGAGTTGTCCAGAGGCTGGTCAGGGCCTTGATTCTTTTTGTGTCCTCGGTTGCCCGCTACTTCGTAAGTGCTTCTGTCGGGCAGATTACGTTCCGCCAGGAAGCGTCCATCCGGATGTTCAATCGCCAGATACAATCCCCACAGATCCCCCGAGTATTGATTGCTGGGAGCCTCTTCTTCCTCATCGACTATCCGAAATTGAACCCAATGAGTATTGGAGCTTGGCACCCCTGCGAGCTGATAGAGTCGGTGAGGAACCGCTTCGTCCAGTCCGGCAATCCCACGATTGGAGGCTACCCAGGGCGAAGCGCATGCATTGAAATTCATCGTCTTCCATTTCGCTCTGTAAAGTTGTCCGTAGTTATCGCGCGCAGCAAAGTCACGCGCACGATTAAATCTGAACCTCCATTTGTTTTTTCCGCTGACGTAAGTAGAGGCTTCTCCTCGATTGTAGAACTGAATGTGATCATAAACCTCACCGTCATACACCAAAGTCCCCCACATGCGTCTGCCATCGTGGGAACGATTGTATTGGCTGTTCTCGACATCCGTCTCATTGGCGATCAAGTGATAAACTGGGAGAGCATTCGCCATCATGTCTTGCGGGAAATCTAAATCGGGTGTCATCCGTGGCCTTTTGGCACCCTTCCAGGCGGGTACCCCGTTATACACAAAGTAAGCAAAATTGGGACACTCGTCATCGGGATAGGGAACACGGACACTGTTTCCAATCTTATCTTCAACTTCGATCCGATATCGCACCAGTTGGCGGTGAGAATGCATGGATGCAGGAATGGTGACACTGAATATATCGTCCAGAGCATCGGTATCACCGTTTTCACCGGCGTCATTCATGGAGAGTTCTGTCCAGTTGGACTCATAATTTCTATCTCTTTTCCGGATATAGTCTCCTGGCTCAACGATTTGATAACTGAGAGTTACTTTCTGAACACCATCGGGATCGGTGACCTTCGCAGAAACGAAGACCTCTTCGTTGGCAAGAGGCTGGCGCGGTGAGTGCATGACTTGTCTCGTTTGAGGTGGTGCATTTTCTGCGTAAATACTGTTGATGGATCCCGGTGTGGGGCGCGTTGAGGATCTCCATGATCCGCCCAAATCATTGTCCAGTGAAGGATGGATAAGTTCCATCGATGTTCCTCCGCCTCTAGCTTCGGTAGGCCAAGGGAAACCCGAGCGATAGTCCACTTCATCGATTAAAGATCCGTCCGAGTGAAAAAACCTGATATCGTCTCCATCATTATCCAGCCCTCCCGGGTATTCATGGTCAGTACGAATCTTGAATTTGGTTCGCATCACCTGAACATCCTCAGCAATGATTAAATATTGATCAGAATTGAGAACAGTGCCGATCGGAAATGTATAAGAACCCGCACCTTCGAGTTTCCAGTTGGAAAGATCCACGCTGGTTTCACCGGCGTTGTACAATTCGATAAACTCTCCTCGGTCGGTTTTTGGAACATCATCATGATGAATCTCGTTGATCACAATATCGGCGGATGTGTCCATTGGCAGCAATGAAGATGCACCGATGACCGCAATCATTATCAACCTAATCCAGTGATCCAAGTTCATGGTGGTTGAAAGCGTAAACGCAAGAAGGACTCTGTGCAACGACTTGCTGTATTCATCATCCTTGCAACCAGACTGAAATTTTAAAAGGCGCAGCCGCTTGGTAGTGGCTCTTGAGTTTCCAGATCCTTTCCAAAACCGGGGAACAATAGAGCTGGTTCAAATCCACTTTGGATAGATCCAATCATCGCCTGTCCTCCGTAACCATCAGTATTCATGTGGGCTCGGATGATGAGTATTTGTGATTCATCTATCTCTGACAATTCCCCTGATCGAGTGAAAGGTTGCTCATTCACATGGCTGTGGAGCAGGATGCGTCGAGTCAATAATTCACCTTCCACCGTGAGAATCTCCCACCAATCGGCATATTTGTTGCATCCAGTGTCGGGACTGGAAACCGTGACTTGGAAACGGTAAGTATTTCCGCTTTTTACAACCTTCACCGATTGTACATCTGCAAACGAAGGAGTTGAAGTTTGCCTGCTTCGAAAAAAGGTTTGTGGGTTAGCTGCCCTTCCCGAGGGGAAAATATTAATGAGTTGCTGTGAATCGTCCAATTGAATATCACCGACGGATTCCCAGTTGATCAGATCATTGGAGGATTCAATCACGTACCTGTCATTTTTCTTCCCATGCAGAAGGAGAGAAATCGTGGCATTCGAATTCTCCCCTGGACTCAATTCCAAATATGGAGTTTCGTCATCCTTTTGCCAGATCCGGAGCAGTCCTTTGGTGGTTCCGAGACCTAATGTTACTTTGCCTGAAGGGGTGTGAGCAGCACTTAAATTGGAGGATAAAACTCCATTCAATCGCTGTGACCATATTGATTTGGCCATTCCTTCAACCAAGCCCACTGCATGTAAAGTGCCACGACTTTTACTCGGTAAAATCATGCATTGTTTTCCTGTTCCTCCGTATGGACCGGCTAGGGCCAGGTCCAGATTGCGACTTCCTATTTGATGCGAAGTAAAGCCTGTCAATGAAGAGACGAGTTCAAGTCTCTGATTTTTCCATTCGAAGAATTCCAACGTGCCTCCGATATGTGGGGTCAGCACATCTGTTAACAGAAGTTTTCCTGATCCATCTGGATCGAACACCGTCGCTTGATTGCGCCAGCGGAACGAGCGTCCCACGGCTGAACTTTCGGCCATGATATCCCCTGATTCACTGTAAACTCGAAGGCTTGCGCCGAGTCCGGGAGCAGAAATGGTGACAATGATCTCCCTGGCACCATCTCCATCAATATCCGCCCAAATGGGAGCCAAACCCTCAATGACTTCGTTCGATCCTACAGTGACCTCTTTTAATACGCGTATTTCTGGTTTTGTTTCGATTAATGTGAATGATTCGGCCTCCAACCTGTCTCCAAGTACGCCGTGGGCATATCGATCCGTAGGTTGCGTGAGTAAAAGAATACGATCGTTTTCATCGATGAGTAACCGCGCATCGAGCATGGCATTGATCTTGAGGCGCTTGATGTGCGTCTTGTTTTTGAAAACCAAACATCCGTCACGGTCGATATAGGCCATGCCATTTGAATGTTTTAGAATGACTCCATGTGTCCAGGGTGAAGCGTCTTCCGGTGGTGACCATACGTTCCAGTCGGAACCTTCTTTGTAGAGCAGGGGAGGCATGCCCAATGGTAGATTGCGTGTTCTTAGCTCAATCTTTTGAAAAATACCGTTAGCGACCTTGAAAGATTCAATATTTCCATCCGCCAATACAGCCACCCACAAAACCCCATTTTGGAATGTTTCCGAAACCAGCCACACTGGTATGCCTGAAAGTTGAATCTCCAATGGTTCGACTTCTGATAAATCCATCGGAGCCCCGCTGACCATACGGTTCCCATCGGGCCTCTGGTGCGTCCAACCTGATGCCTCCAGATTTTTTACTTGGAAACATAAGGTGATGCAAACCAGTGCAAGGAATGCGAGCTGTTGATGAATGGGCATCATACGATTCATTGTTGGCAATCGGGAAGAAGTGATTTGATTATATAGTTTAAATTCATTTTATGCCCTCAGTCCCAAGAATGCCTGAGAAAAGATTTTCAGCCCAGCCATAATCCGAGTTAACGAACGTATTTGATATGTCATCAAATCTCACAGCTGATGAAGATTGGTTTTGATAAATTACTACTTGTTAGAATCCACGTTTGGATGAACGTTCAGATTCAAATATTCCCACTTCACTTGGTGAGTTTGCCGACTTGAAGCTTTCTTCATGAACGGTGAAAATAATGCCCATGAGTAAACGTTACAGTCATTCCACATTGGTTTTGTTTGCGAAAAATTTGATGCTCAAGGCAGGGATGGAAGAGGGGAAAGCAGCGGTAGTAGCTGAAATCTTGTTAGAAGGTGATTTGATGGGGCACACCACACACGGACTTCAAATGCTCGTACCCTATTTGAAAAGCATGGAAGCGGGACAGATGACATTGACAGGCGACTACCAAACTTTGAAAGACAGTGGCAATCTGTTGCTCATTGAAGGGCGATTCCTTCCTGGTCCCTGGCTGGTAAAAAAGGCCGTTGAACTGGCATCCGCCCGCATGAAAGATCATGGAGTTGTGACCGTAGCGATCACTCATAGTCATCACATCGCGTGCTTGCAAGCCTACCTTCCGCTTGCCACATCCCAAGGTTGGATGATGACCTTGATGAGTTCAGATCCTTCTGTTGCAACGGTTGCACCCTATGGAGGTAAAACGGCACTGATGACGCCCAATCCAATCGCAGTCGGAATTCCAACATCAGGAACTCCCATCATGTTTGATTTCTGCACCTCGATTACCAGTAACGGTCAATGCATGCGGTCTCACAAACAACAAAAAAATTTGCCTGGCGAATGGATTCAAGATGCCAATGGTCATCCCACCGACGATCCGGGAGCTTTGTTTGCAAACCCGCCGGGAACCATCTATCCGCTCGGAGGTGCGGCATACGGTCACAAGGGATTTGCCCTGGGGTTGTGGGTTGAAATGATGACCGCAGCACTCACAGGTCATGGACGATCTGAGAGTCCAGATCAGTGGGGTGCCTCAGTGTTTATCCAAATGATGGATCCCGATGCCTTTGGTGGTGCCGAGGCGTTCTTGCGGGAATCAGACCATCTGGTAAATGCCTGCCATTCCACTGAGCCTGTGGATGCAGATAATCCTGTGAGATTACCCGGTGAAATGGCTTGGAAAAGGCGCAAGGATCAATTGGAAAATGGAGTCCAGCTTCACCCCGGCATTCTTGACTCTTTGAGCAAGTGGGCTGATCAATGGAATGTTCAAATACCTGAACCAATGGTTTAGAAATCTCGAAACATTAGTCGAAACACTTACCATACTTCCACCGGTCCTTTGGGAACAGGAATGTGCTGTCGTTTCGCGACCGCAGGTTGATCTTCCATAAAGCTGGGTTGCATGGCCTGTGGACGGTACTGAGGTTTAAGCTGACCATTATTGTCGAGAAACTGCTGTCGCCAGTCGAGATAGTCGCTCAGAATTGTTTCAAATTCTTCACGGGATTCAAGCATCACCACCCGTTTGTTGAACTGGTTGACCGGGCCAAAGCGTTTGGTGTACCACGGGGCCACTTTTCGAAACATCATGCAGCCTTTGGTCTCTCCAAAAACCTCGACCATCAAATCCAGATGACGACGCATGACTTGAATACGTTCTTCAAATCCCGGTTCTTCTCGAATCACTCCGGTCTCAAGATACTCTAAAGTATGTTTGAAGATCCAAGGGTGATAAAAGGCTCCCCTCCCAATGGAGACTCCTTGGCAGCCGGTGCGCTCAAACATATGTTTGGCCGATTCAGGCGTGGTGACGTCTCCGTTTCCAATTACGGGGATACTTCGAACAGCTTTCACCACCTGAGCGATGCCATCCAAATTCACCACTCCACTAAACCCCTGTTCTCGTGTGCGGCCATGTACGAACACAGCCGCAACGCCTGCATCTTCCAGAACCTGGGCTAAACGTGGAGCTGTCAGGTTTTGTTCATCCCAGCCCAATCGCATCTTGGCGGTCACTGGAATTTTTAAAGCGTTGACCATGGTTCGAACCAGGTGGGCTGTTTTGTCCAATTCGGTCATCATGGCAGAACCCCCTCCCACTTTGACGACTTTGCGCACCGGGCATCCCATGTTGATATCCACCGAATCCACGCCTTGCTCCTGCAACCAGACGGCTGCGTCCCGCATCTCCTCGGGAACAGCTCCGAACAACTGCACCGCCAAAGGTGAATCAGCCTCATTGGTTTGAATGAGAGCCAGGGCCTTTCGATTGCGCTCAATCAATGAGCGGGCATTGACCAGGTCCGTCGTGGCAAGATCCAGTCCTCCAATCTCGCGAACCGTTAAACGGAAAGGCAGGTTTGTATAACCTGCCAGAGGAGACAGAAACAAATTTGATTTAAGTTTTAAGGATCCAAACTGCATGCGCTGCCTGTAGAAATCCATAAAACCTGCCTCAATTCAAGATTGGATCATGATGAATATGGGAATCTAACAAGAGGCTTTGTTTGAATGTATCCTCATCCGTAGTATTTCACTTCCAAAGATTCTTTTAAAAATCCGGGATTTGACACTTGAAATATGTATCCACTCATGGATATGGTCTCGGTCCTGATTTGATCAGACCCGCTTTCATGGATGGGCGAATGGCGCAGTGGCTAGCGCAGCTGTCTTACACACAGTAGGTCGGGGGTTCGAGTCCCTCTTCGCCCACCATTCCATTTTCGTGACTCCTTTCTGGCATTTGCGCCATGAGTGTCATACGATTGTCCTCATGGTCCTTAAGCAGATTCTTCAGAAATTCAGGTGGGTATCCTGGACAAGTAATTTGGTTCTCATAACCTTCTTTTTATCTGTCTCCCTTCAATCCCAAACGACAACCAACTACGCCGTGAAACTAGGCTGGGGTGAAGACGATGTTGTCGTGATACTTCACGTCGATGATGTTGGAATGTCTCATTCCTCGAATGTCGGAGCCATTCAGGCAGTTGAAAATGGTGTGGCAACGTCTTGGGCGGTGATGATGCCTTGTGCGTGGGTGTCTGAGATTGCCCATTATTTGCACGAGAACCCTGATGTGGACAACGGATTACACCTCACTCTCACATCCGAATGGAAATCTTATCGATGGGGTCCCGTAGCAGGTAAATCACAGGTGCCGGGACTGGTTGATAATGAAGGATGTTTGTGGCGAAGTGTTCCTCAAGTATTAGCCAAAGCGAGTGCTGATGAAATAGAGACTGAAATTAGGGCTCAGATCGACCGGGCTGAATCTATGGGAATACCGATCACCCACCTGGATAGTCATATGGGTACGCTTTTCTCTCATCCTGAATATTTTGGAAGGTATGTGAAAGTCGGCATTGAAAAGAAAATCCCGATCTTGGCCCCAGGAGGGCATCTGACCTATGCGACCAAAGAAAACGGAGCCGCAGTGCAGGCCCTAAAGCCATTTGTTCAACTCGTGTGGAACGCCGGCCTGCCGGTTATTGATGATTTGCATACGGACAGTTATGGGTGGGCTACTGATGAAAAACCAGTGCGACTTGCCCAATTGCTGAAGGACTTGAAACCGGGTATCACCGAGATTTTATTTCATGCCTCCGAACCATCGGATGTCTTTCCTTTGATCACCGGATCCAGTGCCTCACGCAAAGGGGACCTCGAAGCACTCACAAGCCCGCTGGTTCGAAAAACTATTGAGGAGGAAAATATTATTCTAACAACCTGGAAAGAGTTGATGGAGCGTCGACGAAAGGTAAAACAATGAGTCGAGTGGTGTTGATCACAGGGGTGTCCAGAGGGCTTGGACGGTCAATGGCCTGCGGATTTGCACGTCAAGGCCATGTTGTTGCCGGTTGTGGCAGAGATTCTTCCGCCTTGAAAGCGCTAGGGCAAGAGTTGGGGGAAGAACACGACTTTCAGCAGGTTGACGTCTCCAATGATGCTGCCGTTTCAGAATGGATAAAACATGTTTTATCAAAATGCGGAACACCGGATCTTGTTCTCAACAACGCGGCCATCATCAACGCCAATGCGCCCCTTTGGGAAGTGAGTGCATCGGAATTTGACCGTGTCATTGATATTAATATCAAGGGCGTCCAGAACGTTATCAGGAACGTTTTGCCGTCTATGATCGATCGCGGCTCTGGTGTGATTGTTAATTTCAGTTCAGGGTGGGGGCGATCCACAAGCCCTGAGGTTGCTCCCTATTGCGCCACCAAATGGGCCATGGAAGGACTCACAAAGGCACTTGCCCAAGAGCTGCCAAGAGGCCTGGCTGCCATCCCATTGAACCCGGGAGTCATCAATACAGATATGCTTCAAAGTTGTTTTGGTTCGATGGCTTCACAGTATGAAGATGTCGAAGCGTGGGCTGAAAAGGCGATTCCATTTCTTCTAAAACTGGGACCCGAAGACAATGGACAGTCGTTGAGTGTGGGGTGATTTCGGTAGCATTGATGATTGTTCCTTTTTTTGCTCAAGGCTAGAATTACGAGATATATTGAAAAACTGCCATGAAAACTTCACCTGAGATGATCCTTAACGAAGCTAGATCCTGGTCAAAAGAAGAAGTTCGAGAACTAGTTGATTTACTCAATTCGCAATTACTTATGGAAGCCGAACCTCACCACGATTCGATTTGGAAAAAGGAAGTAAAGGGGCGGCTTGAGGAGATTGAATCGAATACCCATGATCCCATACCAGGAACAGTTGTGTCAGAGAAAATTCGAAAAATGGTTCACCGGTGATTGATCATTTTTTCCACCGTGAAGCAGAGAAAGAATATGTGGAAGCGGTAAGATATTACAGAGATATTTCTCCAGAGTTGGGGGTGCGCTTTTTTGATGAAATTGAAAGATTGATTAGAGACATCGGGGAAAATCCTGATAGATTCAGCTTTTTTCATGCCCCCATCAAAAGACATTTTTCAACTCGGTTTCCGTACGCTGTTTTATTCGTCAAGGAGCTTGATCGGTTACACATCCTTGCAATCATGCACATGAAAAGGCGTCCTGGATTTTGGAAAAACCGGTATCACCAATAGGAAGCATTTTAAAAACTCAACCAGGCACTGAGAGCAGGCAGAAAGTTTCCGACTGCAATCTCTGTTGAATGGCCTCTTGCTCCAGCAGGATTATCTTATTGGGCTCAAAGGCCAGGGCGCGAAATTTGTGTTGCAGGCAGTTTTCGATGGTTTGCAATCCAATGCAAGGAATGTCGAAGCGCATGTCGTGATTCATTTTAGCCACCTTCACTCCGATGGCTTCTCCCTTCTTGCCCGCCAGTTCTCCACCTCGACTCAGGCAGGCATCGGTGCCCTCAAATCCTTCCACTGCCAGTACCGTTCCATTTTTCACCACGACACTCTGGCCGATTTCCAGGCGGGATACCTCTTTCCCTAATTGGTAACCGAAAGAAACATCTTCAAGTTGTTTGGTATTTAGGGGCTTTCCTATTGAAAATCCTTTTCCAGGCATGATGTCTCTGATCCACGGAACGGCTTCAATGAGGTGGATTCCATCTTTTTTAAGTTCATCACCGATGCCGCCAAAAATGGTGTGAGCGTTTTTTTGCTTCAGGCGGAACAGCAATGCCGCGGCCCTCAGGTCGGGCTTAACATCGAAAAGGTTTTTCGGGGCAATCCTTCCCGCCATGATGCATTGAGTGACCCCATGGGATTTGAAGTAGCGGATCATTTTTGACAACTGTCCCACTTTTAACCAGGTGAGATCGTCCACCATATTTTCCAAAGCTGGATCGGTCTCATTCTCGAATGCCACAACGATCAGTTTTTTCGCGCCGGCCTTACGAAGTAAATGGACCATTTCCCTAGGCAGCGACAAACCTCCGGCGATCAAGCCGAGTGTCTCAGGAACAGGTGCGGGGGATGGGGTTGTCAAAGCTTAATTTGAAGTGGGAGTCGGGGACGGATGATCGGATTCGCCCAGCGAGGTCAGGGGTTTTTTCAGCATGGATTGAAGTCCCTTGAGGGTTGTCATGCCGGTGTATCGCATGATTTCCTCACCTTTGTGAAAAACAATGAACGTTGGGATCGCAGATACATCATACTTGCGAGACATTTCGGGGTTTTTATCGACGTCCAGTTTAGCGACCAATGCACGTCCTTCGTATTCATCCGCCAACTGAGAAACAGCAGGTGCCATTTGTAGGCAAGGACCACACCAGGTTGCCCAAAAGTCCACCAGAACTGGCTGGTCAGCACCCAGGACAGTGCCCGCGAAATTTTGATCAGTAGCAACGACAATGGCGTCGGAGTGATCTGACTGTTGATCCGTGATATACGGATTACCAGATCCACAGCCATACCCTAATGAAGCCACGGCCAGGAGTATCAGTAAGCATGATGCCTTGATCCATTTCATTTTCAAAAAAGTCATATTGTTAATTCGAATGAGACGTTTGTCGTTGGAGCGTGTTTCCGACTGCCTGTATCTATTCGAGTCTTAACTTCCTATTCGGGCAATCAATACAGCCAGACCTATGATCAGGAAACACACTGCAAATGTGCCCAGAAATCCGCAAATGTCCAGCAACTTGGGTTTTTCAATCTCAAGATCACTTCCGGGAAACCATTTTTTCGATTCACGGGATTCTTTGTCAGTGAGTGATTTTTCCAGTGCTCTCTTGTCCTCCTCAGGGTCAGGTTCTACCGGAGTTTTCATTTTGCTGTAATACTTGTCCAAAGCTTGATCCGAATTACGTTTCGCGAAGAAACTGGCCGCGATCATGACCAGGAAAGGCAGTATGATTTTTGTGGGTAGTTCCATGGTTGCCAGCATGGAATCTGTTCTGCCGGTTAAATCCAAACCAAGCATATCGTAGATCAGGAAATCCAATCTGAACGATCCACTGGCTTTCATCGGACCCTCATAATTTTCTACCAGGATGGTGGTGTTGCCATTAATTGTTTGCCGGACTAGAACACGTTTGGCTCCTTCGAGCGGTTGGACACTTCCTGTCCAATAAATGGATTTTCCTCCTGAGACCATAGTGTCAGAAATCAATGCTCCCTCTTCGATTGGTTCCGGCCGATCACCCATGTGCGCCAGCAGCTCAGCATCTGTGCTAGAGGCACTCAAAGCTTTGTCGTACTCTTCGATTTCCATGGCTCGTTTTCGAATATCCGACGGTGCGGCCGTACGCTCGATTTTTGTTGTCACGATATTGGTCACCTTCGCATATCGATCAGATGCTTTTAATCCGGGAGCCATCAAGGGGATCAGCCATGGAATGATGAAAAAGAATAGTGCGGTGAACCCAATCGTAAACCAGGCGGCACCGGTTGAGGCGCGACGCCAATACATCCCGATCCAGAATGGAGCGGCGAATACAATCGGAACGATCCATGTTAATTGTAGCAACACAAAGACGTCCATCACCAGTAGGGACATGATCGTTGCGCCGATGATGACAATCATGCCGGTAACACGCCCGATGAGAAGACAACTTGATTCGGAAGCGTTTTTGTTGACAAAAGGAATGTAAATATTTCGAACTATCAATGCCGAGCTGACAAGCATGTATGTATCCGCTGAACTCATCAACGCCGCCAATAAACAGGCGAGCATCAACCCACGTAATCCGGGCAGCAACAATTCTCTTGAAGCGATCCCCCAAGCCTTCCCTGGATCCTGCATGACCTCGGCATTGTCTGCATAAAGCGCCAGAACAATTAATGCAGTGATCGCCCATCCAATGGTGCAGAACCGTTTGGCCAGGTTTCCGGCGACTAAACCAACCCGAGCGTTCAGTTCGGTTTTTGCCGAACCTCCGCCTGTGGCGATGAAATGAGGTTGGATCACGACACCTACCAGTGAAATGACGGTGACTGCGATAATTCGGTAGAGAGGAAATTCGCTGGCATTTGCGGACCCTATCAGTTGGAACATTCCATCCGGCAATTGTTCGTGCATGATTTTAAATCCACTCATCAGGCTATCCGTTTCGGGATTACCAAACCTTTCAATTAAGGCGTCCAGGCCGAATGGAACCAGCATGACTGACAATAGAATAATAAAAATTCCCTGGATCATATCTGTCCAGTAAGCCGCAGTCAGTCCACCCAGAACACCATATACGATGACAATTACAGCAATCAACGGGACCAGGATGTACTCCAGTTTAATGGATTCACCTCCGATGACGATGGTATCTCCAAGCAAGGGAGCTGCGACTTTTCCGATGGCTGAAAAAAACATCGAGCCGTAAACAATGTAGAAAATAATCCCGAATACCGTGTAGGCGGCTCCCATGGCTTTGGACTCATACCGTTCGGTAAACCAGTCTCCCAATGTCAGGTGACGCATCCTGCGGTACCAAACACCTGTTATCCAGTAGAAGGGGGTTACAAACAACCAGGACATGGTGCTCCAAATCCCGCTCATTCCACTCGTAAAACTGGTGCGAGCGGTATTGACCGGATCAGAAGAACCTGTTCCGGCACCAAAAGCCGCAAAAGCTTGCAGCCATTTGCCGAACTGACGCCCCCCCATGAAGTAGTCCTCCTGCGCTTTGACGCGCTTCATGGCAATCCGACCGATCCAAATCATCAGTACGAAATAGGCAGCCAAAACCACATAATCGAGGAAACTCATCCAGTGACAGTAATGGGAATGGAAGCACCAGACAAGCTTGGGTGTGGACTATTCTCTCAATGAAGAGCAGGCGTTATTTTAATGAACAAGAGAGTGAATGAAGGTGGTTCATTCCAACCAAAAGGAATGGATTGTATTGGAACGATGTCTCGCTAGATTTGGGTTACATGAGTTCATCAACATTGACGCAGATTCCCAGGACCGATCCCACACCTATCTTTGAAATGTTTCGGTGGCGTTATGCTTCAAATTTGCTGACAGGTGCTGTGGCACATTTTGGTTTGTTCGATCTTTTGTCAGGGGGACCTCTGCCCGACGAGGTTTTGAGAGATAAACTTGAATTGCAGCAAAGACCTTTTTTGGTTCTTGTGACCGCCCTGAAAGCAATGGGATTGATACGCGAAAATGTTGATCGCACCATCGAACTGAATCCTGTTGCCTGTGAACATCTCGATTCCAAGGGGGATTTTTACGTGGGAGATTACCTTGGTTTGGCGGCGGATTCTCCTGAGGTCATTGAACTTGTTGACCGCTTAAAAACCAATCGACCCGCCGACATTGACAACAAGGGGACCGCCTTCATTTACAGATCGGGAGAGAAATCCGCTATGGAACAATCCGAACTTGCTCGTCATTTCACACTTTCACTTGCTGGTCGCGCTCGGAATGTTGCTCCCGCGTTGGCAGAAAAATTGGATCTAAGCGGCGTTGATCATCTGGTGGATGTTGCCGGGGGAAGCGGAATATACTCCCTGGCACTTCTTGAGAAAAACCCAAAACTCGAAATTACTTTGGTGGATCTGCCCGAGGTATTGAATATAGCAAATGAACTGGCTGAAAAACACACCGCCAGGGATCGCCTGCATCTTGTGGAAGGGGACATGTTTAATTGGCATCCTCCATCAACAACTGAGGTTTTTCTTTTTTCGAATATCTTCCATGACTGGGATGTTTCCGAGTGTCAGAAGCTCATGAGCAAATATTCAGATGCACTTTGTGATCAAGGGCGCATGATTGTTCATGACGTTTTTTTAAACGATCAACTGGATGGTCCCCTCCCGGTTGCCCTCTACTCAACGGCTTTATTTACATTGACTGAAGGTCGGGCGTATTCGGTTGCTGAATACCGCAAGTGGATGGAAACAGCTCAACTCGAAGTCAGTGGTCCTATTGAAACGCTGGTTCATTGTGGAATTTTGACCGGAGTGAAAGGTGGACGCCGCTAACATCATTATAGGGCAGTTTTTAAATGCCTTCTAATGGATCCCTTTAAATCCAATTCTAGTCCACCGATTCGACTTGCCCAATGCAACATTACGATGCACCTGAAGCAACGCGCAGGCTCACGCTTGATACTTCTGACTTCGGGATGGACTTGAACGCAGAGGGTTGCATTTTTGAGTGGATGGAACTTGGATAAGATTCCAGTATCTGAACATGATTTCCATGCGATCTACCCTTAATATTTTGGACTCATCATTTCGAATCTCATGGCGCATTTGTTTGTTGGTGAGTCTCACCCTTTCTGTGATCACTGCAAGCAGCGCACCGATCGTTGAAAAACCAAACTTCATTGTTATTTTTGCGGATGATCAGGGGTATCGGGATTTGGGGTGTTTCGGATCACCCGGCATTCGGACTCCTCACCTCGATCAGATGGCGAAGGAGGGAATGATTTTTACTCAGTTCTATGCACAGACCGTTTGTGGTCCATCCAGGGCAGCCTTGATGACCGGTTGTTACCCTCTCAGGGTGGCAAAGAAATCTAATAAACAAAACGAAATCCATCCCAGGTTGCATGACCAGGAAATCACCATCGCAGAGATGCTGAAGGAGCAAGGTTATGCGACGGCTTGCTTCGGGAAATGGGATCTTGCTGGACATCGGCAAAAGGGCTACGAAGAGACCCTGCTGCCCACCAGACAGGGTTTCGATTCCTTTTTCGGAACTCCTACCAGCAACGACTCCATTGTCAACCTCCTGCGAGATGAAACGGTTGTTGAACTCAAGGCGGACATGGCCAACCTTACCGAGAGATATACTGATGAAGCATTGACCTTTATTCGCCAAAACTTGAATCAGCCATTCTTTGTTTATATTCCACACACCATGCCGCACCTACGGTTGGCTGCTTCTGAAAAGTTTCGTGGCAAATCATCGCGCGGACTCTATGGAGACGTGATTGAAGAATTGGATTTTCATTCGGGAAGGATTCTTCGAGAAATTAAGAAACTTGGTCTTGCAAAGAGGACCTATGTTATTTTCACCAGCGATAATGGTCCCTGGTTCCTCGATAAACATGCCAATCTCAGTAAGCAGAGGGATAAAGGTGGCTCTCATGGAGGGGATTCGTATCCCTTGCGTGGCCACAAGACCTCTACTTGGGAGGGTGGCGTTCGTGTGCCGTTTATTGTTTGGGCTCCTGGCCGTGTTCCGGCAGGGAAAGTGAACCATGAGCTGGCAACCACAATGGACGTTTTTCCTACCTTGGCTTCATTGGCAGGTGGTTCACTCCCCAAGGATCGGGTGATCGATGGTCTGGATATTTCCAGTTTGTTCCATGGAAATGGCGTCAGCGAAAACTTCAGAAGGCCCTTTTTTTACTACGCTCATACCCAACTCATGGCTGTCAGATTCGGTGAATGGAAATTGCACCTTCCATTGAAAGTAAACACAATGAGAAAGAGGTGGTCGGTCTATCAGAAGGATGCGGATATCATCGATTTCAGTATGCCGCATCTGTATAACTTGAAGGACGATCCTGGAGAGTTGACAAACCTTGCGGAAAAGTTTCCTGATAAGGTCGCTGATTTGACTGGCTTGGCCGATCAGGCTCGCCAGGACATAGGGGATTTTGATCGAATGGGTAAGAACGCCCGGTTTTTTGACCCCGGCCCACGCCGTGCTGATATAAGACAGTGGGTGCAATGAATGACGCAGGTTATTTTTATTGGTGATTTTGTTTGTTGATCTCCTCGCTTTCCAAATGTCCATCAGGGCAGCAGTGGTAGAATTATTTTCAGCAAACTTGAATCAAAGTCTGAATGATGGAGTTTTCCCTGTCACATTCGTCCGGTTTGACTTTCATGAGCTTCTGCTTAGGGTCGTGGCATGCAGTTATTAGTCAATGGTGAAACCATCGCTCCTGAGTGGGTCGAGGAGGAGTTCTCTCAAATCAAATCGTGGCACGAGCAGCGTTCGCAGGTGAGTTGTTGTGAGCGTGACGATGAGTTTCGTGCGCAGGCAAGGGAAAACGTCATTGGTCGTGTTTTGCTGAATCAGGCTGCTGAGAAAGAGATGCCAGATCCTTCGAACGATCAAATTCAGCAAGCAGTCAAGCAACTGCATGAGGATTATGGCGGGGAGGAAGCCTTTCTGGCCACCATGGGATTAAATGAAGAGCAAAAGTCCTTTGTGGACCGTCAGGTGGTCATCAACTTAAAAGTCGATCAGTATATTGCCAAGTTCTGCAAAGACCTGGAAAATCCTAGTGACGCTGAACTCCTCGAATTTTACGAAAGCAACCTTGAGCCTTACACATCGGAACCACGTGTGCGCGCCTTGCACATTTTCAAATCATTGAGGCAATCTGAAGATAAGGATTCGCTTTTCAAGGAATGCTGCAGGGTCAGGGAACGGCTGGTTTCTGGGGAAGATTTTGAAACCATTGCCAGAGAGTTTTCAGATAAACCGGCCGAGGAGATTGATCTGGGATTTTTTAAGCGAGGGGAGTTGATGGATGAGTTTGAATTTGTCGCTTTTTCCATGCAGGTCGGAGAAGTCAGCCCGGTCTTTTCTTCTTATCATGGTTTTCATTTGGCCAAGGTGATGGAGATTGAAGCTCCTGTCGTCAGCCCTTTCGACGAAGTACGCGAAACGGTGCGTGAAGCATGGATGCAGGAGAAGAAATCCATGAGAATTCAAGAAACCATACAAAAGCTCAAATCCAATGCGGATATCAAAGAGATTCCCGATCCGGAGGTGGAAGAGCCGCAGAAAGTGGAGTCATAATACCTTGTATCAATCACCAAGGTTATTTTCCCATCAAGGCTTTCGGGTGTTGTGGTCCTGAAGCCAGCGAATATCCGGATTGTTGGGGGATGGCAATGCGGTATAGATATCCGGCATGACTTCGTTCTTCATCAGAGGGGGTATTGTGTCGGGATGTTGCCACCTTTTAATTTCAGAGTGGCCATCGACAAATGACAATGTGGCTGCGTTGTTGTGGTAAGCGGCTGGAAAATCAAAAATAATCGTGTCACCCGGATCGTCCGGATAGCCTCTCATGCCCACGAGGAAATTTCCAAAGTTGGTTGCATCTTCCCTGACATCAAGAAACAAAAAGGTGGAGGAAGGACCGGGATTCGTAAAATCGGATTGCTGTTGATAGACTTTATAACCAAACCAGTAAACGCGTTCGTTTTCACCCCAGGCTCCACAATGAACGTTCATGGCCATCGACCTGACCCTTGGTAACCTTTTTCCATTGACCGTAACCGCACTGTTATCCGCAGGGCACTTGAAGATTTCTGCTGATTGAACGTAGCTCCACAGCGGGCTCTTTTTGATATCCTTTTCCACATCCCAATTGGATTGATTTTCAGGATTAAAATCCATGAGGCCCCGCACCCAGGCTGGTTTAAGCGGTTCAGGTCCGCCAGCATCTCTTGGGTCACTGGCAGCAGTGATCTTGTCCTCATTGTCATCCGAATACAGAATCCATCCGTAAGTCAGTTGCCGGTGGTTGTTCAGGCATTTGATGGCGTGAGCTTTCTGTTTGGCCTTACTGAGGGCAGGCAGGAGCATTCCGGCGAGAATGGCAATGATGGCGATGACGACCAGCAATTCAATCAAGGTAAAGCCGGCACTCTCATCGCAGCGCCGTATTTGCCCTGATGAACCCAAAGGTGTCCTGGACTCCTTATTCATCTGATTGCCATTACGATTTCGATTCATTGTTTCAGTGTCATTGTATAGCACAATTCGTGCTCAATTGCCAATGAGTTGTCGTTATTGTTTTATTTGACCAACCATACACCTCCGCAGGCTGCTTATTCGAAATTCTTCCACGATTTTCCTGACAGATAGTTTTTAGAATCTTCAAGAGCAACCAACGTGATCCTTGACAGACTCGGGCTGTTCAGGAGACGGTTTGGTTGTATGAAATCCGATGGATTCCCCAAACACCTATTGATTGCCTTTGGTATGGCCTTACTGGGCTATATTCTTCTCTACAGCTGTGATCGTCATGTCAGATCTCGCAAGGGTGCCTGGGAATTTACCTTTGCAAGTTCCGCTAATGGGGAGCCGGTTCTTACGATAGACCAACCCCACTACGGCATCAGCAAAGTGAGGATTTTGATCGAAGGGGAAACATTTGACGGCCCAACCAAAAGGCTGCGTTTTGATCGGCCTGGTATCAGTATACCTTTTGGTGAAACCATTTTTTTTGACACCACCTATCTTCCTGGATCCGTGACTTTTGATCTATTCGGGCACGAAGTTGAAGTTCTGCCAAGAACGCTCATCCTTAACTTCAACGAGCATCCATGGAAAGTTGGAGAATTAATCCGCCTTAAACCTGAAGACGCCTGGACGCGAAAGGTTGAAGCGGGCGAACAGGTTCAACCCTGACCTTGATGACAATCCTGTTGTGTCCCTTCAGATGCGCTATTTTCATCTTTCTTGAAATCCAGAGAAGCTGAATTAACGCAATATCGCAGGCCGGTCGGATTGGGCCCATCCTCAAAAACATGCCCCAGGTGAGCGTCGCAATTCGAACAAAGTATCTCCGTTCGAGTCATAAAAAGTTTTCGATCTTCTTCGGTTCGAATAGCTTCCTCATTGGATGCTTGCCAAAAACTTGGCCAGCCAGACCCGGAGTCGTATTTATGCGATGAATCAAATAAGGCTTGGCCGCAACAGACACATTGGTAAACACCTTTTTCTTTATGGTCCCAATATTTACCCGTGAAGGCCCGCTCTGTTCCCTTTTCACGAGCAACTAGATACTGTTCATCGGTTAGTCGTCGCTTCCAGTCCTCTTCACTTTTTGGTAGGTCGTCTCTCAACATAGTGAGCAATCTGCCCCTCTTGTTAATGATTGTAAAATTGAAATTCATATCAACACTTCAAGTAACAATAGAAAACCGAATTCCCTACAACACATCAGGGAATATCCCGTCATAAAGTGGCATGCCATTTTCCATGATTGAATCGGTTTGGGAATTTACTGCATACTCCTGCCCATGGAATCGAGCATCACAGAAGAACAGGCACGCGTATTGATTGTGCTGGTTCGTGTTGGTTTTTTCTGTGGTGTGGGTTGGTTGCTCTGGAAGTTGGTTTTTAAAGATGCGGATTTGAGAAAATCCAACAAGCCCGTAAAAACACCCAAATTGCAAGGCGTTCGGCTGGTGAGTTGGGTGCTGGTTCTCGGGTTTATTGCGATTTTGATCTACCAGGCAACCTGGCAGCTGGGAGGTTTTCTTCGTCCACAGTTCATGGCCTTCATGCAGAAGCACGACCGGCGAAAGTTCAATCCGGCACTCCAGATTCAACGCGGTGTCATCGCAGACCGCAATGGACGCGCGCTTGCGGAGAATCGTAAATCAAACGGGGCGGTGGAGAGGCATTACCCCTTGGGGCCGGCCGCAGCTCATTTGGTCGGTTATTTTGATCCCGTTTACGGAGTCACCGGGTTGGAACATTCGGCGGATCCTCTTTTATCAGGATTACACGATGTCAATGCAGATGATTGGGAAACATTTGGGCAAAAACTGATCACACGAAAGGATTTACCTCAAGGTAAGAACTTAAAGCTCACACTGGATGCACCCTTCCAGCAAGCCATCTTCCAAAGACTGGTCAAAGGCCGTTATTCAACCGGAAGCAAACCTGCCGGCGGTCAGCCCTTTCGAGGTGCGGTGATTGCGCTCGATATACGCGATGGTGCCATTTTAGCTGCCTGCAGTGCGCCTGCATTTGATCCGAACCGGCTGACTCGGAAAACATTTTCAAAAGGCCAGGCCGGCTCGCCTTTGTTTAACAGAGCCCTTCAGGGACTGTACCCTCCTGGATCTGTTTTTAAGGTGGCGATCGGATCTTATTATCTCGAAAAAGCACTTCTTGGAACCGGGTTTCCATTGACACTGGATTGTGGTCCGGAATTCAGAACCCCTGACGGTAAGGGCATCATTCGCGATCTCAGCTTTTACAGCTATCAGGCCCGCGGCCAACAGTGGCCGGGATTTGGGACGATCGATTTAGGAAAGGCCATTGAACAGTCCTGTAATGTTTATTTTGCACAGGTTGGAGTGACCATTGGCAAAGATGGTTTCGAATGGTTGCGGCGCCTCTTGAGATTTGATCAGTCCCTGAGTTTGTACCGGGGGCCTGTGGGGGAACTGGCTTCTGCAAAATCCAGATTCCCGGACTTAAACCCCAAGGATGCCTTCAGTATGGCCCTCATGGGGATCGGGCAGGGTGAGTTGCTGGTGACACCACTGCACATGGCCATGGTTGCTGCCTGTGTGGCTAATCAAGGCATGCTGATGCAACCCCGACTTACTTTTGATCAACCGATGGAAGAACTGGGGCGTGCCATGAGTTCACGAACGGCCGGTCACATGCAGTCCATGATGGCAAGAGTTGTTTCGGATGGGACCGCCCGAAAAGCTTTTGAGGGGTTTTCGATGGCTGTGGGTGGTAAAACCGGATCAGCACAAAATCCCATGGGAGATTCGCATGCGTGGTTTATTGGGTTTGCACCGCTTGAGCGTCCGCAGATCGCCATTAGTGTGGTTGTGGAGAATGGTGGATACGGCGGTACTACGGCAGCCCCCATTGCCAGGTATGCATTCGAACGGGCAGAACGATTTGGCCTGATTCGTCGGTAGGCGATGGATTGATTATTTGCAGCAGATCATGTGGGAATCCGTTTCAAAGTCCATTTCCAAGGCGCTTGGTGAGCCGGTCAGAATCATCAGCTCTTCGCCCGTTGGTGGTGGATGTATCAACGAGGCATTCCGTGTACAAACGGAAGCAAATGAATTTTTTATCAAACGGCACCAGGAAGCCCTGGCTCCCATGTTTCAATCTGAATTTGAAGCTCTTCAGGAATTGGGTGCAACAGGAACTGTCAGAGTGCCGGAACCGATTTGCTGGGGCAGTGGGGAAGGTTATTCCTGGTTGGTGACTACTTACCTTGAGCTGAGTTCTTGTCGAGGGGATTCTCAATTTGAGCTTGGAAAGCAACTTGCCAGCCTTCACTCCATCCGAAAACCTTATTTTGGTTGGATCAAGGACAACACCATTGGCAGTACAAAGCAGCCGAATCCCCCTTGCCAGGACTGGATCACCTTTTGGAGAGTGCATCGACTTGAATGGCAGCTTAATCTGGCAGGAAAGAAGGGGGGATCTTTCAAAGGTGTGGATGCATTGTTGGACCACTTTGAATCCTTGTTCGAGGATTACAATCCGCAGCCAGCCCTTCTTCATGGAGACTTATGGAGTGGCAATATTTCGGTTTTGCCTGATGGGACACCCGTTATCTTCGACCCTGCATCTTATTATGGAGATCCGGAAGCTGAATTTGGGATCATTGACATGTTTGGTGGGTTCACGGCTGAATTCTATCGAGGCTACGATAGTGTTTCCCCACGTCACTCAGGATTTACTCGACGTCTCCCTCTTTACAGGCTTTACCACGAATTAAATCACTTCAACCTTTTCGGGAGTTCCTATCAATCCGCCTGTCAGTCGAGCATTCGTCAAATTCTGGATCGGCTTTGATGAGTGCATCATGTGTTTTTTGGTCTGTCTGCTAATTTTCATTCCGAGGCCACAATTTTACCTTCCACAAAATGCCACCATTGAGTCGCCAATCTTTTGGCTTCACTTGTGCTGTGAGTCACATGAAGGATGGTGATTCTGGTTTCTTTGTGAATACGCTGAAGGAGAGTGCA
This sequence comes from uncultured Verrucomicrobiota bacterium, assembly GCA_964342825.1. Classification (GTDB taxonomy): domain Bacteria; phylum Verrucomicrobiota; class Verrucomicrobiia; order Limisphaerales; family AAA164-E04; genus AAA164-E04. The sequence goes on from CAYFHO010000007.1 coordinate 28,725, forward strand.
CATTTCCTCATGGAGTGCTTCATCCAACGCGCTCAATGGTTCATCCAGGCAAAGAACAAGGGGACGGTTGGCAAGTGCGCGCCCCAGGGCCACACGCTGTGCCTCTCCACCGCTCAAACCATCCGGTAGTCGATCCAACAAGTGATCGATCTCAAGCCAATCTGCAAGCTCGTCCACTCGTTCGGCAATCGCATCCGCGGACTGCTTTCTCAATTGGAGTGAAAAAGCCAACTGATGACGAACGGTCATGGTTGGAAAGAGAGCCCGATCCTGTGGGACATATCCCACTCCTCGCTCGGCCGGTTTCAGATGCGTGACGTCACGACCTCCAAGGAAGATTTTTCCGCTCAAAGCAGGTCGCAGTCCGCAGATGATTTCCATGATGGTGGTCTTTCCACATCCACTTCGTCCCATCATTGCTGCATAGGTTCCTTGTGCGATATCCAGGTTGAGATTCTTCAGTTGAAAACTACCCTGGCTGATGTGGATGTTTTGCAGTTTGATCATGCGTTGATCCTTTGCATCCCAAAAAGTCGGGCCATCAACAGAACTGCAGCAGAGAGGACTATCATGACGATGGACACGGCCAGCATGCCCTTGAGGTTTCCACTTTGCATTTCCAGGTAAACGGAAGTCGGCAGGACTTCTGTGCGCATGCTGGTTGAACCGGCAAAAATCAGGATAGGACCAAATTCTCCCAACGACCTTGCCCATGCCAATGTTCCTGCAGCCAGGAGTCCTTTTCTGGCCTGAGGAAAAATGACCTTCCAGAAAGCCTGACTGCGATTGCACCCCAGGGTCATGGCCACTTGTTCGAAGCGTTGTGGTATCTGATCAAAGGTCACCCGCATGGTTCGGACTGCAAAGGCACAGGCAACCATGAATTGAGCAAGAATCACTGCCGGCACTTCGAACACGACCCAAGGACTCATCCATCGAAAGGGGGCGTAGTTAAAAAGTATCAACAAGCTCAGCCCTACCACCAGTGGAGGCAATACAATCGGAATATCCAAAATGGTATCCACCACTGCCTTGAACCGAAACCTGAAACGAGACATGAGGTAACCAATCGGAACCGATACCCAGAGGGATAACATCGTGGATACGGTGCAGCTCACGAGACTTAACTTGATGGAATGCTGAATCTCTCGCCGTCCAAGGGTTTGTTTCAGGCTTGATGCATCTGTGTAATGTAAATCGGCGAGCACCATCAGGAGGATCATGACAACATAGAATCCACCCAGCAGGGCTAAACCGATGATAAACGGCACATCCGATCGCACCTTGTAACCTTCAACAAGGTGAGTTTGGTGATGTGAGTTTTCTTGGGGCGGGGAAGGTTTCATTGACTGGCTAAAGGGCCTTCCCACTGGAAACCATGGTTGATGAATGATTCCTGTGATCTGGATGAAAGCACTTCCTTCATCAGTCGTGCCATCATGTGGGGGTATTTGGTCTGACGGGCGGCGGCAATGTTTTGGGTAGCCACCGCAAGAGGGTGATCAATGTCAATGATCTCCACATTGCTTTCCAGATTCTGGCAATTGGCTTCATAAACAAGCGCCACATCCAATTTATCATGGCCCTCCATCTGTAGGATCAATTCATGCGCGGTAGGGGAGGTGACGATGATGCTTTTGTTGTCTTGAATCGATTTCATGATCCCGACATCTTCGAACATGGCATGGCTCAATGCGCCCAGGGTGCTCATTTGTGGATCTGTAGTGCCTATTCCTATATCCGGCTTTGAGAGGTCATTCAGGGTTTGGATGTTTTTTGGATTCCCTTTCCGCACCAGCATACATACCCGAGTGCTGGAGACGTCGGATGCTTCTTTGAAATCGGATTGCACCATGGCCATGTAAGTGACGTCACATGTCATGAACAAATCCGGCATATTGAATCGCCCCGATTGAATGCTGCCGACAATGGTTCCGCAACCCGCAAATTGTGTTTTGATAAGACAGCCTTCTCGGTTTTGAAATCTTTCAAGAGCCGCGGTGACTGCATCGCGATTGACTCCACCGCAGTAAAAAACAATTTCAGGTTTCAAATCCCATTGGTCGCCTTTAATGGGAGTGAAGTGATGTTTTGCAAACAATGGGGCTCCTTTTTTGGGAGCAGACAGATAGCGCGCAAAGCGTAAAGCCCATGTAGGGTTTTTGGTGGCTGTCGTGATGTTGGCAGAGATCGTGGAAACATTGTTGGTCAATTCCTTTAACGGAATAGATTTCAATCCAAATTGTTTCGCAGTGGAATCCCAGATGAAACCTGCCTTTACCGTGTCTGATGTCTTGATGGCACCTGCGAGTTCCGTAACTCGCGGGAATGTGACGCGCGCTTTTTCTTTGGTCGAATCCCAAATACCCGCTGCTGAAAGTATCTCACGGGTTTTTTTGCCGGCACCGGCTTTTTCATCGCAAATACCATAGGGTATATCCCCGGAATTGAGTTGATTGATGCTTTCCAAAGAGGACAACTCGTCACTTGACGTTGCAAGTATCAACTCAAATTTGGCCAGCAAAAGGCTTTCCTGAGTGAGTCCTTTGGATTGTGCGCGTTCAGCAAACGAAACATCGGCGGGTATATACAGATCGCATCGGGGAGCATTACTGGCCAGTTCCAGTTCAATCTTGCCTTCAAGTTCACCGCTCGAACCGTAATCCAGGCGAATCTCAACATGATACTCTTTTTCAAACCTTCTGGCAGCGTCTTCCACAGGCTTTCTGATTCCTGCCGCACAATATATCACCAGGTCAGATTGACTCGATGGACCCGTTTCACCGGAATCACGAAGCCACCAAAAAGCCCCCACAAGAGCAGCCAGTGTGATCAAGGTAAAAAACCACGCACCTCCACCCGAATTTCGGTAAGTTGATTTTGAATCGTTCATGTTATTGATGCCTATCCTAAATCCGTCCTAGGATGCTTGCAAATGTGGTCTTTCTTCAAGTCAAAGAGCAAACATGTCACCAGGCTGAAAAACATGACAGCCATAACACTTCTCCTTTGAAATTATTGGTAGCATCAATTTCCTAATCAGAACTTGGTCGTGAATTGACTTTCGCCTCCTTTCCTATCAACTTTGATTGCATGACTTTTGTTATCATGAATTTTGAAAACTAGAGTTCATCTGAATGCGCAAATTACGTGTCATGCTCCTTCCAGCAGGATTGGTGCTTCCTTTTTTTTCTCGCCTTTTAGGTGGGGCTGACAGGTTGTTTTCTTATCTTGGGGAATCGCCCATTACAGCGATCATTGTGATGAGTCTTTGCAACATGATTGCGTGGGGGCCTCTTTTTGTTTTTAGTTTTGCATTCAATCGGGTCGGGTCGTTTTTGATTCCTGGTGTGTCTTCCTTCCTTTACTTTGGATTTCGTCATTACCATCTCGAAATGACTTCCCACGAAAGTGCGGTTTTGGAAATTATTTGGATTCCGGTGCATACATTGGTTTTGATAGTTTTGACTGGAGGTGGTGGTTACTTTCTCGATAAGAAAATGGAGGAGTCCAAAAACGATGGATGAACAGTTGAGAGAACTCTGTTTTCAAACCCCTTGTTTGACATCCCGTATGCTTCATACCAAGCTCTGAGGATGAAAATTTTGAAAGCCTTTCCTTTCTACTTTTTGGTCATTTTGACCCAGTCAATAGCTGCCGATTCACCGGCTGCCTGGTCCTGGGTGGTGCCAGCAAATTATGAATCCATTTCACCGGAACGTTTCGTTGAAGGAGTCAAGGAGGCTGACCGGTTTCGTCGAAGCTTGATGCAGAAGGATGCCTCAGGATTGACTCAAGCTGAGATTTTGAGTGAGGCTATTGTGCGTTTTCAGGGGTTGGCAGGTGGACATCTGGCGAAGGAAAATGGATTGAAGGGTTTCAAGGTTCGAAAAAAGAATCTTGTCAGAGCTTTTAACGGAAGCAAATCAAAGGTGAACCCTCATGAAGCTTTCAAGGCTTTCGACGGCAAATGGTATGGTATCTGGGATAAATGGGAAGTGGATCATCATTGGTTTCCACAAATTAATCAGAATCCTCCCAAGAAAGTGGATGCTTTTCACGATATATACATCCACGCGGTCCAGTTTGCATGGATAGGTGACGGCTTTGGTTGGAACATTGTTGCGACGAATGAAATGGACTCCAAGGACTATTTTATTCTGGGGACCGTGTACCATGTCCGCGATAAAGATCCTTCACAGGTCTATCTTCATCGACCTCATGTAGGGATTTCCACAGATGCAGACCAGCTGATTTGGATCACTCGTAAGGAGATTTTCCTCGAGGAACGCATGCCGCCCAAGGGAGAATATCCTGAACGATATGCCATCACCGGATTCAACTATCAAATGCATGGCACTTCCCGTCTGAGTGTTGTGGGCAACAGTTTTCAAGCCGTTTACACCCGTAAGCCTGAGCTTCGCTATCCTTGGAAGCAGTTTTGGATCAGCTTGAGTGCGCCTTGACTTTGCGCAATTTTTGAACCCGCATGGACGCTATTGATTGTGGCTCGACTCAACCCCTTCTGTTGAGTTCGTCCACCAGGTCGTTGAGAGTCCAGAAATCGATCACCAGGAATACCAAGGTGACCAATGCCAGTGGAGGGAATATGAAAGCCACTACGGTGCAGCCCAGGATAATCAATCCACTGAACCTGCCCAGGTAGAGTCTGTGCAATCCCAAGCTGCCAAGGAATGTCAATAATACCCAACTGATGGTGTAGTTGTATCTACCCGTCGAAAACCTTCGTTCCGCCTCTGCATCCATACCTGGTATCAAGAATAAATCGATCAACCAACCCACGAAGAACAGGCCTCCAGTGAACAACCAGATGGTTCCAGAAATCGGTTTTCCAAAATAAAACCTGTGCGATCCGGTGAATCCAAAAATCCATAACAAATAACCAATAATAACTGAATGGGTCTGCATATGTGGAAGGTATCACAATTTTTCCGGACTTCATGTGATTTTTTTGGTATCCAGCGTCAAGCATTCAGTTCCATTGGTCTGGAAAAATTCGCCGGATATTTTTTTGATAAATCTTCAGGATGACTCTCGAAGGCAACTTTAGCCCTTTCACAGGCAGATCCAACTCGGGCACGACTTGTTCTTCTTCAGTGCAGAAGTATTTCCAATCAGACATCCACCTTCTTTGCATTTGATACCACGCTGCCTTTGCCTGGCCAGGAGCAATCACTCCTCCGTCCGTACCATAAACGATGCGATCCTGATACTTGATGAAAAACTGTCGGACTCTTTCGATATCCTGATTGGACTGATACTGGATCTGTCCCATCCTTGCGGCCGTGTCCACCACGGCTTTGGGGTATTTGTCCAGAAATTGACCAATAGACTCGACACTCCACTCCAAACTTCCAAAATGCGCTCCTATAAAAATGAGGTCAGGATGTTTGTCCAACATTCGGTTTCTTGCTTTGATCTGATCTTCGTAGGAAGGCATTTCAGGGTGCAGATACATATGATACTTTGGGTTGCGCCGAAAATAGGTTTGATCATTTTTTACGGTCATTTCCTCAAGTGGCAGCCAGCAGTTTCGAGGTTCACCAAGGTGGCCCATGAGCCGAATTCCATTTTTCTGCAGGTGGTTGAAAATGGGATCAAATCGAGGATGATCAATCATGATCAAGTTTCCGTTCTGATCACGAAATTCCATCCCGATGTTTTTCCACACTTTGACAGATACCGCACCTTGCTCAAAGGTATGGTCGAGGTATTCGATCGTTTTTTGAATCCAATCAGGTTGATCCCAGCCTCTCATGGGAAACGCAGAGGCTACTTCAATTTGTGAAGGGTGAGCTTTTTTTTGAGCAAACGATGCCTGATGCTTTTGTTCGAGCTGTACTGGATCGTTGTCATGCACCACGACGTTCAGGAACTTGAATCGATCTGCTTCAGCCAGTTCCACAAATGCGGGATCAACGGTTCGAATATGAAAATGAGAGTCGATTTTTTCGATTCTATGATAATCCTCCATGGTAAAATACTTGTCCTGAGCATGGACTGCCGGGCTCATGGATAACATTGCGCCTGTAAAAACCAGGAGTATGAGAAGGTGGGGATTTTTCATTTTGATGAGGGCATAGTATGGAAGTCTTTCAGAAAAGAGGCTCAACCATCTGGCTCTGGTAGGCCTGCCAAATGGGAATCAGTTGCTTAACCTGCTGAGGATTCGTTTGGGCAAGGTTGTTCGATTCAGTTGGATCCGAATCGAGGTTGTAAAGTTCCCAGGTTGGAGAATTAATCGAACCACGCATGTTGACCAGTTTCCAGGCACCTGATCGAATGGCGGTGCGTTTTCCCTGTCGCCAAAAGAATGACTCACGAGGGCTGGTGTCCTTTTCTCCAAGTAGATACGGCATCAGGTCGACTCCATCCATCACTGGGGTTTCTTCCTTAAAGAGTTCACCAATGGTGGCAAAGAGGTCCACTGAAGCTGTCATACCTTTGAAATCTTTCCCGGCCGGTAATGTTCCTTTCCATTGGGCAGCCATGGGTATTCGAATGCCGCCTTCATACATTTGCCCTTTCTCACCGCGGAAAGGTAAATTGCTGGATGTCAATTCACGTGTTGGACCTCCATTATCACTCAGAAAAATAATCAGGGTTTTTTCCTCGATCTGATTTTTGCGGACCGCGCTCAAAATACTACCAACACTGTCATCCAAATTCCCCAACATGGCAGCGAATATACGCCTGTGAATGTCATCAATGTGTGAGAATTTTCTCATGTATTCATCAGCACCCTGTAAAGGACTGTGCACCGCGTTGTATGCGACGTAGAGAAAAAACGGTTTGTTCGCATGCCTGTTGATGAAATCTACCGATTCCCTTGTGAAGGCGTCGGTTAAATAAGAGGGTTCTTCCACTGGTTGCCCGCCTCTGATGATTGGATTGTTGGCATCGTAATCGGGTTCGTTGTGGCCCATGTGAGTCGTGTAAATCAGGCGATTACTTTCCCAGCGTCCTTTTTTACCTCCCGGAAGAGTTTTTCTCCTGAGCATGGTCGTTGCTCCCTTCCACGGGGGAGGAAGAAAATAATGCCCTTCGTGGGTGAATCCAAAAAATTCGTCAAACCCGTGTCGCATTGGGTGGAAATCAGCTGCGCCACCCAGATGCCATTTTCCAATCAATCCCGTTGTGTAGCCTCGATCGTGGAGCCATTCGGCCAGAGTTGTTTCTTTGCCAGGGAGTCCCGTGTCTGGATCTTCATTTCGCGCTCCAATAGGATTGAATTCATAGCCAAATCTGGTGGGTATGCGACCTGTCAGTAGGCCAGCTCGTGAGGGACTGCAGTTGGGGGCTGTCACATACGCTTGAGAAAATTTGATTCCATTTCTCGCAATGGAATCGATGTGAGGAGTTGGGATTTGTGAGTTTCCCTGAAAACCAAGTTCTCCGGAACCGAGATCATCAGCCAACAGCAGGATAATATTGGGTTGTGATGTGTTGTTTGCATTGCACGGGCGGAGAAGGATGAAAAAAGTCAGCAGACACATCCATCCGAGAGAGATTCTTTGTCTTGGAAACATCGGAACCGTTCTAAATCTTCTGGAAGCTTTGGTAAAGATGGAATTATCGCTCGGGGAAGAATGCACGATATTCAAAATTTGATGAGCTTTCGCGGCTTTCATTGTTAACGAGATTCTCCATTTAGTCTCTTGAATCATCAGGCGTTCTGGCTACCATGGCTGGCCATGCATAACTTGGTTAAATACAGCCGTACCGTCCTTTTTTCGGTTTACCTGGCAATATCGACGTCGATGGTCTGTCGCTCAGCGGAACTCGGTGAAAGCGCACTTACTATGCCCAATGCCGATGCGCAAACGGCAATCAGAAAATTTCAAGTAGCCGAGGGTTTAAAGGTGGACCTGGTTGCACAAGAACCACAACTCATGAACCCTGTTGCTTTCGATGTTGATCATCTTGGGCGATTTTTCATCAGCGAAACGGGCCGTTATCGGACCAGCGCCCTGGATATTCGTCATTACATGGATTGGTATTTGGACGACCTTGCCTGCCGAACCGTTGAAGACCGTGTTGCCATGATCAAGAAGCATATGGGGGAAGACTATGTCAACATGGCCAAAGAAAGTGAATTGATTCGGTTGGTCGAGGATTTGGATTCGGACGGTAAAGCAGATTCTTCCAAGGTGTATGCTGACGGTTTCAATGGTCTGCTGGACGGCATCGCTTCGGGAGTTTTGGCGCGTGGTGACGATGTGTATTTCACCAGTATTCCCAGTGTCTGGAAACTCAGGGATGAGGATGGAGACGGCAAGGCGGACATGCGCGAATCCTTAAGTCACGGTTATGGTGTGCATTTTAGCCTGACCGGGCATGACTTGCACGGGATGATTTTTGGTCCTGACGGAAAACTTTATTTCACTGTGGGTGATCGTGGTGCGCATGTAACTTCGAAAGAGGGAAAGGTATTTGCATTTCCTGACGAAGGAGTCTGCTTTCGTTGTGATCCTGATGGATCCAATTTGGAAGTGGTAGCCCGAGGTTTGCGTAATCCTCAAGAGCTGGCTTTTGACAACTACGGAAACCTATTTACAGGTGACAACGATTGCGATCACGGAGATCGTGAACGTCTTGTTTACATTGTTGAAGGCGGCGACAGTGGGTGGCGTATCGGATATCAATTCAGTGAACAGAATCCCGCGGGAGCCTGGAATGCCGAAAAACTCTGGCATACACGGTGGCAAGGTCAGGCTGCTTATCTACTGCCTCCTTTGGCCCACATCGACAACGGACCTTCCGGATTTGCCTTTTATCCTGGCGTTGGATTGACAGATGATTACAAGGATCACTTCTTCCTCTGCCATTTCAAAGGCCAGGCTTCCGTCAGTGGGATCAAAACCTTTGCAGTGGAGCCGGAAGGTGCCTCCTTCAAGATGATCAACGAACGAGTCCTTGCATGGAACATCCTCCCCACTGACGTTGAGTTTGGACCTGATGGGAGCCTTTATTGGTCCGATTGGGTTCATGGATGGCCCAAATCAAACATGGGACGCATCTATAAACTGACCTCACAAACAGGGGGTGACAAGGCACTTGCCAGTCAGACAAAATTGCTTTTCCAGGATGGAATGAAAAACCGATCCACCGTGGAGCTCTGCGAATTACTCGCTCATCCCGACCAGCGCATTCGATTGGAGGCACAATATGAACTTGCAGATCGAGGGCTTCCGGTAATCCGGGATTTATCGCTGATACTCCGCCAAAGTTCTCACCAATTACAACGCATTCATTGTATTTGGGCATTGGATCAAATCGCTTCGAATTCAAAGCGATTGACCAATGTTGGGTCTTATATTGTTCCTTACCTCAAGGACCAAGATCCTGAAATTCGAGCGCAGGCGGCCAAGGCATTGGATATCGACTGGAAAGCCCATCAATTGCCCGAGCTTTTGAAACCTCTACTCAAAGACGAAAATTTGCGAGTTCGATTCTTTGCGGCTCAAAGCTTGGGGAAACTTGCTTACGCCCCTTCAGCAACCTGGATCCTGGAAATGATCGAGGAAAATGCGGATAAAGATTTGTATCTAAGACATGCTGGAGTCACCGCATTGGCCCGCATTGGAAATCAAACTGCTTTGGAAGATGCATCCAAACATTCCTCAGTATCGGTTCGCATGGCTGCATTGCTTGCCTGGCGTCAAACAGGTGATGTTTCCCTCGCAAGATTTCTGGCAGATCCTGAACCATTGATCGTCGTCGAGGCTGCACGTGCCATCAATGATTTTCCTATAGAAGAAGGGATGGATGCTTTGGCCAAGGTGGCGGGTCAAAGGGTTCCGGAAAGTTTAAAATCGGCCCTGGCTCCCGAAGCCGATCTGATAACACCCACCCTTCGACGTTCCATCAATGCCAACTTTAGATTGGGAACGGCCAGGCATGCCAGTCTGTTGGCGTCGTTGTCTCTTAACGAGAATATGCCACTTGAGATCCGGGCGGAAGGTCTTCAGCTCTTGGGTGAATGGGCGGAGCCGTCACCCAGAGACAAAGTAACCGGTCTTTATCGCCCTCTGGACAAGCGCTCCAAGGTAGCTGCGATCAATGCCCTCAAGCCTCACATTGAAACTTTATTGTCTCACCCTGACACGACCATCGCCGAATCAGCGGCCAAGGCCATTGGACGTCTTCAATATTTGGAATCTGCAAGTGCCTTAGGCGCCATTGTCGGTGATTTAACCAAGTCAGAGGGACTGCGGGTGGAAGCATTACGAGCACTTGCGTTGATGGAAGCTCCTCAATTAACCGATGCACTTGCCTCGATTCAACATGATTTCAGTGTTCGTCTTCGAAGGGAGGCTACTCGAATTCGCGCTTCCAGTGATCCATTGACAGCTGCACCTCAGTTGAATGCCGTATTGGAAAACGGAACGATCTCGGAACAACAGACAGCACTTTCAAGTCTTGCCGCTATACCCGGATCTGTTGCGGATGAAATTATTTTGCGCTGGATGAACAAGTTAAGTAATGGCGAAGCACCTGCCGAAATTGGCCTGGATATCCTGGAGGCTTCGGAAGCTCGACAGGACGCCAGAATTGTCGAGGCAATTGAAAAGTGGAGGGAAGCTCTTGCGGAATCAGAGGATCAAAATGAACAGCAACTTTTATTGGTGGGTGGAGATCCTGAACTTGGCGAAAGTATCTTTCGGGAACATCCCGCAGCCGCTTGCACCAGATGTCACCAACTCGATGGTGTCGGAGGCGACGTCGGACCCAGAATGGATGGAATTGGTAGTCTGCAGACTCCCCAATACCTGTTGGAATCCATCATTAAACCGAACGCTGCCATTGCCGAAGGATTTGAATCAGTCCTGGTTGAAACCAAGGAAGGGGACTATTACGCTGGAGTTCTCAAGAGCGAAACCGAAGAAGAACTTGTCATCAACAGTCCTGAAGAAGGGATCATAACCGTAAAGGCGGCAGATGTGATCAGTCGTGAAAAAGGATTGTCAGGAATGCCGGAAGGGATGGACCAAATGCTATCCAGACAGGATTTGAGAAATCTGGTTGCCTTTTTGAGAGCCCAGAAGGAGGATAAATCTCATTGAGGTTTGTTATCTTCATTGTGGTGAGTATTGATCCTTGGCCGCTTCAGATTTAGAATGGTTGAGACGTAACAAATGAATTCGATGTATTATTTGGACAATAACGGAACGACACAAGTTGCTCCCGAGGTTTTGGAAGCCATGCTTCCTTTCTATACCCAGCACTGGGGCAATCCCTCGAGTGCACACCGCAGTTGTCGTCCAGTCAAGGAAGCCCTTCAGCAAGCACGGATTTCCATTGCATCGTTGATCAATGCAGAACCGGATGAAATCGTTTTTACTGGTTGCGGAACTGAGAGCAACAATACGGCCATCCACAGTGCACTTTGCAGTTCTCCCTCCAAAAAACACATCATCACAACTGCGGTGGAGCACTCCGCGAACCGTAAATACGGGCAGTTTTTGCAGCGGCAGGGATTTGATGTGACTTTTCTACCTGTTGAAGAAGATGGATCCCTGGATATCTGCATGTTGCATGACATGATCCGTCCCGATACAGCTGTGGTCTCCATCATGTGGGCCAATAACGAAACTGGAGTTATTTTCCCCATTGAGGAAGTGGCTGCGATCTGTCGCAGCAAGGAAGTACCCTTTCACACGGATGCCATTCAGGCTGCTGGAAAAGTACCGCTTGATGTGCAGTCCGTAGAAGTTGATTTCTTATCCTTGTCGGCACATAAGATTTACGCGCCGAAGGGCATTGGTGCACTCTATGTCAAAAAGGGAACCCCATACGCGCCTTATATTTTCGGAGGTGGTCAAGAATCAGGGCGGCGTGCAGGCACTGAAAACGTTGCCGGTATCGTAGGTTTCGGAAGAGCCGCCCAAATGGCATTGGAAGACACAGGCCGGGCCGGTCGTATGGAAATTCTGCGTGATCGAATGGAAAACGGTATTCTGAATTCGATCCCTCAAACTTCACGAAACGGATGCAAATCTCAGCGATTACCCAACACTTCAAACATTGCTTTTGATGGAGTGGAGGGCGAAGCTTTGTTACTGAGATTGGATCGTCTTGGGATTTGTGCTTCGAGCGGATCCGCCTGCACCACAGGCTCTCTCGAACCTTCTCACGTTCTACTTGCCATGGGAGTGCCGCATCGCCGGGCGCTTTCAAGTATCCGATTCAGTTTAGGTCACTATTCGTCTGAAGGGGATGTTGATTACCTTCTCAAGGAACTGCCTGGAATTGTCAGTGAACTTCGAGGACAAACTCCCAAACCTCAATCCACACCCGTTGCATCCTAGTCCGTTTAACAAATTTTCCACATGGATCCCTTACTAAAACTGCTGCGCGAGAATGCGTCATATCGTCCTGATCAATTGGCTAAAATGCTTCAGATGGAGGAATCACAAGTCGTTGCCCGTATCAAGGATTATGAAAAAGACGGAACGATTGTTGGATACCGAACCATCATCAACGAGGAGAAAATCAACATTGAACGCGTACGTGCGGTGATCGAGGTGAAAATTGCACCTGAACGCGAAGGTGGTTTCAACCACCTGGCTTCTCGAATTGCAAAACATTCCGAGGTCCGGGCGTGTTATCTGATGTCTGGAACCTACGACTTGTTGGCGATTGTCGAAGGAGACTCATTGAAGGAAGTTGCCACCTTTGTTTCGGATAAATTGTCCACATTACAGGGAGTCCTCTCCACATCCACTCACTTCATGCTGAAACCCTACAAAGAACATGGAGTACTCCTTCATCAGGATGAATCGGATCAGAAACTTAAAGTTTCTCCCTGAGGCAGGTACACCATTCCACGTTTTCGCGGGATGATTCTGTTTGGAGGATCCGTTGGGTTGTGGAGCTGAGCTCAATCCACGTTGACTTCCTGACGAATATCGAATTTTTCAATTCGCTTGCGAAGGGTTGCACGTGTGATGCCCAAAAGTGAGGAGGCTTTGACTTGATTTCCCTGCATCTCACGCAGTGCTTGTTTGACGAGTTCCCTTTCCACCGTGGGGATGAGTTTTTGATCCGGGTGATTCCTGGCCCATTGAAACATCGCGTCCGCCAAATGCCCTATATCTGATGCATCCTCACGGATGACAGCCGGCTTTTTATTCGTGACTGGAGCAGGGGAGGGTATCTTTGTGTTGGTAGTTAAGTTGGCCAGATTTCCTTCCGATGGGGTGCCTGAGACAATTTCTGCCGGTAAATCACTCAAGAGAATAATCTCACTCTTGGTGACCACGAAAGCACGCTGCATGACATTCTCGAGTTCTCGAACATTACCGGGCCATTCATAGTTCTTGAGAGCCTCCAGGGCATCCTCATTGATCCTTTTGGCGGGGATTCCGAATAGATTGGAAAATTTTCTCAGGAAATAATGAACCAGCAGGGGGATATCTTCTTTGCGTTCGCGTAAAGCCGGTAGTTGAATTCGAACGACATTCAGTCGATAGAACAGGTCTTCACGAAACTTCTTTTCAAGAACCGTTTCTTCCAGTTTCTGATTGGTGGCGGCAATCACCCGAACATCGACTTCAACCGGTTTGTTACTTCCCAGTTTTTCGAAAGTTCCTGATTGTAACACCCTGAGCATTTTGGTTTGAGTTGGGAGCGACATGTCACCAATCTCATCCAGAAAAAGGGTTCCATTGTGGCATTGCTCAAACTTGCCGACACGAGTTTGGTTGGCACCGGTAAAACTTCCTTTCTCATGCCCGAACAGTTCGCTCTCAAGCAAGTTTTCCGGAATAGCAGCGCAGTTTATCGCCAGGAATGAGTTTTTTCCACGCGGACTATTTTGGTAGATCGCCCTGGCAACCAATTCCTTACCGGTTCCACTTTCACCTGTTATCAGGACGGTTGCATCCGAGTTTGCCAGTTGCCCAATCAGTTTAAACACTTGCTGCATCGGTTCGCTGCGACCGATCATCCCCAATTCATCATCCAGCGTTTCCGCATCTGTTTCGAAAGAGACCGGCTTGGTCATGTCTCTGGATGCTTTTAATGCTTCAAAAATGAGTTTTTGAAGCTTGGGCACATCGAAAGGTTTTAAGACATAGTCATAAGCACCCAACTTCATGGCCTCGATGGCGGTCTGCGTGGCCCCATAGGCGGTCATGAGAATAACTGGCGTTTTGGTGTCAAACTGGCGAATGGCCTGCAGTGTCTGAAGTCCGTTCATGCCACCCATTCGAATATCCATCACAATGAGGTTGGGATGAAATTCTTTCAACATGCGCAGACCTTCCTCGCCGCTCGAAGCAAGTCTCAATTCGATGTCAGGAGAATCGAACAAGCGCCGAAATGCGTAACGCACATCTGTTTCATCATCAATGACCAGTAATTTATCCATAGACAGCACCCTTCTTCAGGGAATGCGGGTATTATAGTTGCATCCGGCTGAGATGCAATGGTGCAACCTTAAAACGTCTGAATTGGCTCAACCACTCTCAAAGAGGTCATCCGTTGCATCATCTAACTTGGCATTTGCACCCCGGGTGACATTCATCTAGGGTCTAGTTCATAGAAAGTTACATATTATGGGTAGTGAGACAGCATCTGGACCAGGCATGACTTGGTTATATTTCGCGTTAATGACAGTGGGGTGTTGGGGGATTTATGGAATCCTCCTGCATAAAGGACAAGTGACGATGGGAGATCCGGTGAATGGGCGGTACAAAGCCTTCCTTTTTGTCGGGATAGCCTATTTTCTCACCGCTGTGCTGGCTCCGTTGGTTTTATTGCTGGCTCGCGGTGCCGCATTTACTGGTTACACGGGAAGCGGTATGTGGTGGTCTTTGATCGCTGGCATAGCAGGAGCGATTGGTGCGTTTGGTGTATTGCTTGCATTTGGCGCCAAAGGCAGTCCTTCCGTGGTGATGTCGATCATCTTTGCGGGTGCTCCCATAGTGAATGCCGTCGTGGCACTTGCACTGCATCCACCTGCAGGTGGCTATGGCACTATTAAACCTCAATTTTTCGCAGGAATTCTACTCGCGGCCGTCGGGGGAACCTTGGTAACGCTTTACAAACCTAATCCTGCGCCGCCCAAAGCACAAGCTGCAGCAGTTGCTCCCGTTCCAGATAATGCAGGTGCAGAAACAGACAGGTAAACCATCAATGCCAGTTGGATGGAATCCTGATACCTAATATTTCGTCAAAACGGTCCTGATGGATGGTTTGACTCGGCCCTTATCCGGCTCCATGAAACAGGGTTCATTCGATAAATTGAATCATTTGCTTGAGTTGTCGATCGACAACAATCCCTTTTATCGTGCTCGTCTCGAAGCGGTCAGGGATGCCTTGCCCATCGATTCCCTCGATCCATTTCGGCAACTGGTTCCTTTCACGACCAAGGAGGAATGGATTCAAGACCAGAAGCAGAATCCACCCTACGGCACCAATTTAGCCTTTCCACTCGAGGCCTACTCACGATGTCATCAAACCAGCGGCACCACTGGAGCCCCCATGCGATGGTTGGATACTCCCGAAACATGGAATGCCATGTTGGATGCATGGGGTTTGGTTTATAAAGGGGCTGGTACGACTAGGGCGGATCGCGTTTTCTTCGCGTTTTCCTTTGGTCCTTTTTTAGGATTCTGGACTGCTTTCGAAGCCGCTCAAAAATTGGGTTATTTTTGTCTTTCAGGCGGTAGTATGACCACGGAAACCCGACTGAAAGCAATGAGCGAAAACCAGTGTACGGTTCTCTGTTGTACACCTACTTACGCTCTCAGGCTTGGCGAAGTTGCCCGTGATGCTGGTTATGCATCGGATGCTTTCAAGCTCCACACTATCATTGTGGCCGGAGAGCCAGGTGGGAGCCTGCCCGCGGTCCGGGAGCAATTGCGCAAACTGTGGCCCAAAGCCAAAGTGTATGACCATCATGGAATGACCGAGGTAGGTCCGGTTTCTTACGAATGTCCTCAGCACCCTTGCCGACTGCATGTGATCGAGGATGCTTTCCTGGCCGAGGTTATCGATCCCAAAACTCAGAAACCTGTCTCGAATGGGCAAAAAGGCGAATTGATATTGACCACACTCGATCGTGTAGGCTCCCCATTGATCCGTTATCGAACAGGAGACCTAGTTGAACCTGTCGGTGAGGCGATCTGCGATTGCGGGTCTGCCGACTTGGCTCTGGAGGGAGGGATTATCGGTCGCTGTGATGACATGGTGGTTGTCCGGGGTGTGAACATTTATCCCAGTGCCATTGATCAAATCATCCGCGAATGTGGAGGAATAGCGGAATATCGGGTCGAGGTTAAGAATTTGAGAAACCTTGCCGAACTGGATATAACCATCGAGCCTGACTCGAAGATCACGGACACCGAAGGTTTGGTTGCGAAAATTTCGAGAATCTTTCAACTTTCATTGGCACTTCGTGTACCTGTCAAAGCGGTGCCTTCAGGAACGCTTCCTCGCTTTGAGATGAAAGCCAATCGTTGGATCAGATCAAAAACTTCCGAATGAGATCGTGGCCGAATCCCCTCCAGATCATCGTTCTCCCAAAGCATTTGTAACGACGCAATGGACGGTTGTGCTGGCTGCAGGGAATACGCAAACATCTTCTGCTCGGGATGCTTTGGAATCCCTTTGTCAGACTTACTGGTATCCACTCTATGCATATGCCCGAAGGAAAGGAATATCACCCGAATTATCTGAAGATCTGGTTCAGGGATTTTTTGCCCAGCTCTTACGCCTTAAATCCCTTCAGCGGGTGAAGCGCGAAAAAGGACGTTTTCGTTCCTTTTTACTGGCTTCCTTCAACCATTTCATTGCAGACGAATTTGCGAGAGAGAATCGGCAAAAAAGAGGCGGAGGAGTTTCAACTCTCTCGTTGGATTCGATAACTGCGGAAGAAAGGTTCTCACTCGAACCGCAAGACTTATCCACACCAGAAGACCTTTACGAAAGGCGATGGGCGATGACCTTGCTTGAGGAAGCCCTGACTGAGTTGGAGAGTTATTATAAAAGAAACGAGAAGAATCAGTTTTTCCAGGCCTGTAAGGAATTTTTATACATGGGGCGTGCCCATTCTTCCTATGCCTCCATTGGCAGTCAGTTGCAGATGTCAGAGGCTGCATTAAAAATGGCTATCATGCGAATGCGACATCGTTATCGGTCCATTTTATTGCAAAAAGTGGCTGACACCGTCGAAGATCCTGGTGAAGTGGAAGATGAATTAAATCACTTGATGAAGGTGGTAGCAGCATAGCACTTCCAATCTGCGTTGAGTTTTTTTGATCATTGGTGTTACCTTTCCTCACCGATCCCTGTGTATAGGAGTGATGAAATCTATTAAGAATGGTTCCGAATCAAACCTTCACTGTCCGTCATGCAAGGCCTTGGTGCCTGAAGATGCACCTATGGGGATGTGTCCCAAATGTCTATTCAAGGGGGGTAAAACAGAGCCAGATTCCGTCCCAGGTAAAGTTGCAGATGCGCATGCCATCGATGAGTGCTTTGGTGATTTTCACCTGATTGAGGAAATAGCCAGGGGTGGAATGGGGGTGGTTTATCGAGCAAGGCAGAAAAGTCTTGGACGTGAGGTTGCCTTAAAAATGATTCTTTCCGGTCAGTTTGCATCTGAACGAGAAGTTGAGCGTTTTGTCGCAGAAGCAGAAGCGGCAGCACATTTACGACATCCGAATATTGTGGCTGTTCATGAATTTGGAAATCATGAGGGTCATTACTTCTACACCATGGATTTCATACATGGTTGTCATTTGGATGAACGTCTCTCTCAAACAGCCCTTCCCATCCGTGACAGTGTCTCATTGTTAATCAAAGTGGCTCGAGCAGTTCATTTTGCCCATGAACGAGGTGTGATACACCGAGACCTCAAGCCTCAAAACATCATGTTGGATGAAATGGACGAACCCAAAGTCACAGATTTTGGTTTGGCAAAGCGGATGGACCTGAATCGTGATCTGACTTTGACCGGAACCATCTTTGGGAGTCCAGCGTACATGGCCCCGGAACAAGCTCAAGGTCGTCATGAGGATCTTGGTCCCCAAACTGATGTCTATGCTTTGGGGGCCGTCATGTACCGCATGCTGACCGGAAAAGTGCACATCAATGCTTCTTCACCTTTGGACGCATTGAAGCAGGTGGTCGATTCAGAACCCGAATCTTTGTTGAGTTTAAATCCCAAAATTTCTCCAGACTTGGAAACGATTTGTCTGAAGTGTTTGGAAAAACAACCTGGCAATCGTTACCATTCTGCTGAAGCCCTGGCCGATGAATTGGAGAGATGGATTGAGAATAAACCCATTTTTGCTCGCAAAATTACCTCTCGTGAACGGTTTCAAAAATGGATACGCCGCAATCCCATTTTATCGTCCATGTCGTTACTGGTTCTGGTAATAGGAATGGTTGGTTTTGCAGGGATTTGGTGGCAGTTGCAGAAAACCCGGTCAGCTCTATTAAAGGCCGAACAGTTGTTTGTTGCCGAAGCAACAGCCAGAGCTGTCGAAATGAAACCCTATTTAAAGCTACCACACCAGGGTCCGGTAGTCACTGCGACGTTCGATGCAGATGGCCAAAGGATCTTGACTGCTTCTCACGATGGCTTGGCGCGCTTATGGAATGCCATTTCAGGGCAACTCATGCAGGAATACCACGGACATAACGGAGTCGTCGGAGATGCTCAATTTTCTCCTGATGAAACACAAATACTAACTTATTCTTTCGATACTCAATTTCGGTATCCCCACATGTCACCCGACAATCAAAAACTTATCACCACTCGGATTCCCAGATTCGGTGATCGAACGGTCCGACTTTGGGATACCGGTTCCGGGCACGAAATATCCAGGTTTCTACATCCTGATCAGGTGGTTGACGCCTCGTTTTCTCCTGATGGAAAAAGGTTGATCACCGCTTCCTGGGACCATAAAGCGAGGATCTGGGACATTCATTCCACTAAGGAAATTCATACCATTGATTATCACAAAGCGGCATTGTTGTCGGCTTGTTATTCACCCACTGGAAATCATGTTGCGATCTCATCTTCTGGTTATGATTACAATCTGACCATCAGTCCAGGTGGTGGTGGCGGAACTACTTCGAGTATCCAGGAGAACATGGTGGCCAGTATCTGGAATGAAGAGGATGCAACACTCCATTCGGTAGTCCCCAACCGGAGTAAACAACATTTTCTTTTTGGTGGAAAACGATCCAGTCGAAGTCGTGCTTCTTTCAGTCCAGATGGAAAATATGTTGTCATTGCTGGTGCTGATACTGCCAACTTATTGATATGGGACGTGGAAAAGGACCGCTTGAAAACGGTGCTTAAAGGTCATGAAAGTGAAGTTTTGGGGGCTGGATTTAGTCCCGATGGTTCCAAGCTTGTTTCTTATTCTGCTGATACCGCGGCCAGAGTATGGGACGTCGAATCGGGTAAACAGCTAGCTTATTTATCGGGGCATCAGGATACAGTGCTTTGGGCAGAATTCAGTCCCGATGGAAAGTGGATTGCGACATCCTCCGGCGACCAAACGGCACGCGTTTGGGATGCCGCATCTGGTATTGGGATTTCTGTGATGAAAGGGCACAGTGAAAAAGTATATCAGGTCCGGTTCAGTCCTGATGGTTTGCGTGTGGTGACCGCATCCGAGGATGGTACCGTTTGTTTGTGGGATGCTGCCTCACTGTCACAAATGTCCCAAGTTTTGGAGGGACATCATTCGCATGTTGTATCCATTAGCTTCAGTCCGGATGGACGCCATGTAGCCACAGGATCCAAAGACCACACAGCCATGCTTTGGGAAATTCATCAAAAGGAACCCAAGCGGGTTTTGAAAGGTTACAGTGAAATCAAAGATGAAGATATTCAAGATCATGCTCTCGGTGATGTGTTGGACGTGCGATTTAGTCCTGATGGGAAATATTTGGTTACTTCATCTGATGATAGCCGTGCAGTGCTGCGTCGAGTAGATCAGTCACGTCAAAGCATTGGTCCGGACCAAATACTGGCACCCTTCACACCTGTTCGTTTATGGAATTTTGAAAAAGGAAATCCACTGCAAGAATTAGATGGAATGGAGACGGGGGCTTTGTCATCAAGAATCAGCCCTGATAGTAAAAAATTGCTGGGAATTCCCAATGGAGATATCAGGCAAGCCGTTCGCACCAAAGGACTGTTCAGCCGAGGATGGTCCAGCAGCACTCGATCATGGAGTGATCCCATATCGATACCGGTTTGGGATATCAAGACTGGCAGTATCTTATATTCAATCACCGATTTAAGTTCTGATTTTCAAGATGCTGCCTTTAGTCCAGATGGACGTTTCATCGCTACCTTGGATGCTGGTAAAGTTAAGTGTTGGGATGCCGGTGACGGTTCATTCGTAAGAGAATTCATTCAGGTAAACTCAGCACAGACCATTGAGTTTTCTCCCGATTCGAAGTTTTTGCTCGTAAGAAATGGCTCTGGATTGGGACTCTGGGATGTCGAGTCTGGAAAACAATCACAAGTATTTGCCTCCCCGAATGTTCCGTTTCTTCATGCGAAACTCAGTGATCGGGGAGAGCATGTTATTGCCTGGAATCCTTTGGGAACGGTTTGGGTTTTCGAAGTTTCCAGCGGTGAACGAATCCTGTTTCTTCAAACAAAAAACGGTCAGTTGAGAAAAGCTTTGTTGAATCCGGATGCAACCATGATTGTGACAATAGGGTGGGAAGACGTTGCCTGGATTTGGGATGTGGAAACCGGTCGGCAACTAAAAATCTGTGAAGGACATACCGACTCCATATTAGATGCCTCGATCAGTCCGGATGGAAATTGGCTTGGAACTGTTTCAGAAGATTACACCGCCCGACTTTGGCCGCTCAAAGGAATACGAACTCCAGTTGCGCAAAAATAAAAGAGCCCTGATGCGAGAAACATTAAACATCATTCTTATCGTCATTTTTAGTTTTCATTTTTTCGCCTGTAAATTACCTGAAGATCAGAAAGATCGGTTTTATACCGTCTTAATGGACGCCAAAAAGGCGAGCTTGAATGATTGGAAATCCGAAACATCGCTTGAATTTGTCGGGTTGAGAACCGGCATGATCCTTGGCGGAGGAAATCATATCACCCTCTCAAATTCCCATGTGACCGCGACTGGGGGTTTTAGGCTGCAGTATCGAATTGATAAAAATCACGCATCTGAAATGACGATAGGATCCGCTGTTCCCATTTCATCGGATGGATATTTTTTGACTGCCAGACATTGCGTGGATGAGGAAACCGATATGTTGGCTGCATTGGCTCACACGAAAGATTCCATCGGGATGGTCAAGGCACCCTTTCGCATCGTCTGGGCTTCTCATGCTGAGGATGATCTTGACCTTGCGTTGATTCATGCAGAGTTGAGGCCTTTTCGCCCTTTTCAGTTTTCCGATCAGGAATCGTTGGCCAAAGGGAATAAAATTGGCGTCGCCGGTTGGTCGTCCATTACCAAGGGGAAATCAAATCCCATGGCTGGAGTGGCGGTGGGAGATTTGGTATCGGTGAAGGAAATTCAGCAGAAAGAATTGGGGCTTCAATACCTTCAACTCAGGCATACCGCGCCGTTACATCCGGGAGATAGTGGTGGGCCCATTGTTGATGAAATAGGGAACCTGGTTGGGATCAATGCTGAGGTCAGAATAGTTTTTTCGGAGCAGCTCCGTACTTTGTTCAAAAAGAAGCAGAATTCCCGCCCTGCTCGTGGATACCTTGCGGTGGGTTCTCTTCCAGACCAACAATGGCTTCAATCCCTCATTGAGGCCGATCGAAGTAAAAAGAGATTGGAGAACACGGGCAGCACATTGCCTGAGTCGTTCTAACGGTAGATTCTGTTTTGCAAAGCAATGCAGAAGGCTCCACACCTTGGATCTGTAATGATCTTGCCCTCAGGCGATACAATCTCACATACTCCTCTCATATGACCTTAGTAGACCTATTCGCAATTGGTCTACTGTGCTCTCGTAACGCCGCGTCATGGTTTGGAAATGATTGAAGGAAAAGGAATGGATCAAAACACATTAAGTCATCGAAAATATGGGAAAAACGAAATGTTCCGGTTGGTCGGAGCTTTTGCGTTTCTCATTTTAATCCTTCTTTATGCCATGACCATTCGTCCTGATGGAGCCGGGATGAGCTGGGAGTTGATTATTGCTGCGGTGATAGGTGGTTACATGGCCATGAACATTGGAGCCAATGATGTGGCCAATAATGTGGGGCCTGCTGTTGGTTCACGTGCTTTGACCATGGGAGGAGCCATTGCCATTGCAGCCATTTTTGAAGCAGGTGGAGCTTTGATCGCCGGAGGGGGAGTGGTGAGTACTATTAAAAAAGGCATCATTGACCCTGAATTAATACCCAATGCCGATGTGTTTATTTGGTTAATGATGGCAGCCCTGCTTGCGGGTGCTGTCTGGTTGAATATCGCAACTGCCATTGGTGCGCCTGTTTCCACCACCCATGCCATCGTTGGTGGAGTTTTGGGAGCAGGAATTGCCGCAGGTGGTTTTGGTATAGCGAACTGGCAACAGATGGGAATGATTGCTGCCAGCTGGGTCATTTCACCTGTGATTGGAGGATTGATCGCCGCCGGTTTTCTTTTTTGGATCAAGCGCAGCATCACTTATCAAAAAGATATGATCGCCGCGACTCGGCAGATGTTGCCGATCTTGGTAGGGTTGATGGTTTTGGCTTTTAGTACTTACTTGATCATGAAAGGACTCAAGCAGGTCATCAAGGTCGACATCATTAAAGCGACTCTGATCGGGTTTATTCTGTCCCTTGTCACCTATTTTGTCGTCAAGGCTCTCACGTTGAAACATTCGGCTTCCATTGGTAACGACAAACAAAGCGTCAACAAGTTATTTACTTTACCATTGATCTTTGCGGCCGCACTCCTGAGCTTTGCTCACGGAGCCAATGATGTTGCCAATGCTGTGGGACCCCTCGCTGCCATTGCAGACGCCATCACCAATCTCGGCGTCACCTCCAAGGCCCCAATTCCCTTTTGGGTGATGGCAATTGGTGCGCTAGGTATTTCCATAGGTCTGGCGTTGTTCGGTCCCAAGCTGATCCGAACGGTTGGAAGTGAAATCACAGAACTAGATCAAATGCGTGCCTTCTGTATCGCAATGGCTGCAGCCATCACGGTGATCATTGCTTCACAGTTGGGCCTCCCAGTGAGTTCGACTCACATTGCCGTGGGAGGTGTGTTTGGTGTTGGTTTCCTGCGAGAATACTTGAAAGCCAATTATGCAAAAACCATTGAAGACATTGAACATCACCACAGCGGTAAGGATAAGTCTGAGGTGGAGTCCTTTATGAACGAGTTTGAACAGGGCTCGATCCAGGAGAAAAAGCAAATGTTGGCTCGTTTAAAAGCTCATACGGCCAAAGCCGAGTTGACTAAAAGTGAAAGAAAAAATCTCAAGAAAGTTTATCGGCAAGAATTGGTGAAGCGATCCGCATTGCTCAAAATAGCGGCCGCCTGGGTCATCACGGTGCCGGCAGCTGGACTCATGGCTGCTTTTCTGTTCTTTGCGATTCGTGGCATGATGTTGGATTGATTCGAAGGAAGCACCGATGTGATGGTGTTCAGTAATTACCTCTTGAATTTACACTAGGTAATCTTGTTGCAGGGTAGAGTAACTTAAGAGGTGCTTCGGTTAAGTTAGATTTAGTTTTTGGTTTATGATCTGGTGGATAAAACCGGTGATTGATAAAACTACATTCACACTGGAACAGGTAGGGCAAGCTCATGCTCGACTAGAGAGTCGTCAAGCGATGGGTAAAGTGGTCATCGACCACCTTTCCTGATCCAATGTGATCAGTCGAATCTATGAGAAATGATCTTCGAGAGCACCAACTTTGAAGCGACGTCTTGCGTTCAAAGAGGATTAGAAATCCCGAGTCAGTCTGGGTTAATGCGAACTACTCGGTTGCCAGGGGTTGATCAGAGTCCTGATCAGACGCAGGTGCCTTGACTGAATTTCCTGGACGAAGAGACCTGGTTTGAAATCTTGTGTTTTCCTCGCTGGTAACAATATTGGGTCTCGCTCCTGCGGGACGTCCAGAGTTCAACGTTGATTTGATCTGTGACTTGGTCGTACCGGAACTCGGGACAGGAACATCTTGAACCTCGAACTCGTCGAGATCTACCGGGAGTAATCCGTCCAACTGCCGAGGAGCCATCTCGGTAGCTGGTCCCACTATCAATGCTTCTTCCAAGGTTGGATCGATGACTTCATCTTGGGTGGTCGTGTAGCGAATTCTGATCTCTGCAAATTGGCTGATACTCTCGGGTTCCGACTCTACCTTGAAAGCCAGCATTGTTTGACCGGGCACCCATGAGGATTCATGCATGGTCGCATCAGAAATATCGAGCCGAAGCGTTCGGTTTTCCTTCCTGGACCTGAAAGTCAGCGACTCCAGTTCAATGTTTGGTTTCGAATCAGGATTTGAAACATGCGTGTCCAGTAGGATGGTGTGCTTTCCCCGCTGCTGGCCGATCGCACTTAGAACGACTCTTTGAATAGCGACCAGATCTTCTGGAATGGTTAATTGGAAGGTCGCGGAGGATTCGGATGTTTGCCTTCCATTGCTTTGAGGACTCAATGTCAGTGTCTTCGTGGCGGCTTGGGTATCAGCAACGTGCACCGTCAGGGCCAACAAGCTGATCAGCATGAGTAAGGCGTTTTTTTTCATATCTAAAGACTCCTTGTTCAGGTTTATCGTTGTCAACAAACCTGAGGCGGCCTTAAAATTATAAGCAAAATTTCGACATGACAAGTATAAACGGGATCGGTCTTACTCAGCGGCTTTCCGGCGGGATGGCTTTCATAGGGCCATTTCGTTCAATGATTCCTGTCGGAGTTCCCGCTCCTTGGGCCAGGTGTATTCCGCGGACGTCTTTGTTGATATGTTTTTTGTTTTTGACCTCGTTATTCGTTACACAAGGTGACAACAAATCGCCTTCCAATAGAGTTTCTGAACTTCTGTCGGATAGGATAGATGAGATTTCTCAACCATATGAAGATAAGACGGTTGAGTCTGGTTTAAGATTCCAGCATTTCCAGGGGACTACCGGGCGTTTTCTTCTGCCAGAGATCACGGGTTCCGGAGGTGGTCTGATTGACTTCGACCGTGATGGTGACCTGGATTTGTATCTCGTTCAGGGTGACTTTCTTGATTCGCAAAATTCCAGGAAGGATCGAGAGATGCATCATGATCGGCTGTTTAGAAACGATCTGCGAGACGGAATTCTTCATTGGACCGATGTTACGATCGAAGCTGGAATACCCTCTGGGGGGTATGGAATGGGGGTAGCTGTTGGAGATTATAATCGAGATGGATGGGATGATTTATATATCACCAATTTAGGGAAAAATCGACTCCTGAAAAACTTGGGGAACGGTCAGTTTGAGGATGTTTCAGGCCAGGCAGGGGTGGAGGATCATGAGTGGGGAACCAGTGCTGTCTTCCTTGATTTTGATCGCGACGGCTGGTTGGATTTGTTTGTGGTGAATTATGTAACTTTCAGCTTGGACTTGGTCAGGTCCTGTTATGCAGCAAACAGTTCACCGGACTTCTGTGGCCCCAGTTCATACGAACCTTCTCAAGATCTACTTTACCACAATCTTGGTAACGGGACTTTCCGGGAAATCACCATGTCGGCAGGACTAGGTAATGCACGGGGCCCTGGTTTGGGGGTGGTGACGGGTGATTGGAATGCGGATGGATGGACCGACATTTATGTGGCCAACGATGGGGCACGCAATCGACTATGGCTGAATCAACGAGGGCAGGGGTTTAAGGATGCAGGTTTACTCTCCGGATCAGCACTGAATGGATTGGGGCATCCCGAAGCCGGCATGGGAGTGGATTCGGGGGATTTTGATCATGATGGGGATGAAGATTTATTTTTGGCTCACCTCATGGGCGAATCCAACACGCTTTACGTCAACGATGGAAGTGCCCTTTTTGAAGATCGCACCACCTCATTTGATTTACACGCCCCCAGTCTGAATCGAACCAGTTTCGGGGCTGGTTTTCTGGATTTTGACAACGATGGCTGGCTCGATCTCTTTGTTGCAAATGGAGGGGTCAAGACCATGGGGCAAGACTACTCTGATGATCACAATCCAATGGTTCAACCAAACCAACTTTTTCGTAATGTGTTGGGTAAACAATTCCTACCCATGCAAGCACTTGGGGGCAAAGGTATGGGGGGAGCACAATCCAGCCGTGGGGCTCTATTAGGTGATTTGGACAATGATGGCGATCAGGATATCGTGATCTCCAACAATGGAGGAAGTGCTCAATTACTTTTAAACAGAGTGGGTCAGCGAAACCATTGGTTGGGTGTTGACTTGCAGGACCTCAGTAAACACCAGGTGCATGGAGCGAGAATCAAGGTCACCTCCACTGCGGCAGGTGCCCGTTCGATCCACCGCTGGTTCCGCAGGGGCGGAAGCTACTGTTCTTCACGCGATCCACGATTGTTGGTAGGTTTGGGCGATATGGGTGCTGATTGTGAAGTGACGGTTTATTGGGCCGATGGCGAACAAGAAACATGGCCCAGTCTTGCTCCGGATCGATATTGGAAATTGTCACGTGGAGCTTCAAAAGATCAAAAGTAGCGGCAAACAATGAAACGTCTATTCTCATCATACTTCCTTCTGGTTACCATACTCACTGCCTCCCTGGATGTTTTTTCTCAAACCGAAAAGCCGGTGATGGATGGTGAACTCAACGCCCCCAGTAAGGCCTTGATTCCTGTTCCAGTACCTTCGCTGGATAACCTGGAGCCTGCTGTGGCCAATCAGATTTTTGCCGTTCAGCAGAGCATGCGAAAACTGGCCATGGATAAACAAACTCCACAGGATGAAGTTGAGGAAGCTTTTGGCCTGATGGGGCGTATTTATCACGCATACGAAATTTTCGATTCCGCAGGGGTTTGCTATACCAATGCTTGCAGACTGGATCCCAATGACTACCAATGGCCGCACATGCTCGGTTATTTGCGCGAACAACAGGGAGCATTGGATGAGGCACTTGGCTTCTACACCCAATCGATGGAGTCCAATCCTCAATATCTCGCCAGCCGTGTTCGTCTTGGAAGAGTTCTTATCCAGTTGAACCGACTTGAGGAGGCCAAACAAATCTTGGGTGTAATGCCCTTGGAGGGACCTCAGGCAGCTGCAGTGCTTCAAAGTGTAGGCGAAATAGCCTTGGCTGAGCAGAAGTATGAAAATGCTATTGCTCCCTTGAAGCGCGCACTCGAGATGGTTCCCGAGGCTAATCGAATCCACTACCTTCTCGGGATGGCTCATCGAGGAATCGGGCAAATTGAGAAGGCGGAAAAGGAGCTTGAATTGAGCGGTCCCATCGGGATTCGCCCCCCGGACCCTCTGGTGGATCAGCTTCCGGACTTGCTTGAGGGGGAAAGGGTTTACCTGATCCGCGGTCGTATGGCTTACGGGGCTGGTGATTACGAGGAAGCGGTTGGGGCTTTTGAAAAGGCATTGGACGCTGCTCCAGAAAGTATAAGGGCCATGGTGAACCTGGCAGCTGCTTTGGTGCGGCTTGATCGACATAGTGATGCGATTCCTCATTTGCGAAAAGCCGTGGAAACGGAACCTGCACATTTCAATGCCAGGTTCAATCTGGGGGTCGTATTGATGCAGCAGAAACTGATTGATGAGGCAATCATCCACCTCAGGCGAGCGGCGGAGCTGATGCCCTCAGATGTCCAGGCAGTTTGGGAGTTGGTGCAGGCTCTCAATTCCAAGGGGTTTGTGCGGGAGGCCATTGATCGACTTTATGGGCTTGGTTCTCGTTTACCAAACGAGGAGAATGTCGTGCTTCAATTGGCACTTTTGCTGCAGAACTCAAATCGGCACGCCGAAGCCGGTTATGTTTTAATGCAAGCCCACACCCGGTTTCCTGATCGAGGTCGCACCGCCCAGATGCTGGTACGCCACTTGGCGACCTGTCCCGACAAAACACTGCGAAACGGTCCGGTGGCACTTGATTTGGCCAAAATTCTGCACCAATCTCAGCCGAATATCGAAAATGGTGAACTATTAGCCCTCGCTTTATGTGAAAATAATCTTTGTACAGAGGCTGAGCAATGGGTTAGACAGCTATTTAGTCAATATCAAAATATTCAAATAGCGACAAAAACTCGTCTTGAAACGCTGCTGGCCTTGATTCAGAAGGGTGAGGCATGTCGGCCTTGATGAAGTGAAGGGGGGAGTTTGCTTCTCTCGATCAATCGAGTTTTGATTTCATTTTCGTTGGTTTAACCTACTTATTATGAGTAGATTGTTTGCTGTGATTGCTGAATTCTTCAGCTTGACAGCATGGTGATATTTAAACCTCGTCATCAAGCTTTCAAGCACTACCCGTTGACCGATATTGCGATGAGACTAAGGTCGGGTTGATTTATCACATTAAATAAAGTTTGACATAACTTTACCTGTGCTCAAGGATGTCTCCGCCATGGAGTTTAGCAAAAAATCTTTTTTTTATAGTCTAATTGCCGCCATTTGTGCCTCTTCTTCCGCCTCAGCTGACCAACAAATCCTGGATGATCTCATCGTCGCCGGTAGTGCCAGCATTGGTCAGGATTCAGTGAACGGAGAAAGCTTTGGATTTGATACCCTCCGCCTCAAGGAAAACAATCTTCGTATCCATTTCCAGGATACGAGTAACACAGGATCATTTCCATCAAGCGACTGGCGGATCGTGATCAACGACTCTGGTAACGGGGGGCAAAATTATTTTGCCATCGAAGATTCTGATGCTGGAACGATTCCTTTTCGGGTTCGGTCGGGAGCAGGGAATCATGCTCTCTATGTGGATCAGCAGGGTGATGTGGGGCTAGGGACATCCAATCCTATTGTTGAGTTGCACATTGCAAATGGAGATACCCCAACCGTGCGATTAGAGCAGGATGGCAGCAGCGGTTTTACCCCGCAAACATGGGATATAGCAGGAAATGAATCCAACTTTTTTGTGCGCGATTCAACGAACGGAAGTCAATTAAGCTTTCGAATTGAACCAGGTGCTGATGAGGATACTTTGAGGTTAAATTCCGACAACTCCGTTGGTATTGGCACAAGAACAAAAATCGGTGATGGTTCATTGAATGTGGATAAAGTGATCAATGCCGGTGTTGGTATTGGTATCAAGGATTCAACTCCGGATGGTGATCTTGATGTTGAAAACAATGCCGCCAACTCCGTGGTTGCCTATCCCACCGCAAGCAACTCTGCCTTGGAAGTGACCACCACTGGAGATGATTCAAGCAACAATCCGGTTGGTAGTCTCCTAGTTCTCAAAAGAGATACCACGGCGACAACAGGTAGCTTGCTCCTCAACACAGACGCTGATGATTTGGTCATTAGGAGTGATTCCAACGCCGGGATTTCCATTCTTTCCCCGACCAGTGCCACGGCCGCTATTTACTTTGGTGACTCTACTAGTAATTCTTCTGGTGGAATGGTCTATGCACGTAATCCGTTTGCTGGAGATTCCATGACTCTTCGGGTTGGTGGTTTAAACCACTGGGTCTTGAATCCAAATGGGTCCCTAACAACATCAACTGGTGCGAGTTTATCAACCGGTGGGGCCTGGGTGGATGCGTCAAGTCGAGAGCTTAAACAAGATATTCGAGATTTATCTCCACAAGAAGCTTTAGATGTTTTGAAGGAAATAAGACCAGTTGAATTTGCCTACAAAAAAGAACCGGCTGAGCGCAAGGTTGGATTTATTGCTGAAGATGTACCGGACCTGGTTGCTACCAATAACAGGAAAGGGCTTTCTTCGATGGACATTGTTGGTGTTGTTACCAAAGTTGTTCAGCAACAACAGAGGATGGTCGAGCAACAGGAAGCTACAATAGCTGAGCTTAAATCCAGGCTGTCAGAATTAGAAAGTTTGATTCAGTCAAAAAAATGATAGTGAAACTGAGTTCTGTTAGGGTGAAGAAACTTCCCGAGCTAAATCGTTTTAACATATTAAATTACTTTCAATAAGATATGAAAAAATATTTTTTGTTAATTGCTGCCTTCATGATTTTTGCAAAGCAATCTGATTGTCATGGTGCCTTGATTTTAACCATCAATACCTTGAACGAAGAATACAGTTTTGGTGGCACAGATACCGTTCCAACTGGTAACATTTTCTGGTTTCATAACGCATTAGCCCCCGGAACCAATGAAGAAAATGCACCAGGTTTTAGTGGCGGTTTAAATGGTAGATTCGGCGGCACGTCTACTGTCAACGATGCAAATTCAAGGATCGCAACCTATACTGACGAACTTATTATTCAGCTGTCCACCAGTGCTGGATCATTAACTGGTAATGGTACGACATTTGATTATTCTGGCCTTTCTGCAGGCAACAAAGCCTATTTAGCGGGGTTAAATGGTGAAACTTTAACGAGCTTTGGTGGTGCAACCGACAATATCGCAGTTACTGTAGTACCAGAACCAAGTGAATATGCCCTGGCTTTCGGTTTGGGGGCAATAGTGCTATGTGGTTTTAGGACTTACCATCGCGCAAAACAAGAGAGATCACATCTTGTTACCTAATATACCGGACTACTTTTTCCGCGCCGTATTGTTTGTTTCGAGTCATCTAAAAACAAACTGAGGTGCCCATGTTTTTGAGAGATATGCCTGCTATCGCAAATGAAGATGAGCGCTGCAATAGCAGGAAGTGCCATTAAGCCTGAAGGGGCAAACAGACTGTAATGTATTTTTTGAACATAAACCTTCACATGAAACCGACTGACAGGAGGCTTCTTTGAATTTATCAAAAATCTTTTCACTGGCAGCCGTCGCGCTGGCATCCATCGTTGCTCAAGCGCAACCTAGCTTCACCAAAAGCTTCTCTCCGTCGAGTGTCGCGATAGGGGCTCCATCCAAGCTGACCTTTGTCATCGATAATCGAAATGGTGCCAGTAATTTGGTGAATCCTTCATTTACCGACGTATTGCCTGTTGGAATGGTGGTGGCCAATGATCCGGATGTGTCTTTTGATGGAGCATTTGACGCTTCTGGAAACAATGGGCGCGGAGGCCTGATCAATGTCACGGCAACACCCGGATCAGGACAGGTTGAATTGTCTACCTCCGGTGTGATAGTGCCGCCTGGTAATGTTGCCAATGTGCATGTCAATGTGACCGCTGCACCTGGAGCGGGAGCTTCCCTTGCCAACAGTGTCAGTTTGAACGTGAGCGGAGGAGGCCCGATTGGTCCTGCCACCGCCACCTTGAATGTGCTTCAGGGGGTGACCACTTTTTCAAAGACTTTCACTCCAGCCGCGATTGCGCAAGGAGGGCGGACCAAACTGGTCTACACCTTTGACAACTCAAGTAACCCTAATATTTCCTACAATCCGGTCTTTACGGATACCCTGCCGCAAAACATTGTCATTGCGACACCACCGAATATAACTTTTTCCGGATTCAGTGCGACACCGACTTTGCAGGCTGTTCCTGGCACCGATAAAATTTCTTTATCCCAATCTCCTTTTCCTTTTATTTCCATCGCCGCGAATGCTCAAGCAACCATATCGGTGGATGTGATTGGTCAGGCTGTCGGTGAGTTTACAAGTATTTCTGGCCAGCTTACAACGACTGGACAATTCGGCTTCCCTCAGACCTTTGGTGGGGTGGCCACCGCCAAATTGACTGTGGTTGAAAATGAAGTGCTTGCCTTGACTAAATCATTCGTCAACGATCCGGTTGTTCCCGGAGGAATTGCTGAGTTGCAGTATACGATCATCAACTTGAGTCGCAGCTTGTCTGCCTCGAGCATCAGCTTTACCGATGATCTTCAATCTGCCCTGGCAGGTGTCTCTATTTCAGGTCTTCCAGCCAATGGTGTCTGCGGGCCTGGCTCCACAGTCAGTGGAACCACATCCCTTTCCTTCTCAGGTGGCAGTTTGGCTCCGGGCGAGGTTTGTTCTTTCTCGGTATTCGTGCAATTGCCCGCCAATGTCGAAGGCAATTTCCTATCCACCTCCAGCACCATAACGGGTAACTATAATGGAGCCATCGTGACCGGACCGGCCGCATCGGACACGCTGTTTATCCAATCCGCACCTGTCCTGCAAATGGTGATCAACCCTGATGTTGTGGAGCAGGGAGGGACGACCACACTCGACTTTACCATAACTAATACCAGCGCAACATTTGCCGCAACAGACGTTGCATTTACCGATAATTTGACAGCATTCCTCAGCGGAGTGACAGCGACCACATTACCCCCTGCAGGTTTTTGCGGTCCAAGTTCAGTCATATTTGTTCAGGATATTGGCGGTTCCTCGACATTGAGTTTCAGTGGTGGATCTCTGGCTCCCGGAGCTTCCTGCAGTTTTTCTGTAGGTCTCACACTGCCTGCAGGTGGAACAATTGGTCAATTTGTCAACACAACGGGTGCCGTTACCGCCGTGGTGGACGGTGTGCCGGTTCAAGGGAATAGTGCTTCGGATACATTGGATGTGTTACCGTTTATTCGACTTGGAAAAGAATTCGACGCACCCGCCAATCCCGGAGAAGTGGTGGAGGTCATTTATCGCCTGGAACTTGATCAAAATGCCACATTGAACGCCACCGGGATTGCTTTTTCCGAAGACTTGGATGCTGTTTTGCCAGGTTTGGCACCAGACGGAGTGGTATTTCCAATTGCAGACGTTTGTGGGATTGGATCTTCGCTCGACTACGATGCCGGCACGGGTGTCCTAAGTCTAACCGGAGGTCAGCTGTCGCCCGGTGCCAGTTGTGACATCATGGTGCCTTTGCTTGTTCCCTTGTCTGCGTTTCCTGGTTCGTATGACTTGCCCACATCGACCGTGACCGCTTCTTTCGGGGGTACCTCCACAACCGGACCAAACGCCACGGCTTCGTTGTTGGTACCTGGTTTGGAATTCACCAAAGAATACCTGAACGCTTCCTATGATCCAGGGGATACCGTCACTCTCAGGTTTCGACTGAGTAATGCCGCAACCTCACCTGCCGCTACCGGAATTGTTTTCACGGATCAATTGAGCACCACCGCATTTGGTCAAACCACATTTACTCTTTCCAATCCCACACCCTGTGGAGGCACTGCCACCCTGGCCGGGACTTTTCTCATTTTTTCAGGAGGTTCACTCAACCCTGGGGAGGTTTGTGAATTTGACGTGAGCTATGTGCTCCCGACAACGGGGGTTGATCAGGGAGGATACATCAATTCCACATCCAATCTGACAGCCTCCTTCAACGGAACCCAGACGGTGCTGTCGCCTGCGTCGGACACCCTTGTCATCAATCCTCCTGATTTGGGAGATTTACCGACAGTCACCCTCAACCAGGCTGCAGGTCAGGTTGATCCCACCTCCATTGAGCCTCTTTTGTTCACTGCGGTTTTTTCCGAGCCGGTGACCGGATTTGATAACCCTGCCACGGATGTTGTTGTTTCCGGTGCTCCAGTGAGCCTGGCACCTGTCATTGTCATTACCGAACAGGCACCTTTGGACGGGACTGTATTTCAGATCGCAGTCAGCAACCTTGACCCACTTGCATCAGGTGAAGTCACCATGGAGATTCCTCCAGTGATAGCCCAATCCATTGCAACTGGGCTTGGAAACGTGGCCAGCACCAGCGTTGATAACATGATTTTGGTTGAGAGAAAGGACGTGATCCCCCCTGTGATTACTCTCGCAGGAAACGCTCAGATCACTGTTGAGTGTAATACAGGTCCATTTATCGATCCGGGTGCCAGCGCTCTGGATGATGAAGATGGTGTTGTTCCTGTCATCGTTGGAGGCGATGTGGTCGATACCAGTCAGACCGGAATTTATCAGATCACTTATAATGCCACAGATGCGGCCGGAAATACAGCCATCCAGGTGGTAAGAGATGTCACCGTACTGGACACCACACCACCAGTCATTTCTCTGCTTGGTGACGATCCGCAAACACTCAGCTGTAACAGTCCCTATGTAGAATTGGGAGCTGTTGCGACCGACAGCTGTGACACGAATTTACGACCCATTGAAATCAATGCCAGTGCCGTTGATCCAAACACCCCAGGGTTTTATCTGGTGACATACAATGCCATTGATGCCAGCGACAATATTGCTGCAACTGTCATACGAACCGTCATTGTTGTCGAAGATGACGCACCACCAGTGATCACCCTTTTGGGAGATAATCCACAGGTAATTGAATGTCCAAGTCCATATGTTGAGCAGGGAGCCACGGCAGTTGATGCCTGTGATCCGAATTTGGGGGCTGTGGTTGTTGATGCCAGCGCGGTGGATGTTAACTCCCCTGGATCATACCTCGTTACTTATAATATCAGTGATGCAGCAGGTAACGCTGCAGTTGAAGTCCAGCGAACAGTGATGGTGCAAGACACCACAGCGCCGGTGATCACATTGATTGGATCATCGACTCTGGATCTGGAATGTCATGGAGCACCCTATATTGAAGAGGGAGCAACGGTCACCGACGCTTGTGATCCCTCTGTGACTGTCGTGATTGGCGGGGATGTTGTCGATGTCAACACTCCTGGAGTTTATGTGGTGACCTACAATGCGGTAGATTCATCCAACAATGCAGCGATTGAGCTAACACGAACCATTACAGTTTCCGATACCACTGTGCCTGTAATTACGTTGCTCGGAGACAATCCACAATTTCTTGAATGCCCAAGCCCCTACGCCGAATTGGGAGCCACCGCTTCGGATGCGTGTGATCCTATTCTGGGAAATGTGGTAATTGATGCCACTGGAGTCAACGCCAGCATACCAGGAACTTACTTTGTCACTTACAACATCAACGATGCAACAGGTAACTCAGCCGCTGAAGTCCAGCGAACAGTGATCGTACAAGACACCACAGCACCGGTGATCACCTTGAATGGTTCGCCTTCGGTTATTATTGAATGCCAGATTGATAGTTATCAGGAGGAAGGAGCAACAGTTGCTGATACTTGTGATCCCAACGTTGCTGTGGTCATAGGAGGTGATGTCGTGAATGCGGGAGTTCCCGGAGTTTACACGGTGACTTATGATGCCACCGATGCTTCAGGAAATGCCGCAGTACAGCTTACCCGCACCGTAACCGTCCAAGATACCACACCACCAGTGATCACCCTTTTGGGAGATAATCCACAGGTGATCGAATGTCCAAGTCCATATTTTGAGCAGGGAGCCACGGCAGTTGATGCCTGTGATCCGAATTTGGGCGCTGTGGTTATTGATGCCAGTGCGGTGGATGTTAACACCCCTGGGTCTTACCTTGTTACATACAATATCAGTGATGCGGAAGGTAATGCTGCAGTTGAAGTTCAGCGGACCGTCGTGGTGCAGGACACCATCGCTCCAGTGATCACGTTGATTGGATCATCGACTCTGGATCTGGAATGTCATGGAGCACCCTATATTGAAGAGGGAGCAACGGTCACCGACGCTTGTGATCCCTCTGTGACTGTCGTGATTGGCGGGGATGTTGTCGATGTCAACACTCCTGGAGTTTATGTGGTGACCTACAATGCGGTAGATTCATCCAACAATGCAGCGATTGAGCTAACACGAACCATTACAGTTTCCGATACCACTGTGCCTGTAATTACGTTGCTCGGAGACAATCCACAATTTCTTGAATGCCCAAGCCCCTACGCCGAATTGGGAGCCACCGCTTCGGATGCGTGTGATCCTATTCTGGGAAATGTGGTAATTGATGCCACTGGAGTCAACGCCAGCATACCAGGAACTTACTTTGTCACTTACAACATCAGCGATGCAACAGGTAACGCAGCTGTTGAAGTCCAGCGAACAGTGATCGTGCAAGACACCACAGCGCCGGTGATCACATTGAATGGGGCATCAACCGTGACCTTGGAGTGTCACTTGGACTCCTATACTGAAGAAGGAGCTGTTGCGATTGATACGTGTGATCCTTCCGTGAGCGTGATCGTGGGGGGAGATACAGTGGATATAAATACCCCGGGTCATTACGTAGTGACCTACGACGCTACGGATGCTGAAGGCAATGTGGCAGTTCAAATTACGCGCTCAGTTACTGTTCAGGATACAACAGCACCGAGCATTACCTTGTTAGGGGACAACCCTGTTGTGCTTGAAACTTTTGAATCGTATGTGGAACCAGGAGCAACAGCCGATGACGCTTGTCATGGCGACCTTACGGCTTCCATCATTATTGACGACAGCGAGGTTGATATATCAACTCCTGGCAGTTACGACGTTGTTTACACGGTCGTAGATCCAGCTGGAAATACGACCATTAAAACACGAACTGTCCAAGTTCAGGACGCCATTCCTCCGGTGATCACATTGATTGGAGATCCCAGTATGGTGATCCTGCAAGGCGATCCTTACGTAGAACCGGGTGCGATTGTTTTTGATGAAACGGATCCCAATGTTGCCTTGGTGATTGGTGGCGATGTGGTGGATACCTCAGTTATTGGTGTCTATGTTGTGGAATACAACGCGACGGATGCTTCTGGTAACGTCGCTGAAACACAGACGAGAACGGTGACTGTGATTCCAAGATTCTCAGCCATTGACGGATTGTTTGGTTGTTTGTCCATCCATTTGGAAGATGAGGCTGTAGTCCACGGAAGTCTGGCTTCTTCTTACCAGGCTAACCTCAACAAACTCACCCAAGTGTCGGGAGACATTATCAGTGTTTTAGGAAACGTGGATATCCAAAGACATTCCAATGTGGGAGGAAACATTGATGCCGGAGGCAAGGTGGTCATACGCAGGGCGGTTGAAGTTGAAATGGACGTATTGGCCGGCGGAAACATTGAGTTGAAAACCTATTCCCGGATCAAGGGAGACGCCACAGCCGGTGGAATTGTGAAGATCAATCGTACTGCTGGTGTGGATGGTGTGGTCAGTGAAAATCAGGTGATACAGCCTTTAACCCCAATTCCATTACCTGTTCTTGATCTTTCTTCGGCCGGCAACAATGTAACAGTTGACAAGAACCAGACAGTTACGCTTTCACCTGGCGCTTACAAAAAGCTGAATGCGAAAAAGAACACGCTGGTTGAATTGGTGAGTGGTCACTATTCATTCAGTGAATTTACAATCGACAGTGGTAGTGAACTATTATTGAACTTGGAAAACGGGCCTGTCCAAATTGACGTGGTCGGAAAATTACACATGAAAGGTGTCAATATGGTTCTTTGGATGGGCGATGCAAGGGATGTTCTCTTCCAGGTCCAAGGCAACTCGGCAAAACTGGATGCCCATTCCGCCAATAATGGTGATTTCTCCGGAACATATTTTGGGACCTACCTGGTTCCCAATGGACTATGGACTCTCGATGCAGGAGCCACTCTAACGGGTTCTGCTTTTGCTGAAAGAATTCAACTGAAGAAAAAAGCAGTGGTTCATCCTGAACCGGCGATTGACCTTTTGGTTGATGTTTCATCCACCTGGTTGGACCTTGAGGTTTGTCTTCCAGAAAAATCGGATAGCAAAAGCAAAAGTTCGAAAAGTAAGAGCAGCAGCAAGGGTAAAAGTAAGAGCAAAAGTAAAAGCTGATGGCTCACTTGAGAAGCCATGGACGGCTTCAAATCTTTTTACTTAATTCTCTACCACAGAATTTTTCAGTGATTAGAAGTGGACGGGACTTGGATGATTTCATGAATGAGATTTATCCAAGCAGATCACTTGATCCATACCTGGCAGTGGCACTTCCGAAATGTTCTTTCTGAATACCGAAACGATGCATGAAAGCAAGGTGCACTTTGGACAGGTCTGTGCGTTCGTACATTTTCAGTTGCCGGCCCGTTTGAATGGTTCCCGAACCTCCACCTGCGATTAAGGTTGGCAGGTCTTTCTCGTCATGTTCGTCACCATCTCCAAGGCTGCTGCCATACAGCAACATGCTATTGTCTAACAGCGTGCCGCCATT
The DNA here is from genome assembly GCA_964342825.1 of uncultured Verrucomicrobiota bacterium. GTDB lineage: Bacteria > Verrucomicrobiota > Verrucomicrobiia > Limisphaerales > AAA164-E04 > AAA164-E04. Next base: position 66,710 of record CAYFHO010000007.1, read on the forward strand.
AGGTTCGTTGATGCTTTTCAATCGATCCAGCAGGTAGGCAAATTGTTGATGGTGCCAACGAATCACCTCGGCATACATTTCGCGCTTGGACTCAACCGAATCCCAGCTGGTGCTCCCATCATCATCCTCTGTCATTCCGGATGCATTCCCGTAATGAGATAACGCATGCCAAGTTCCTTTAACTCCATCAATGAAATTGAAATACCGGTTGGATTGACCATGATCCAACATGAAAGTCACCACTCGAGTTGCATCCGACCAAAAGGCAAGTGTGACCATATCCATCATCATGCGAAGGTAAGTTTGATGATCACTTGGGATGCCTGGTGTTGGTGCGGTCAGCGCATTGGTCAGAGCTTTATCACGCTGCATCCTCAGTGTTTGTTTTTCAGCAAACTGGATTCGCTTTTCCAATGCACGGATCGATTCGAAATATTCGTCCAAACGAGTTTGATCCTGTCGCCCAACTTCTTTTTGAAGTGATTTCGCTTCGTTCAAAACCAGGTCCATGACGGATCTATTGGATGCTCCACCGTTCTGAGGTCGAAACATTCGATCAAATATCGCCCTTGGTTCGACATCACGAGTCAGGGGGACATTGTTTTCCGACCACGAAAGGGTGTTTCGAGGTAAAGAGTTGGAAAAATATCCCTCGCCTTTGGTCGACATCTCAAGTGAAGGAAGCAGGGTTTGTTTGCCAGCATGTTGAGCAATCACCTGATCCACTGAGATGCCGCCAGCCTTGACCGCTCGATCGTCATATGCTCCCCCGGTCAACCAGGTTGCCGTACCTGCGCTGTGTCCATTGCCTTCCGGGGTCCAGATGTTGGTCGGAATGAGGAGATGACTCTTATGAGGTTCGAGCGGTTTCATCCATTCGTTCAACTGCTCCAGGGCCCCATCACTCCTTACCTTTTCCGGATGCCAGGTGCCTCTGGGGATGCCGTTGGGAAAATAGAAATAACCCACTCTCTGAGTTCTTTTCTTAGGTCGAGCTTCACCTCGCGCCCGCAAAGGAATCATGCACTCCAATAGTGGCAACGATACCGTTGCTCCAATTGATCGTAACATGGTTCGACGGTTCAATTTGGCGGATGAAGACAGGATATTCATGGTTTCAAGTCAGGATTCTTTTTATATTGAAAAGGATAACTGGAAGCGATCTCTTCGATTAAGGGTTCAAATCGATACCCTTTCTTTTTGGTTTTGCTTAATATTGATTCGACAGCTTTTTCATCAAAATACTCTAGTTGCCTTCCAAGTGCGTAGGACAACATTTTTCGTATTAGCTGGCGTGCGATATCGTCCCGATGATACTTGAGCAGCACATCGCGCAAACCACTTGGTCCCTGAAATTGTGTGCCATCGGCGAGTTCTGTTTTACCCGAGATGCTGACCAATTGGAGCTGATCCTCCTCATTTTCGTCGTCTTCTTCCCATTCAATCAAATCCAAAACATCCAACGTTTCCACCAATCTCTCGAGCTCCTCTTCTCGATCTTGTTTCAGCAACAAATCCAAACTTCGGAGAGTTAATCTTGAGGCCCATACTGCGGATTCGGATATTGTCTTCCTCTCCTCCAAGTCTGCATCGGTTTCCGTTAATTTCTCGAGTAATTCAGAAGAATTCAATTGTTTGAACCTGATGAAACCTTCACGAACGGATTGAATCCACCCGTCCTCTGACTCCGACGGTTCAATATCCATTTCTTCCAGAAGTTGGATCAAACGAACCTGATCCTCATCTGTTATTGTGGTGTGGATGTAGGTCTTAAGCGCAGTTTCTGTGAGTTTCCTTAGTAGAGATATTTGGTTCCGCAGCCAAAGCTTTTCTTCCAAATTGATATCCAGATCATGCAGCCTCTCCAGCAATTCATTCGGATTCATGCCACGTACGGACTCTGCTAGTTTCCTGGCATAGTGGTTTTCGCGATTTGGCATTCTCACGCGGTAGTGAGATCTCCATCTTCCAAAGTAATCAAAATTCTCAAGGCTGAAACCGAAAGGATCCATTTTACTGTGACAGGATCGACATTGTGCGCTCTTAGAATGTAATTCAACTTTTTGCTGAAACGTGAGTGAATCGTCTTCTTCAAGCTCATCACTAAGTGATCCCGCGTTTGGGGGAGGAGGGGGCAAAGGCTTTCCAAGCAAAGTCTCGAGGATCCAGTTGCCTCGCTTAATCGGGCTTGTTTCCTTATAGTTCGAAGTGATTGCCATCAAGCTTCCATGCGTCAATAGTCCAATCCGATTTGGATCTTTTAATGAAACCCTTCGCATCGAGCTACCCTTCACCGAATCAAGCTTGTAAATTTCGTTGGCCAATTCTTCATTCATGAAAGTGAAAGGTGCAATGATCATGTCCTCAATCGGATGATTGTTTCTGATCAATGACACAAACATCATCGCAGTTTCATTGCGCATCGATTCCATCAATGTATCGGTGCACCATGGATTGTCGATTGGATCCAATCGAATACGATTTCCAAGCAAACCGAATCCCAGCCATTGAGCTAAAAATTGCGATCCCAAAGTGTCTGATTTGGGATCCCTCAACATACGTTGGATTTGATGCTTTAATATTTGGGGTTGATGCAGAGTTCCTTTCTTCGCCTCTAAAAACAATTCCTCGTCGGGCATGCTGGTCCACAGGAAATACGATAATCGTGATGCCAGTTCAAAGGATGAAATGCGATAGGATTCTAAAGTATCCTGCTCTGTTTCGGACCGGAAAATAAACTTTGGTGAAATTAACGCTGCTTGAAGGCATGGGCGGATGGCCTGAACAAAACCTTTCCAAGTCGCCTTGTCTTCATCACTAGAAGAAAAAAGTTCGAGATAATTCTCTAACTCAGTCGAGGTTACCGGGCGTCGGTATGCCTTAGATAAAAAATCTTGCAAGATTAGTGTTGCGGCTTGATGTGGACTCACCGTTTCACTCGGGCGTGCAATAAAAATTCGTTTGTGCGCTTTGATCTGGTCAGCTGTCTTTGGAACGATGGGTATATAATCTGTGATCACTCTTTCAGCGGTGCTGATGTATCGGCTCATCAGTGAGGATTGCAGGAAGAGGGTGTTGGAAGAATTATCGAATCCGCTTGCTCCTGTTAATTCATCCGGAAATTTTAAATCTGGTAATTTAGAAACCCCGAGCAAATCGCGCAAGGTATTCAGATACTCATTTTTGCTCAAGCGTCGGGTTTGCTCAAAACCAGGGTGATCGATGCTTGAGTAATCAAAGTGAAGGATTGATTCTTCGAGTAGATCGAGTAACTGCTTTCGTTCGCTGCCGGAAAGGTGAGTTTCCTCTTCGGGAGGCATCTCGCCAATTTTAACCAGCTCGATGACATGTTCCCATGTTTCTCGGTGTTTGACGAAGGGGATGTCACGACTTAATTTTTGTAAATTGAGCCCCCCTTTTGATTTAGCGTTGCCATGACAATCAACACAATGTGTTGATAATATTTCCTCAATCGTCATCGGGCTGCCCGATATCGACAATGCATTAATGAAGAGTAATGCTATAACTGCTTTTAACCAATGCATGACATTCGAAGTCGGACCGCAACCAGTGAGAGAATCAGACTGTTCTTTGTTTCGGGTTTTGATGATCGACGGATCTTACCAATTTCTCTTTGCCACGGATGAACGGCGTTGTCAAAAACATGCCATTGTTTTACCCCCTCTTCCTTCCCGATAAAACTAAGCATGATAAATCAATATGGGGTTCACGCATTCCGAAATCCTCTTAACCACTCGTAAGCTCATATACCAGGATACGACCGAACTCTGACCATTTGCCTTCTTTGGGAGCCCCTTGGCTTTTTGCTCCAGCCAGGTAGAGCTTGCTTCCGTCAGCAGAAAAAGCGGACCTGGTGATGCGCGTTTTATTGTCAATTCCTTGTAGTCTTTTTCCGGATTCCGTTGAGAAGAGGGCAGTGTTCCAGTTGCCTTGTGCCATTCTGCCAGCCATGCAAAACAGGTCGCCACTTGGGTGTAAGGAAAGTGTTTCCATTAATCCGCGACCTCGTTCATCGTCGATGATTTCCCTTGTTTTTTCCGGCGTGTCCAGGATCCAGTCAAATTCCTGCCAGGTCTGTTTTCCATTCCCTGCCATGGGATCTCTCATGGGGCCCATGCCACAAACCAATAGCCGGTTCCCATCCTTTGAAAAACTTAGATCGAAAATTCCACCGATGTAATGATGGCTTTTGATGATGCCCCAACTGGTGAAATCCGGGGTATTCCATGCTCGAACCAAGTGGCCGGTATCGAGATTCCATATTTTGATATCTCCCATCATATTGGCCGCTGCAAGATGGTGGCTATCTGGACTGAAACCCACACTTAACACTGGGGGGATATGTGAAAAGGTGTGTAACAGTTTACGGGTTTTTGTATCAAAGACTTTGATGGATGGCTCTTTTTCAGCCGCCGGTTCGTATTTGTATCCACCACACAAGTATTGTCCTGTTACGGATGCAATGAGCTTTTGATTCGGTGAAGCTTTCAGTTGCCAGGACCAAAAGTCGTGGATCTTTTCCACGCTCACCGTTTTTGAATCATGCAGATCATGCCACTGCAGAACTCCATCGTAGCCGGCTGAGGCCGCAAGTTTACCATTGAGGCAAGTGACAACTCCTGAAGCATAGCTGTTGTGTTTTGCCAAAGGATTCCAGGTTTCCTTTTGGAGATCCAGCTTCAGGACCGTTCCATCAAAACAACTTACGAGCAAGTCCTCGCTTCCGCTGATGGTGCTCAGCCCAAGTGCCGCACTTGGAAGTTTGATTTCTTTAGTCAACTCGATCTTCGTGTTCATGGGATGGGCAAATTTAGATCGATATTATATTAAAACCTCACGAATGGGTTCAGCCTCTTTTTCGACTCGGTGAAAGGTTGGGAATCCTGGCAGGTCATACTCTGCGTAAGGGTCAATTCCAAGTGCCGTAAACAGGGTGGCAAACAAGTTTTTTTCATCGAATGGATTTTCGGTGACTTCGATGCCGTCTGCATCGGTGGCGCCTACTACGGCACCTTTTTGAATGCCGCATCCAGCCAGGGCGAGGCTCCAGGCATTGGGATAGTGGTCGCGTCCACGACTGGCATTCAACCAGGGGGTGCGGCCAAATTCTCCCATCATCACGACCAGAGTGTTTTCCAGCATTCCACGATCTTCCAGGTCGGTGACCAATTGATAAATGATATTATCGAGATCGGGAACGAGCATCTGGTAAATTTCATGTTGGAAGACATGGCAATCCCAAGGCATGCCATTGGCGACCATGACGAAGGGGGCTCCGTTTTCAACCAAATGGCGAGCGAGCAAGGTGTGTTGGCCAAAAGTTCCTTGACCGTAACGTTCACGATCCTTGACGGGCAAACGTTCCAGATCAAACAGGTCGGCACAGCTCATCAGACCCTTCACCCTTTGAAAAGCGGCATTCTGCGATGCGGCAGCGGCACTTTGGCGATCGTTTTCAAACTTACGAGTCAAGAAGCGTCTCAAGGCCTCTCTTTCCTCATGATCTTCGGTGGTGATGTCGCTGAGTTTGTGGACATCAGGAATCTTATAATCACCGCCGAGGCGCACCGGACCATATTCTGCGCCCAACCATCCAGCCCAGTTTCCAGCTTTGAAAGATTTAAACTCATTCCCTTCCGGGCAGGGATCCAATAAGATGAAATTTGGAATTGGGCTGTCCAGTTGCCCCAGTTGTTGCCCCAGGACACTGCCCAGCGTGGGGCGTGTGAACGGAGGGCGGGGAGCATCGCCGCGATTCAACCGATCGATTGCCTGGAAATGCTCCGTGGGTTCGGTTTTCATCGAGCGTACGATGGAAAGTTTATCGGCAATCGTCGCACATTGAGGCATGAGTTCACTGAAGTGAACGCCCGGAATCTTCGTAGGGATGCTGCCAAACGGGCCACTGGTGATTCTGCCTGGTTTGGGATCCCACGTTTCGAACTGACTTGGGGCTCCGCATAACCAAAGAAGGATGCATCGCTTTTGTTGTTTTTTTGCAATCTCCGCAAAAATCGATGGAGTCAATAATCCCGACCAGCTGAACATGGAAGCCCCCAAACCGCTTCCCATGCCTTGAAGAAATTTGCGTCGATGCAATCGATGATCCTGATCGCTGCAATGATTCCCTGCGTATGGATTGGATGACTTTCTCATGGTTCAGGCTAGTGATTGGTTAAGAATTCCGCACTGGTCAACATCGCCCAAAGCAGTTGTTTCACCGCCTTTGTCGGCCGATCATTTCTTTGATTAAGAAACTTGGTTGCAGCATCCATTTCTTCTGAATCTGGCAAACGTCCGTACACTCTTAGAAAAGCCAGTTCAACTTTCGCCTTTTCTGAGCTTTTGCTCAGCACTGCTTGGGTTGTGTTTTCATCTTTTGGATTCAATAGTGCGTCGATCAGGGGGGAGTTGGAAAGAAACATGGCCTGCTGTAAAGAGGCATTGTAATTTACAGGCAGCACATCGGGAAAATGTTGGATGAATGATTGACGCAAAGAATCCAGCTGCTTACCGTCCGCCATGTTCTCAGCTTGATGATACCCGCATGCAACCAGCAAAGATCGATAAATAACCTCAGCCGTTAAAGGTTTTTCATTGGACCAGGCAAAAGTGTCTTTTTCAGCAGGGCGATCTGGTCCCGACCAACTGGAGCGTTGATAGGTTTCACTGTTTGCCAAAGTTCGAATCAGGTGGTGAATATCGTATCCGCTCCTTTCAAAATCTTTCGCCAGCCATTCCAATAGCGAAGGGTGACTTGCCGGGTGTGTGGAATTCATTTCATCGACTGGATGCACCAGACCTCGTCCCATCATTAAGGCCCAAATTCGATTCACCGTTGATTTGGCCAGAAGGGGATTGTTTTCCGTTACCGCCGCAGCGAGTTTTTCTCTCCTGGAAAATTTGGGTATGGCGGGTTTCTCTGGTTTCGCTTTCTCAGGAGGAGGGGGAAGAAGGTAATATTCAGGCAAGTCCTCTTCTTTCACATTGGGTTCAGGTCGCTTCTCGGGGACCTTGACACCATTGAGGAAATTCAAAGTAGCAGGCTGGGATTCCTTTTTTAAATTGGCAAAACTGATGAATCCTCCTATGGCTGATTCTGCAATTCCAATTCCTGATTGAGTGTCGACGTTTTTGCTTCGATTGAACGCGGCAACCATTCCCCAATAGTGGCCTTGTTTGATTTCATTGGCGAGCGGGTGATCGTGGCATTGAGCGCACTTGACCTGGGTGCCAAAGACCACAGGCGCGACCGCTTCAGCCATGGCCTGGTGGTTGTTTTCGCGTTCGTAAAGAAACCAAATGGCACCTGGATCGGTGGATTCGCTTCGTCTGGCAACAATCAACTCACGAACAACCTCATCCCAGGGGCGATTTTTTATAAACACTGACTTGAGGTAATCATGCCATCCGTTAGAGCGTCGACGATTTTCCCAATTCTTGCCGCGTCTCTCCATGAGCATGGTGTCGAATAATTCTGCAAAGTGATTGGCAAATTCTTCGGACATCAACAACCGGTCAACTTCGATGGAGCGCTTTTGAATTTCCGGGCTTCTTAGAAAATAATCGGATTCATCCATAGTGGGTGGGCGACCTACTAAATCCAAAAAAAGCCGACGCTGAAATGTGCGATCATCACAAACCTGAGTAGGAGCGATGCCTTGAGACTGCAATCTTCGTTCAATGAAAAAATCAATAATTTGGTGACCGGAAAGTCCTGATGGTGGCTGGACGGTTTCGACTTGTGCCAAGGGGCTGTGAGCCGTTTCTTGTTTCCATTCATCCTCATTGGTTAAAGGCAATTCCTTGAATGCATTGATCCAATTTTGAATTTTCTGAATAGCCTCTGGCGGGACTTGTTTCTTGGGGGGCATGTGAGGATCCGAGCCTTCCAGAAGGACATTATATAATGAGCTGGAAGTCGCATCACCTGCCTTCACGATGGGACCATTTTCTCCGCCTTTGATGAGCCCATGAAATGTGCTGAGGTCGAGGTCTGCCTTCGTCTTTAAAGGTCCGTGGCACTTCACACAATGATCATTCAGGATAGGTTCGATATCGCGTTGCCAATCGGGTGTTTGATCTGCGTTCAGATGCAGGCACAACGCTGCCACAATGGGTATGCCTACTCTCAGGCAGACCATTCGAAAACTTTGATGAGATGTCAGGGTGAATTTTCTCATACAAGCTCCAATAAGGTTCATCCAAAGGATAACCCTCTGCATTTCAGAAACAATCCTTTTGTGGATTTCAATCAAACATTCTCATTGAAAGTACTGAAGATGCACAGGAAGATGATCACTCATTCACAACAGTATGGACACCAAGGATCCCGAACCATTCCAGTTAATCGCCGCGCCCTTTACTCCTTTCAAGCAAAGTGGCGAAATTGATGTCGATGTCATTCCTCACATGGCAAGGCATTTCAAGCAATCAGGTGTTGCAGGTGCATTTGTGAATGGAACAACAGGAGAGTATGCATCCCTGACCATGGATGAGCGTTGTGAATTGACGGAAGCATGGATGGATGCAGGGCGGGATGAAGAATTGGATATTACGGTTCATGTCGGTGATAACAGCTTGCCAAATGCTTTGAAACTGGCCTCACACGCTTATGCATGCGGTGCGGATGCCATCAGTGCCCTGGCTCCTTCCTATTTTAAAACAGGCGACATGAATGCACTCGTTGAATGGACTGCCGCCATCGCTGACGAAATTCCTGACTGTCCTTTCTACTACTACCATATCCCGGGAATGACCGGTGTTCGCTTTCCGATGAGTACCTATCTGGAGCAGGCAAGTGAAAGGATTCCGAACCTGCAAGGGATCAAATATTCAGACATCCAGCCCATGGACATTTTAAAATGTCTGGAGGTGGAGCCTGCAACCCATGAAATACTCTTTGGTTGTGATGAAGCACTTCTTACAGGTTTGGTGCTGGGGGCATATGGTGCGGTGGGAAGTACCTACAATTTTATGGCTCCGCATTATCTCAAGGTGATCGAAGCTTTTGAATCTGGAGATTTTGAACTCGCACGGAAATACCAGACTCAAGCCATTCACATTGTGGATCAGTTGGCTGAAAAGCAATTTCTTCCAGCGGCCAAAACTTTAATGCGGATTTATGATATAGATTGTGGCCCCGTAAGAGCCCCCTTAACACCCTTGAGTCCGGTCGAAGCTGATGCTCTGCTGTGCCGAATGGAGCCTCAAATTAAAAAGCTTATTCAATAATGGCTTCGTATATCAGGCCCTTCAAACTTCTTTCAAGATTCCAGGTATAAGGCATCGTTTGCTCCATGGTGATGACTGCAAGTTCATCTTCAGGAGACACCCAGAAGTGTGTGCTTGCGGCACCGCCCCAACCGTATTCTCCGACCCGGGCATCTGGATCGTATTCAGATTTTGCGGTGACAACATTGAATCCCAACCCAAAACCAAAACCATCTCGTGTATCACCAATTCCGATAGGAAATGCACTTCCCTCAAGATGGTTCGAAGTCATTTCACGCACGGTTTCTTCTTTCAGTAACCGATTTCCAAATAACTCGCCCTCGTTCAAGAGCATTTGCAAATACTTTGCGTAATCTGATGCTGTTGAAACCAAACCTCCGCCCCCGGAGAAGAAACGAGGGGGAAATCGATAGTCGCTTTTTTCAGTGGATTCCATTGCCAGCTGTCCATTGGTGTAGAGAGTTGCGAACCGGTTGCGTTTTTCAATAGGAACATGAAATCCAGTGTCATGCATTTTCAAAGGTTCAAAGATTCTTTCCTTTAGAAAACGGTCCAGCGATTGCCCGGTAACATGCTCGATCAATGCCCCCTGCACATCGACGGAAATACTGTAAGCCCATTTCTCCCCTGGATGATAGGCGAGAGGCAGTGATGCGACTTTTTCCAAAAACTTTCCGGTGTCGTTGGTTTTGTCAAGGATGCCAGCCTGAACGTAAAGCTTGTCGACTTCCGAATTACCAAAGAAGCCGTAGGTCAAACCCGCTGTATGACGTAGAAGATCACGAACAGTGGGAATACGATTGGGTTCAATCATTTTTCCGCCCTCAAGCACTCGAAGACCTTCAAGCTGAGTAAGGTGTTTTTCGATGGGGGCATCCAGGGCAATTTTACCTTCTTCTATAAGCATCATGATTCCGGTGGAAACGATCGGTTTCGTCATGGAGAATATTCGGAAAATGGTGTCGGTGGTCATTGGGGTTTGGGATTTCAGATCCCTCCATCCGTGTGCTTCCATGTGAACAATACCGCCTTTTCTCAAAACCAGAGTCACAGCACCAGCCAGTTCTTTCTTATCCAAATGATGGCCAACCTCAAGCTCGATCTGGCGAAGTTTGGCTCCATCCATTTTGGCTTCACTTGATGTTAGAAACGGCAATGAATCCGCCTTCATGTTGAATTGGAATGGGATAACTACGCTCATCAGGGCTGTTAATGTTGCCGCAAATCTCATGGGCTCGATCCTTCCTTCTTCTCGCAGTAATGTCAAATATTCGCATCATTTATCAGTCCGCACTTTCTGTGCACCTGTGGACCATGATATTGTCATTGAATCCCCCCAGAACTGGCTGGATTTACCCGAAATTATCATGCACTCTCACCCGACCATGTCCCGGAATTTTTACCTTAGTTGTATCATCATAGGCTTGAGTGTGTTTGTGATCAGTAGTGGTATTGCAGACGCAGACTCGACGCGAAAGCCCAATTTCATTTTCATCCTGAGCGACGACATCGCTCAAGGTGACATGGGGGCTTATGGACAGAAATTGATTCAAACTCCCAGGCTTGATCAGATGGCTGCTGAAGGCACGCGCTACCTTCAGGCTTACTGTGGAACAAGTGTTTGCGCCCCCAGCCGGTCCTCTTTCTTTACTGGATTACATACCGGTCATTGCCCTGTGCGGGGCAACTATGAAGTGCCTCCGGAAGGACAACTGCCATTGCCTGATGAAACAGTCACGATTGCCGAGGTTGCCAAATCAGCGGGCTACGCAACGTCCACTTTTGGAAAATGGGGAATGGGGTTTTTTGATACCAGCGGCAGTCCTCACAATCAGGGCGTGGACCATTTCTTTGGATACAATTGCCAGCGTCATGCTCACTCCTATTTCCCAACCTATCTCTACGATGATGCCCAGCCTTTCATTCTCCCTGGCAATGACGGGCAGAGTGTCGGTGAGACTTATGCCCAGGAACTCATTCAAGAAGACATGATAAAATGGGTGCGTGATCACGCCGATGAACCGTTCTTCATGTTTTATGCGATCACTCTGCCCCATGGCCGGCATGAAATCGATGATTTTGGTATATACGAAGACATGCCCTGGTCAGACAAACAAAAGGCGTATGCAGCCCAGGTCACGCGGATCGATTCAGATATCGGAGAACTGGTGGATACTTTGAGATTACTGGGCATTGCGGAACATACACTGATCGTTTTTTCGGGAGACAATGGTTCTTCGTTTGACCCTTCGTCTGAGATCGGTAAACGATTTGATCAAGCCAGCAATGGTCTTCGTGGATTCAAACGGGGGATGTATGAAGGGGCATTGCGCCAGGCGGCTTTTGCCTGGTGGCCAGGAACCGTTCCGGCAGGTCGGGTCGACGATCAACCCTGGGCTTTTTGGGATCTGATGCCAACATTTGTCGACCTTTCAGGTGCAACTCCCCCCAGTGGTTATGAAACCGATGGGAAATCGCTGGTTTCTTATTTGAAAGGTGGAGCCGCACCCGTGCGCGATTATTTCTACTGGGAATTACACCTTGGGAATCGCCCGGTACAAGCCGCTCGATTCGGTGATTGGAAAGCTGTGAGGAACGGAATCGACAGGTCCATTGAAATTTATGACCTCAGTCAGGATGCTGCCGAATCACACGATTTGGCTGATTCAAAACCTGAATTGGTTGCCAGAGCGGAAACGATCTTTAAAGAAGCTCATCGTCCTGATCCCAATTGGCCGCTGGATCGAAGAGCAGAAAAACACTCCGCTCAAGCCAAAAAAGCTTGGGAGATAAAAAAGTGGCGTGACCAAAACCATTGGATACCTGATAATGCCATTCACAGATCCAACCAATAATCTTTTATGAAGAGATCACTCATCACCCTTATCGCCGCCCTGTTTGTTTGCATGGGGCAGGAATATGAAGTTTTTGCCGCACAACGCGCTGTCGGGGGACCTCATGCTGTGGACATTGACCCGCCCACGGCCACATCAGTCAGGTCTCAGAAAGTAGAAGCTCCTATGCAGGGCGAGCGCATTGTGCTTATCGGTAACGGTCTTGCCGAAAGAGATACCTGGTTCAGTCGAATCGAGCCCGAACTTCATTTGAGATTTCCAGATCAAAAATTGATCTTCCGTAATATGGCTCGTCCCGGAGATACTCCCGGATTCCGACCTCACGCATCCCGCGGTTCGCAATGGGCTTTCCCTGGAGCCGAAAATTTTCATCCTGACCTTCAGCACCATGAAGGGATCGGATTTTTTCCAACCCCTGATCAATGGTTGCATCATCTCAAAGCCGATACGGTTGTTGCCTTCTTTGGTTATAACGAATCGTTCGACGGGCCTGAAGGTGTTGCCAAGTATGAGGCGGAACTAACCGCTTTCGTTAAACACACCTTGTCCAAAGCTTACAATGGGAAACAAGCACCGCGGCTCGTGCTGGTCTCACCGATTGCCTTTGAGGATCTGTCGGCGAACCGCAAGCTTCCTGATGGAGAAAAGGAAAATGCCAATCTTGCCCTATACACCCAGGCCATGCGACGGGTGGCCAAGCAACATGGATTGACTTTCATTAATTTATTTAACCGTACAAAAGCCCTCTACAAACGTCTGGAGGAACCATTCACCATTAACGGATTTGCTCCTACAGAAACGGGATATCAAAGAATTGCCAGGTGGTTGGCGGTGGGCCTTTACGGTAAAGGGAAACGTCAATCCAACTCAAATCCCGACTTGGTTCAGAAGGCCGTGAAACAAAAGGATTGGATGTGGAACAATGACTACAATCTGGTCAATGGGGTTCACACTCATGGTCGCAGGTACAATCCCTTCGGGCCCCAGAATTATCCGGATGAAGTCCGCAAGACACGTGAGATGGCCGAGCTGCGAGATGATCTGATTCATGACATCGCCCAGGGAAAGAAATCCACGTTGTCGGTGGATGACTCACAAACCCATGAATTGCCGGCTGTTCCTACCAATTTCAATCCCAATGATTCCAAGGGGAAAATGGGCAGTATCGATTACCAGGATGGAGACGAAGCCATTAAGGATTTGACCATGGCTGAGGGATTTCAGGTTGAATTGTTTGCCTCTGAAAAACAGTTTCCCGACATGAGAAATCCAGTCCAGATGTCCTTCGACAACAAGGGGCGTTTGTGGGTGGCCGTGATGCCTGCATATCCGCATTGGAAGCCGGGCGATTCCATGCCGAACGACAAGTTAATCATCCTGGAGGACACGGACAACGATGGACGAGCTGACAAACAAATTACTTTTGCGGATGGATTACATTTGCCAATCGGTTTTGAAATTGCTCCCGAGGGAGTTTACGTTTCACAGGAACCCAACCTGATTCGACTGGTGGATGAGGATGGAGATGATCATGCAGACCGACAGGAAATTCTGCTGCATGGTTTCGATTCACACGACACACATCATGCCATCTCGGCTTATTGTGCCGATGCATCAGGCGCGTTTTACATGGGAGAAGGACGCTTTCTTCACAGTCAGGTCGAAACACCCTATGGTCCGAGAAGATGTAATGATGGAGGTGTCTGGCGTTTCGATCCCATCACTTTTCGCCTCGAAAGATACAGTCAATCGGACTACTCCAATCCCTGGGGCGTTGCTTTTGATTATTGGGAACAATGTTACATCGCCGATGGGTCTCCAGGTCGTAGTTGGTGGGGATTGCCTGTCTCAGCCAAGATGCCTTACGGGGTTGAGATTCCCAAATTCGATACTTTTGTTCCCAAACGTGCTCGCCCTACTTCCGGGACTGAATTTGTCAGCTCGCGACATTTTCCAGAGGAATGGCAGGGTGCTTTCATGATTTGTAACAGCATCGGGTTCCTTGGAATCAGTGTGGCAAAGGTTGAAGACGATGGGGCGGGTTACAAAGGTGATCACATCACTGACTTAATCTCATCTTCCGACAAAAATTTCCGTCCTGTGGATCTTGAGTTTGCTCCGGATGGTTCTTTGTATCTGGTGGATTGGCACAATACATTGATCGGTCACATGCAGCACAACGCTCGTGACCCCAACCGTGATCACGATCACGGGCGTATCTATCGCATTACCCATAAAACACGTCCATTGGTGAAACCAGCCAAAGTTGCTGGTGCGTCCATACCTCAGCTTTTGGAAAACCTGAAACTACCGGAATATCGCTCTCGCTATCGGACTCGACGGGAGCTGCGCAGTCACCCCGCTTCTGAAGTGATTCCGGCAGTCAAAAAATGGGTTGATGCGCTGGATCGCAATGATCCGGATTACGAGCACCATCTTTGTGAAGCCCTATGGGCGACCTGGGCTCAACGGGAAGTCGATCTGGATATTCTGCAAAAGTGCCTGCACGCACGTTCATACCAGGCTCGTGCTGCTGCTGTCAGTGTTTTGCGATTCGCATTTTATGATATTCCAGGCAGCGAGAGTTTGTTTTTGCAGGCAGCTCATGACACACATCCACGTGTCCGACTCGAAGCCATTGTCGGGGCTTCCTGGATGGACAATGTCGAAGGGGCCCGAATCGCTTTGGAAGCTCTGCGTTATCCTTTCGATAAATGGACCGGACCAGTCACCCAGACGATCCTTCAAAAGACTTTGGCTGATGACGTCCAAGTTCTTTTGAAGCGCAAAAATAATCCATATCCCATCGAGCAAAATGAACGGGCCAGGCAGTTTCTCTCGGGAGAATTGGACTTGGCTGAAGGTTTGGAATCCGAAGCAGATAAACGCTACGGCCCCACGACTAAATTGACAAAGTCTCAACGAGAGGAATATGAGCTGGGTCGCGAAGTTTTCCGACGTGATGCACATTGTTCCACTTGTCATCAAGCCAATGGCAAAGGTGTTCCAGGTATTTATCCCCCTTTGGAGATGAGTGATAATCCCTGGTTGGAAGCGAACGACGAACGCCTGATCAAAATTGTCCTCAAAGGTCTTTGGGGCCCCATGCAGCTCAAAGGACAGGTGTTCGATCCCAGTAAAGGTGTGCCTCCGATGCCTGGTTTCGCTCCCTTATTAAGTGACAAGGAAGTAGCTGCCGTGATCAACTACGTCAGGAATTCCTTTGGGAACAAAGATGAGTTCATCAAACCCGATCAAGTTGCAAAAATTCGCAGTTCAACCGCGGATCGACAAGATTTCTATCTGATGGAAGACATCATGAAGGAACATCCGATACAGGGCTGGGAGAAATGGAAAGAGTCAGCAGCCGGTTACGAAAGCTTTGAGTAGGCAATCAATGGCTGCCATATTACTTAAGCAAATAGGCGCGGCTAATGAATTCGCCGCGTGTGTTTGCTGATTTCAGGGCTTCCCTTTGGTTGGTATTCCATTGAAATCGCTTGGACCAGGCATCTTTCAGATCCTGGTCCAGTTCTTTATCCAGATCCACCTGGTGACCGGGGAATGCATGATAATATTGGCCAATTCTATGTGTTCCTCTTTGACCGTAAGTATCCATTCCTTTATCCAAATCTATGAATCCTCCGATAGAACCAAACCATTGGACGGCTGGGAAACTCGGGGATTCTTCAGGGACATCGGATGTGTAGATGGTGGCAGTGCCTGTTGAATGCAGTCTTGCGCGTATCTTGGACGAACTGATTTCCTGCAGAGAGCTTTGATCCTCCATGGCGATGCCAATGGCTTCACCTGCCGCTTGCCCGAGAGACATCCAGATGGGCTCCAGTCTCAACGCACAGAAACCGACATGCGAACTTGAACAAACAACCGGAACGGCAAGATTGGATATTTTTTTCGGAAGAATCACCCCGTAAGGAATCTGGTATGGGGCGGCGCGTTGATAGAATTCTCCAGTATGCTTGCCTCCAATCAACGGTCCCTCATGTGCGGTTCCATGACAGTTGGGACCGTAATCACCCATCGCGATGGATTCCGATTGAAACCGCGAACGTGCATGGTTTGTATTCGTCTTTCTCTCGGTATCGGATTGGGTGAAAACATAAACGCCTTCCATGCGGCGTGCTTCTCGAATGTAGAGTTGTTCAGGCAGATGGTTATTGAAAACCAATTCATCACGGCACAAGCCCCATTGATTTGTTTCTTCACGAAATTTATTTGGAACCGATGCATCGTTTTGAAGGAAATAAAGCATTCCGATATTATGCTGGACATGCTTGTTGAAAATAAATTGTCGCTCTTCAAAATCACCATCGGGCCAGCCAAGATTTAAACCGGGGAGAGACAGGCGGACCAGGCTGTGAGAAACATCGTTGATATCTCTTTTTTGATTCGGAAGCTTGGGAGTCTGCCGCTTGTAAATCCCGCCCTGAAGTTTCATGTAAGGATCTCCAAAAATTCGCTGGATACGCCCATGTTTCAACAAAGGAATCAGGTCCTGATATTGCGAAGATTGATAACCCTTGGGGCGTGATACCGGAACACGATTCTCGGGATCATCTGTCATAGTGAGTCTAAAGTTATAGCCTTGCAATTGGCTGTCAGGAACGGCGGGAGCCAATGATTCACCGAACTCAGCTTTTCCTTCGCGACCTATTCGATATCGAACTTTTGCCGCCGCCATCAGGTCCCCTTCGTAAGATGCATCAATGAAATAGTCTGCAGTGATATTGATTTTGGAATCCCCTCGGATCAGTCGGATAGAAGTCAGTCTGTTATGATTTACGATGGCATCCACCAGTCTATGTTGAGTCAAGCGCTTGATATTTGGGAGTTCATCTACCATCGAACGCAGTATTCGGTAGTTGACCTCTGGACCGGCGTGAGTGCCTTCTAAACTATCTTTTACTTGAGAAGAATCTGGTCCGAAGTGTCTTTCATAGTGGGCAAGGACGCGTCGATTGAATTCGCGAAATAATCCGGTTCTTCCCTCAAAAGTTCTAAAGTCCGGATGTGTCAAACCATTAACAATCATGCCCCCAATTCTGGAATACGGTGTGATAAGCAGAATCGAAGTGGAGGGTTGCCTTCGAGCAAGGGCCACTGCGGCCGCGATGCCTCCTGGAGTTCCCCCGTATATCGCGACGTCCGTATGTTTAATTTCAACAGCCAGGACAGTGATCAGCGGCCTGAAAAATATCAGGCATAATAATAATGTCATACTGTGCCTGATGAGAAACGGGGTGTTCTTCATAAACTGAATCCTGGATGAATTGCTTCGCTCGTCGGTATTATTGAAAACATCGCCGCCCAGACCCTGCTATGTTTTGTGCAGCCATTTCTCAGTTTCATTCATTGGTTTGATTGACAGTACAGCTTGTCTCGTCTGCAGAAAAAATTATCGATAAGGTTGCTTTAGTTCCACCTTGGACTGCTTACGTTTCTTCCTCAGCTTCATGTTGACCATTTCGACTCCAAGCGAGAACGCCATGGCGAAGTAAATGTAGGCTTTCTTCACTTCGATGTGAAATCCTTCCAGGGTCAGGACAAAGCCGATCAGGATGAGAAAGCTCAAAGCCAACACTTTTAATGTTGGGTGTTTGTCAATGAAATGACTGACCTTGTTCACGAAGACAAGCATCACAATCATGGCAATAACGACTGCGGCGACCATGACAGGAACTTGATCCACCATACCCACTGCAGTGATCACGGAGTCGAGAGAGAAAACCACATCAAGTAACATGATTTGAAACAGTACGCTTCCCATCGTCACTGTCATGCCGCTGGTTTTATGACCATCCTCGCCTTCAAGTTTATGGTGGATTTCGTGAGTTGCTTTGCCGATTAAGAATAAGCCACCGAACAGTAGGATGAGATCTCGCCCGGCAAAATCGTGGCCTAGAATAGTGAAAAGGGTCGTTGTTAATTTTGCCATCCAGGCGATTCCCATTAGCAGCACGATTCGAGAAATCAGAGCAAGGGCCAATCCAATTTTACGGGCTTTGTCCTGTTGTTCTTTGGGTAATTTTCCCGCAAGAATCGAGATGAAGACAATATTATCGATTCCCAGCACGATTTCTAGAAGGGTCAGAGTCAATAAGCTGACCCAAATCTCCGGTGACATGATCCATTCCATAACTTATCCAGTCGAAAGTCTTTTAATTCTGTCTGAAGTTTTATTTGCAGTCCTAACCGCTTAAAACAAGTTGCCTACAGCCATACCGATCACGCTCATGGGACCCTGGTCCTCCAGGCTTTCGGTGGCCTTGTTCACTTTTTGTAAAGTGGTAGTTGCGTTATTCAGCAGGGCAGGATCATTGATCAACATTCCTATACTGCCCTCACCTTGATTCAATTTCACAAGGATCTCCTTCAGGTTGTTCATGGCAACAGTCGTTTCCTTGTAAAGGGTGTCATCTGTTGTGAGTTTTCCCAATGTTCCACTTCCTTCATTCAGCTTGGTGACAATATTTCGAGCGTCCATGACCGCCAGGTTGATTTCGTCAGCAGTATGCTGAAGTTTGGCGACTGTCGCATTTGCCGTCTCATAAAACTCCGGGTCTGAAACCAATTTTCCAATCGTCCCTTCACCTTGGGCTATTTGATTGGACACTTGTTCGAAGTTGGACAGCATGGTGGTGAGTTTATCTTTGTTTTCCTGGATCAAATCGCCCACCGGTCCGAGGATGTCACCAAAGGTATCCCCTGAAAAAGAAGAGGTCATGTTTTCTACCCCTGAAGCCACCCCTTCAAGTTTAGCCATCAAGGTACTGAGGTCGGGTTGCTCCCTGGTCGTGAGTACGGTTCCATTCTCGATGGGGAGACCGGAGTCTCCAAACTTTACCGCCACATAGTGCTGCCCCATCAATCCTTCAAATTGTATGGAAGCCTCGCTGTCGGTGCGAATGGCAGCTTGTTTGTCCTGATCGATTTGCAGTCGAACCAGAACTTTGTTGGAATCAAAAGCAATCGAATCCACACGCCCTACCTGAACACCTGCAACCTTGACCGGATCCCCTGTCTTCAAGTCTTTGATGTTTTCAAATCGGGTGTCTACTGTGATCGATTCTGAAAAAAAGTTTACTGATCCGGCGACTTCCATAAGCACAAACGCCGCAATCAGTGCAATAATGATGAACAATCCCACTTGTGCTTCTGATGAGCCGTTGCCCTGGTTCTTTTTGTTTGAGCCGGAAGAAGGTTGGGGGGGATTTGATTTGGATTCTGCAGTCATGTTATTACCTTTTGTTTAATCTTACTTCGGATTGATAATCTTCGATTTTTCCTGCGTTTAAAAAGCGTTGTGTGTCTTCGTCTGCGTGTTTCAACAGTGCTTCGGGGGATTCAGGTTCCGATATGCAGCCTTTTTGCATGATGGCAATTTTATGACCGATACCAAATGCCAGATCTCGATCATGTGTGACGACAATGGATGTTGTTCCGTATTCCTGGTTGAGATGCAGGATTTGTTTCCCTATGTTGAATGCATTCTCGGGATCGAGCTCACTGGTGGGCTCATCGTAGAAAATCATTTGTGGATTGATGGCCAGGGCTCGAGCGATGGCAACCCGTTTTTTCATGCCTCCCGAAAGGCTGCTGGGCATTTTATATTTGTCATCCGCCACGTTCAGACCGACTTTTTCCAGGGAATCGTCCACGATGGCATCGATTTCATCCGCGGGCATCCGTTTATATTCTTTAAGGTACAACCCCACATTCTCACCCACTGAAATTGAATTTAATAAACCTCCCGATTGAAAAACTATGGCCAATTCGAGTTGCTCTCTGACAATTGGATCGTGGATGGAACGGTCGTTTAATAGGACAACCCCATCGTCGGGCGATTCCAGACCAATCAAATGTCGCAATAACACGCTCTTACCGCTACCGCTGGGCCCCATGATCACAAAAATGCTATGCGCATCGACCTCGAAATGGATCCCTTTGAGTACGGCTTTACCGTCGTAGGATTTTTTAAGGTCCTTGACTTTTAGGTTGATGCTCTGTGGTTGGGATAGGTTCATTCAATATAAACAAACAGGCGTGTGATAAAGTAATCGAGAATGAGAATAAATACGATGGATTTGACCACAGACTGAGTAACCGCCTGGCCGATGGCTCTCGGACCACCAGATGTTTGCAGTCCTTGAAAACAACTGACCAGTCCAATCACCACCGCAAAAATCAGACTCTTGGAGATGCCATGGGCCAAATCCGGCCATTCGACGGCAATTCTGAGGTTGCTCATATAGGTTTGATAGCTGATGGCAATATTGCTGTTTGCAATGGAAACCAGGCCTCCGCCCAGCCAACCAACCAGGATCGAGAACATGACCAGCATCGGAAGTGCAAACGTGATGGCAACCATCCGGGGAAGCACCAGGTAATGGATCGGATTGATCTTCATGGTTTTAAGAGCATCTATCTCCTGATAAACCCGCATGGATCCGAGTTCGGCTGTCATGGCTGATCCTACGCGGCCTGCGATGAGGATCGCCATCATGACAGGCCCCAGTTCTTTACACATTGAAAGGCCGACCAATTGGCCGATGACAAACGGTAACCCCCGTTCAGCAAGCACAGGACCCGATTGAAGCGCGAGCACACCTCCAATGAACAGAGAAAGAATACAGCTCATCAGTAACGAGGCATTTCCGATTTCAAAAAAGGCAGATATCACCTTCTGACGTTCTCTCCAAGTGTATGGAAGCGCTTTAAAGGTCTCCAAGCCCAGCATGATGATGGCTCCAATGGATCGGATCATTTGAAAAAAGTTATCAATTCAATCAAGTTGAATCTAAACATGAAGCTCTTGAACTTTCAAGCCGTTGGCTTGCTGGAATTGAAGGGAATGAAGAAAATCCGATACCTTCTATTGGACTCCTGTCGCTCGTATTGGAACAAACCGAACAAGAATGAGATTTTGCGAGATTTTTTGGACCGCTCAGAACGGTAAAGGTTCCAAAAAATCGATTGGCTCGACTTGCCAGTTTTCCCATTGGTTTCTGATCTCCAGATCGACCAGGCGTGTGAATAGTTGCGTTCAACACTTTCATTGCCTGGAAGAATAGGCTCCAACAGGGCAAGTGCCTGAAAACGTCGGTCGCCGTCCTTGTTTTTGAACTTGGTGAACAAGGGCCACAAATTCCACTGCTCGAACGTTGTTTCCTGACTGGAATGATCGCGTTCCTCCACATGGCTGTACAGGTAGGCCAGCACCTGGTGCCGCGCTCTTACAGAAACTTTGTTGATGCGCTCCCGGTAGCGGTAAACTGGCCATAGTAAAAAGTCGCTTCTGAGGCTGATGTTGTGACTGTGACCATACAAAGGCCAGAATCTTCGGGTGTATTTGCCTTCGCCATCTGCCCAGACAATGAAAGGCCAGGGGGCGCCATATTCACGATATTGCTTTTCCCTGTCATGAGTCACCGTCAATCCCAACGGCCATGGAACAGTGGTCGAATCGCGGTTAGGGGACCTTTCGTAACTATAAAAAGGAATGAATGCTCCCTGAAATTTCGGGTTTGAAGTTCCGATACCTTCCTGGTGTTGGAAGAATAAGGGCCATGCGAGCATCAGTTTCCGATGGCCTCCCACCATTTCCTCCTCACCGTCCAAAAGAGTGCGCTTGGTGATATATTTGAATTCCCATCCTGCGAGAGGCCATACCTGCCACCCTTGCAGCGATTCGCCAGTTCTGTAATGAAAGATTGGAGCCAGATAGTTTCTCGTGATCACATCACTCTTTCGAGTTTTCACATAGAGCGGCCACAAAACAAAATCGATTTCATCTCGCAGAAAACGTCCCTTCATGTGTCCGTAAAAGGGAAGGAAAGCGGTGTAATTTTGCGCGGGATCATCGCTGCGTTGATGGTAATAAATGGGGAAAATGGCGATGCGATCTGCATTTGAATCGATTTCATTTTGGCCGCCGTATGCGCTGGAAAACTGAAGGAATTGAATCCTGTATTCGTCGCCAACTCGATCATGTCCCAATACGGGATAAAGGAAATCCCATTCATCCGCATCAATGGCAGTGTCCCTTATACGGGAGAAAAGAAATGGCACGCCCCATGTATGCTTTGTTTCGTAGGTTTCTCGATATAAAAGCGGACCAAAGAATTCCTCCCTCAAACCTTCTTTCAGGGTCGATTCGTAGGATTGTGCCAAAGGGCCAAAAGCCCATTCAGCTTGTACACTGGACATGATCCATACCCAGGCGAATGGTAAAAGCAGAAAATGGGGTAGTTTGTTATGTCCTTGTTTTTTCAATTTAAGGGGGCATCCATTCCAGATCTTATCCTCTATGTGAGTGTCCGGAAAAACAAAAGATCCAGACCAAGCATTCTTTGAGTTTGCTTAGCCTGGATCTTGTATGAAAGCAGGTGTCTTGAAAACGAAAAATTATTCGGAATCGGAAACTGGATCTGTTTTGTTTTCCGGCTTCTTATCCACCGTTTCTACAGGTGTTTCGTCTGCATGCTCTTCGTGCGCTTCATCGACATGCTCATCCACGTCACCCTCATCCGCAGCCAGGGCCTCTTCTGAAATATGCGCAAGATGTTTGCCGAATTTGCGCTCCTGCTGAGCTTTGGGGAGTGGAGAAAGTGTCATGGAGATACGTCGTCCCTTGAGGTTTGGACGCACATCCACCTTACCCATCGTGCTCAGATCTTCACAGACCTTGTTCATCATATCAAAGCCAAGATTCCTGTGCGCGTTTTCACGTCCACGAAAACGCAGTTGAACCAACAGCTTGTCACCTTGGCCTAAGAATCGCTCAGCCCTTGCCAGCTTGATGCCGTAGTCGTGTTCATCAATTGCGATGCGCAGCTGGATTTCCTTGGTCTTTTGCTTGTGGGTTTCCGAGGCCTTTTTCTTTTTGGAAAGCTCGTACTTGTATTTTCCATACTCGATGATGCGGCAAACGGGGGGGGTAGCGTTGCCGGCAATCTCAACGAGGTCCAT
Organism: uncultured Verrucomicrobiota bacterium; assembly: GCA_964342825.1. Classification (GTDB taxonomy): domain Bacteria; phylum Verrucomicrobiota; class Verrucomicrobiia; order Limisphaerales; family AAA164-E04; genus AAA164-E04. Next base: position 89,809 of record CAYFHO010000007.1, read on the forward strand.
GCCGGCATCCTTTGCCAGTTTGATGGCCTCTCGTGTGTCCATGACAACATTTTTCTCGCCATGAACAACCCGTACTTCCCGGGCCCTGATTCGGTGGTTCACTCGAGTTGTATCTCGAGGTGTCCTTTTGAAGAATCTCTTTTTTCCTTTAATAACTAGCTCCTGATTAGTAACTTATGTTTTCAGATCGACTGATAAACAGGTTGATTTTTCCAAAAAATACTCCGTGATTCAAGCTTTAATCTAATCGTAGGGTGAATGTTTTTTCGCAAGGCACGTGGAGTTGAATGTTACGTTTTCAGGAGAGTCAGCCCGTTTTGATCAAATCCACAGTGGCGCTGGTAGTGTCAATAGTAGGGACTGACCCCCAAATCTTGCAAGGGTGTTGCCA
>CAYFHO010000007.1:90299-119696 GCA_964342825.1 uncultured Verrucomicrobiota bacterium
ACTGACCCCCAAATCTTGCAAGGGTGTTGCCATGGAGGGGGAGGAGGTTATATATTGGTTCCACAATGCTGTTTCCTAATCATAGTGTGACTCGTGAATGGTTGTCTGCTTTGGCATGCTTGCTTGTGACGGTACCTGTTTCTGGCGCTACCGTTGATTTCTCAAAGCAAATTCTCCCCATACTTTCTGAGAATTGTTTCGTGTGCCATGGTCCGGACGCTCGGAATGACAAAAACATCCGTCTGGATTCACTTGAAGAAGCAACCCGAGATCTTGGCGGCTACCATGCTCTTGATCCTGACCATCCCGAAAAAAGTGAAATTTTAGCCAGGATTCGTGACAAGGAGGATCCCATGCCACCCGAAGAGGCCGACAACCAACTCACTGAAGCTGAAAAACGCCTACTGGAGAAATGGATCGCAGAGGGAGGTAATTATGACACTCATTGGTCATTCAAAAAACCATCAAGGGATAATGATTGGGTACAAAGCCAAAGTGATGATTTCCCGAATCCAATCGACGCCTTCATCGCTCACTCATTGAACCAAAATAATGTGAGTTTTGCCGGAGAGGCGGAAAAATCGGTCTTGGCTCGAAGGACAGCCCTCACGCTGACGGGGCTGCCTCCAGATCCCGCCGATCTTGCTCTTTTCATGTCCGATGATTCGGAAGGTGCTTTCGAGAGTTGGGTGGATCAGTTATTGGATGATCCCAAATATGGTGAACATCAGGCGCGCTACTGGCTGGACGCCATTCGTTACGGCGATACACATGGCCTTCACCTCGACAACCGGAGAGGGATCTATCCTTTTCGAGACTGGGTGGTCAGGGCCCTGAATCGCAATCAACCCTTCGATGAATTCATCACCTGGCAGTTGGCAGGGGACTTGTTGCCTAACCCAACGCTTGAGCAGAAATTGGCCACCGGCTTTGTGCGCATGAATCCAACCACTTCCGAGGGAGGAGTTATTCCGGCAGAATTCCAGGCCAAAAACAATTTTGACCGAGTGGAAACATTCGGAACCGTTTTTCTGGGAATGACGATGGTCTGTGCGCGTTGTCACACCCATAAATATGATCCGGTGACCCAAAAGGAATATTATGAGTTGATGACGTTTTTTAACAGCACGGCTGAAAACCCTCTGGATGGCAACTCCTACATTTACGGTCCTACTCTGCGTGTTCCCGATAACCAGTTAGCATGGGATGAATGGATTCAAATCAAATCAGATCGTGATCAACTCTTAAAAGATTTGAATCCGCAGGAAATCAATCAGAAGTTGGCTGACGTCGGAAAAAGAGGTGAGTGGGAAACCCGTGAATGGCGTATTTCCAAAAATCTGCCTGTCCATAACCCGGTTCCTTCACCCGAACAATTTGAATCCACACAAGGCAGCAATAGCGGGTTCAAAAAAGGATCCATGACGGGGCCAAACGAAGCGGCCTGGATGAGTTTTGTGATCGAATCTCCAGTAAAGCAAACCCTTTGGATAACTTTTTCAGGAGGACCTGAATCTGGAATTTACCTTGATGGCAATCCCATCGCACCCTTCAGAAAAGCTCTACCGGATCAGCGTTTTGTGAGCATGCCGGTGGTGGTTAATGAGGGGGAACAAACCATTCTACTGAAGTTGGGTGGCACCGAAGTCCCTGTCCAGAGAGAAGTCAAATTGGAGTCTCATTGGACTCAATGGAATGAAATCGGTGATTGGGCCTCTCTGGATGCAGGTGTGAAAATTCAGATTTTAGCCGATCCTACGAGTCCGTTGGCAGATATGCCCATTTGGGGTGCTGCTTTGTCAGTCGCCAGAAAGTCTGCCATGGCAGAAGCTAATTTTTCTACGACACTGATCGCCAAAGATCTTCCTGAGCCGCGAATAACCAAAGTCCTGCACCGGGGGGAATACAGCGAACCCACCGGCGAAGCCTTGTCTCCAGGTGTCTTATCCGTCATGGGGGATTTACCTGAAGGTGCGCCCAGAAACCGTCTCGGATTGGCCAGGTGGTTGACATCGCCAGACCATCCAGTGGTTGCTCGGGTACTCATCAATCAAGTTTGGCAGCGAATCTTTGGGGTAGGCTTGGTTCGTACTCCTGAAGATTTTGGATTACAAGGTCAGCAACCAACTCATCCTGAATTATTGGATTGGTTGGCAATCGAGTTTCAGGAAAGCGGGTGGGATCTCAAGCACATGATTCGCCTGATGGTGACCAGTCGCACCTTCAAACAGGATTCAGCTTGGAGATCGGATGTCAGCGATCCTGAAAATCGATTGTTTGCACGCGGTCCAAGTTATCGTTTGGATGCCGAGGTGATCCGTGACATGGGACTTTGGGCTGCTGACATTCTTGATCCGCACATGGGGGGTGAGGGTGTGAAGCCTTATCAGCCCGGTGGTATGTGGAAGGCTTTGGCCCATCCTGCCAGTAACACCAAACTGTATCAAGCCGATCAGACTCGTCGAGCCTATCGGCGCAGTCTCTACGTATATTGGAAACGCACGAGTCCGCATCCGATGATGACTTTGTTTGATGCCCCCAGCAGGGAAACCAGTTGTGTTCGACGTTCTCGTACCAATACCTCCCTTCAGTCTCTGGGGCTTTTCAACGAGACTCAAAGGATTGAGATGGCTCGTTTCCTTGCCGAGCGTCTGCTCCAAGAACGGTTCACGGACCGGGAAAGAATTGATTTACTGTTTACACTCACAGCCAGCCGCCCTGCTAGCAAGGAGGAGATTGATGCCTGTTTGGCCTTGGTTGATCAAATGAGACACCGCTACCGTTCACAGCTTGAAGATGCTCGTCATCTCCTTGCTGTAGGTAAACTGACAAGCAAGGCACAGTTGCCTGAGTTTGAACATGCTGCCTGGACTCAACTGACTTCGACTGTTTTGGCAAGCGACGCCGCAATCCTTTTATATTAATCTCACTACTTTTAAGATCATGAACTTGATGGATAATTTTCATCCCCTGCGGGAACACGAATTGATGATGACCCGGCGTCAGCTGTTCGGGCGAACCGCTCTTGGACTGGGAACAGCCGCCATGGCCAATATGATGGAGCCGACACTTTTTGGCCAAAATGCATCCAGTTCAGGTGCGGAAGGGACACATCACAAGGCCAAAGCCAAACGGGTGATTTATCTCTTCATGAGCGGAGGACCCAGTCACCTTGATCTTTGGGATTACAAACCCAAATTGGCCGATATGTTTGGTGAGCAGTTGCCAGATCATGTCCGCAGTGGCCAACGAGTAACCGGGATGACCGCCAACCAGAAGAATGGTCTGCCCCTTGCACCGAGTAAGTATAAATTTACCAAACACGAAAACAATGATCGGGGCCTCTGGGTGAGCGAGCTGCTGCCACACACGGCCACCGTGGCGAAGGAGCTTTGCGTCGTTCATTCCACTTTTACCGAGGCCATTAACCACGATCCCGCCATTACCTATATCCAAACCGGAAGTCAGATTCCAGGAAGACCCAGTCTCGGCGCATGGTTAAGTTATGGGCTTGGTAAGATGAATGAAAATTTACCGAGTTACGTCGTGATGCACGCCCGCACAAACTACGCAGAGCAAAGTCTATTTGGTCGCTTGTGGGGAACTGGCTTTATGCCTTCAGATCATCAGGGGATTTTATTGAGGAGTCAGGGTGATCCCGTGCTTTACCTGAATAATCCATCCGGCATTTCTTCCAAGGACCGACGAAAACAGTTGGACACTCTGGCAAGTCTAAACCAAAGGCATTACCAACAATTTGGTGATCCGGAAGTGCTATCTCGTATTCGTCAGCATGAGATGGCTTACCGCATGCAAACCTCAGTTCCTGAGTTGATGGACCTTTCTGACGAGAGTGAAGACACGTTCGAACTCTATGGGGAAGAGGCCAAACAACCGGGCTCTTTCGCAGCGTGTTGTCTCAACGCACGTCGCCTGGCTGAAAAAGGAGTCAGGAACATACAGATTTTTCACCGGGGATGGGATGCTCATGGCAACCTGCCGAAGGAACACGAATCTCAATGCAAAGACATTGATCAAGGTAGTGCTGCACTGATCAAGGACCTCAAACGACGGGGAATGCTTGACGACACATTGGTCATTTGGGGAGGGGAGTTTGGGCGTACCTCTTATTGTCAGGGTGGTTTGACTCGAGAAAATTATGGGCGAGATCACCACCCTCGCTGTTTTACCATTTGGATGGCTGGTGGGGGCATCAAACCAGGGATCACTTATGGTCGCACGGATGATTATGGATATAACATCACAGATGCCGATGGAAATACCTTAGATCCGCAACCCACCAAAGATTCTTTTGTCCCAGGCACGCTGCATATTCACAATCTTAACGCTACGATCCTGCACTTGCTGGGGATCAATCACAAAAAACTGACTTATCGATATCAGGGACGAGATTTCCGACTGACCGATGTGCATGGGCACGTGGTACACGATCTGATTGCATAGTTTTTTAGACAATCAAATAACCAGTTCGATTCGTCCTGGAGACGAGTATCTGCGTAATTTTTTGCCGCCCTGGTGGTCCGCCTTGGTTTGTGGCTTTTATCTCATGAGATTTTTTGCTCCGTCAATTCTCAGTTGAGAGCAGCAAGCCGTTTCTCCCTACGGGGCTTATGTTTTTTTGAAATTTCAGCTTTCCATCCTTTGCGAACACAATGGATGGTTGACCATTGTGGTTGAATGCTTAATGATAGCCTTTTCCAATTAGACCACAGAAATTTCGTGTGAACTTTCCCGGTTTTTGGCCGTTTACGTTTGTTCGCATGGAAGCCCTGTTCTGACTTTCTTAGCAATGCCTGAAGATGAATGGACAAGAATCAATGAGTTGATTTCCAGGCTGGAAGGAATGCCTAATTATCAACTATTGAGAGAGATGGAGCAGCTATCCGAGAGAGGGGAAAGCTCCAATGTTCTCAAGTATCTTCGAATCAATTTTGCGTTGCCCACCAATCCCTGGAACGTGGCCCCCGGTCAACGAGTCGGAGGAAAATACACTTTGATTGAGAAAGTTGCCTCCGGAGGCATGGGCGTGATCTACCGAGCGAATCAGGATTTGATCGACCGGGTTGTGGCTATCAAAATGATTCATCCCGCCCTGGCCAACGAGCAGATGTTCGCCCGGCTGAAAGAGGAAATTGCGACCCTTGGATTGTTGGATCACCCTGGCATTGTCCGGATTTACGACGCAGACGTTCACAAAATCGATAGCAAAAGCAAGAACGAGGCGGTCTTCTACACCATGGAACTTGTGGAGGGACCTACCTTACGGCAATGGATGAAGGAGGGAAATCCAAGTCTTGAGGAGAAATTAAAATTTTTTGCTCAAGTTTGTGATGCAACCAATCACGCCCACCAAGCAGGGGTGATCCATCGTGATCTAAAACCGGAAAACATCCTGGTAAGAAAGGACGGAAGCCCTGCAGTACTGGACTTTGGACTCTCCAAAGTCAATGCTGCCGCACGACGGAATGTCCAAAGCACAGGCGATCATTTACCTTCTCCCACTGATTTCTCCGGAACTCCAGCCTACATGAGCCCTGAGAAATGGGATCGGTCTGGCGATGGTGCTGCTGGAGATTTATATGCATTGGGAGTCATCTTGCATGAACTCATTTGGGGGGAAAGGCCACTTGAATTTGATAGCTGTGATTCCTTTGAGGAAATGCAGGAAATGGCTGGAGACTGGTCCTTCGGGGGAACTCCTCAGAATGGAGGTTTTACTCTGGATGAGAACCTTCGCCAAATTATCTGCCGTTTGCTGGAAAAAAGGCCGGAAGACCGCCCTAAAAATGCAGGTGAAGTTGCTGGAATCATTCGAGATATTTTACACAAAACAGAGCGTAGGAAAAAATTCAAAAAGCGTCTGCCTTACTTGATCGGGACCGGTATTTTGATCGTTGTGTTTTTTGCGGGGTGGCTTCATTCCGTTGCCAGGCAGCGAGCCATGCAACAATCCCGGATGGCACTCCTCGAGGCACAAAGCTTATCGCGAGAGGGGGCTCCGCATGTTTCTTCCAAGGTCCTGGCTTTATTGCCCCGGCAATCCAAAGATCGCCATTCCGAGACTGAGTGGAAGGAGCTCGTTGTTGATGCGTTTACTAGTTGGGAGATTGATTATTCAACGACCCAAATCCAGGAACTAAAAAACATTCTTTCCATCAGTGAAGATGGTGAACGTTTTTTCGGTGTCGACCACCAAAATCATTTTACTCTCTATGACCGAGGCCTGTTGCATTCATTCATACCCGCTGATTTTGTTCCTTCCAGCATTGCGATTCATCCCCAAAAACCCTTGGTCGTTGTCAGTCGCGATGAGGGTCGTGAGCTTGACGTTCTTGGAAGCAAAAACGGATCGATAAAGCTAGTGCCTTCAAAGGCAATCCATCCCAAAGCCATTGGCTTTAGCCCAGATGGAAGGCGATTTGCATGTGCGACCCAGCCCCTGGAGGAGGAAATCCTTTCTCCGCTTGGACCTCATTCGGAGTTGCTCCTCTACAACGCAACCAGTTGGGAACCGGTTCCAATTACTTTTGGAGTTCAAGACGATACGAATGACTCGAAGATCCGATCTGCCTCAACCAGAACCATTACTGGTTTGGCTTTCAGTCATGATTCCAGCCGGTTGGCTACCTGGTCTTCTGTTGATAGCGGTATAATCAATGTTTGGGATGCTACGTCAGGGAAATTAATGGATGCGGCTTTCGTGGGTGGAGGGATTGTAAGGGCTCTGTGGGATAGTAACTCTCACCAAATTTTGTGCGTACGAAGCGATGGCCACTGTGCCATTTGGGACTTTCGCCAATGGCATGGTATCACTAAAAAATTACCCCTCAAAAATGCCGGGCACATACCTTTTGGGGATCCTTCGCAGCTCGAATCTTTAGGGTGGTTGCCGGGGAATACCGGATTTCTTTGGCAGGAAGAAGGATTGAATCGTATCCATCTCAAGCGACCTGAGCGTATTCAATCTCTGGAGCTGGAAGCTTTTCATGAAGGGGAACCCCTTCGCTGGAATCCCGTCAAGCAAACCTGGTATCACTTCAACCAATCGGGGATTCGATCTTGGACATTGCGTGAGAATGCTCACCGATCGTTAAGTTTAGCCGGCCAGGAGAATCAATCACTGGCGTTTGCTGCGAATTCACGATTGGTTACCGTCGGGGATACCAGTGGGGCGCGATTATTGGACATTGAATCATTGGATGAAATTGAAAAATTTTCCATTCCTCTTTACGGTCCGGCCATCATGCCGCCCTTCTGTAATGATCTTTGGTTGTACACCAAATGGGAGGGACCGGTTCGTTGGGGTGTGCAAAGAGATGCTTCGACCCATTGTCTTGAGATCAGGAAGAATTTCTCTTTTCTTAACGGTTCCGCGGGGCTGATGGCTATTTCTGACGGTTCAGAATTAATCGCCGCCTCGATTGGTCATCAAATCCTGTTAAAATATCCCACCAATGCTGGCGCAGATCACACGTTGATAACTCCTACATCACCTCAATCGCTCACGGTTCATCCTGATGGTTCGTGGCTGGCGGCTGGGGCAGTCCATGATGGTTGGTTGCATTTGTGGAAAAACGCACAGAGTGGTTGGGTATCTGCCGGCCAATCCGTCGGATTGGGGGTTCCTTTCTTTTCAAGATGGTCAAAAGATGAATTACTTCTTTTAACCAGCGATCACTTAATTGCAATTGCACTTAACCAGCTCACCCAAAAAAGGGTTTTATTAAAAACGATGAATGATGTCACCGCTATGAGCGAGTGCACCGGTCAACCTTTGTTAGCTTTGGCCAAGTCTGGTACGATTTCAATTTTGAATGTTCAGAATGAATTTGAATCTGAACTGGATTTACCGGTCGAAATGCAGTTTGGGGATGTTATAAGAACTGTGCAATTTAATCACAGCGGGACCCGGCTGGCGGCGATCGTTGATGGCTCTGGCAATGATACATTGCATATCTGGAATCTTGGAGCGATCGCCAGTGAATTGAACAGAACTGAGCTTGGCTTCAAAAGCTGGACGGAGGTACCCGAAGATGTTGTCAACTCGGTCGCATGCATCGATCTGGAACTTGGGGTTTGGAATCGTTTTAAATGATCACCATGAGTCGAAATTTATTTTTTCTGGCATCGATTTTTTTATTCGTATGTCGGCTTCAATCTGCCACCTCGGAGCAGTTAGAGGCGGCTTGTAGAAGTCAGCTCAGGATCATTCACGAAGCACTGACTTATTACCGGGAAGCCACCGATGGGGAATTGCCCAACCAGTTGGGGGAATTGGTTGGAGACTACCTGGCCCCCGAAATTTTGCATTGCCCTGCCGCCCGATTGAAAGGTGCGACCGATTCAGGGAATGCCGGTCTAATAGATTTGAGTGCCAGCGATGGAAGGATTCGGGGTTACAAATGGGAACTCGCCGTCGATTCCTATGTCCGAACCGACACCAAAGGTAGGCCGTATCAATGGATGGATTTTAAAAAACATCAGTTGATGACTGCTGCTGGAGAATGGGTCCCGCTGGTCCGCTGCGAACATCACATGACGCCTGAAAATCCTGAAAAGCGGGTTAATTTGGCCGCTGGCGGTGCAATCTATGAGAGTAAACTTTATTGGGAATCCTTGTTTACACATTTGGTGCCCTTTCAGTACAACTTGCCGGACTTAATCGAATACGCTCTTCAGCCGCTAACCCATTTCATGCCCAAGCGTTCCAAAGAGGCGGATTCCTCCATGGTAGATCTGCGTCCTTATGCCAATGCCATGTTGGAGCATCCCTGGATATGGGGAAACTGGGGTGAGGAAATGGATGAGTTTTCAAATGAATTGTCGAATGGAATTTTTTCGGCATCTGGTGTTAATTTCGATGTGTCCGGTATCATTCAGCTTGGTGGAAAATTGAGTGATGACTGGGAGAAGTCATTTGTCTACAAATATTTTCCGGAAGAATCCAAGCTCATCGAGGTCCCTCAATCCTTTAAAACCATTCACGTGCTCGGTGGTGTCGTATTTGCCTCAGAGATAGGGGCAAAAGTGGCATTTCTTGAGTTAATTTCTAAAGACGGGGTGGTCCTTTCAAGCATTCCTTGGGAATACGGTTTCGATGTCATTGATATGTTTCACCTCGATAAATTAGACAATGAATTTATTGCTGGTTTTCAAGTTGTTTGGACTGAGGATTTAATCCGGCGAGGAAAACCAGCCAAGGGAGGGCTTATTCAAATGGAATTCAGAAATCCAGTTCCTGATGAAAATGTGGCCTACATTCGGCTCAAGGCAGGTGAACATTTCTCAAGCCCCTTTATCGCAGGCCTGACTCTTGAGTAAAAAAAGTTAAAAAAAATTTCAATTTAGTGACCCCTCAGAGCCTTTTTTTACGCATGTATATATGTGTACTGTGTCTATGTTTGAGCCTTTGCCAGTCGAATCACGATTTTTGAGCTACTTCACACGTCCGATGGATGCTCAACATGATGGTGATCATTACCTTCCGGGGATATGTGATCAGGGTTCCGATTGCGCGGGCTTGCTGGCACCTATCAAAGGGCAATTTCAATCTGCCTATTATCGCCTCAACCGAACCCAAGCATTGCTTGAGAATCCCAACCTGCAGGCGCATGAACTGGATCCATTGACTTTTCAGCTCAGAAACATCAAGGAAGCATTACGGGCGTTGGAAAATGCCTGCACACCTTTCGGTTTTTTAGCTCAACCCATTTTCACCGAAACAAACAGTCGGTTGGTGTCGAAATTGAAATTCACCCATCCAAGACCCAAGGAAGCGCCTGAAATCGAGTTTCCAGTCGTTGAGACCAGCAGCAGTTTTTGTGTCACTCTGACATTTAAGGAGGATGAAAAATCTGAATTCAAACCTGAGCAGGATGTAAGTCATTCCAATAGAAAACAGAAAATCATACTTAAATCATTCCTTTCCCCTGGTGATATTTTGATGCTCACGGCTGCCGTTCGCGATCTGCATCTGTGTTGCCCGGGCAAATATTTGACCGATGTTCGGACTCCATGTGATTCTTTATGGGAGAATAACCCTAATTTGACTTCCTTGAATGAGTACGATCCTGATGTCAAAACCATCCATTGTGAATATCCTTTGGTTCATCAATCCAATCAACGCCCTTTCCACTTCATCCATGGCTACTCACAGTTCCTGCAGAAAGAACTGGATGAAGATGTGGTCCCCACTGATTTTCGGGGTGATGTTCATTTGTCTGATTCGGAAAAAGACCATCCATTCCTGACGGACGAACAAAATCCGAATGGACTTCCCATTTGGATCGTATGTGCCGGTGGGAAGTATGACTACACCATCAAGTGGTGGCATTGGCGAAGATATCAGCAGGTTGTGGACACCTTTGAAGATAAGATTCTCTTTGTGCAGGTTGGGGAGGATGGACACTTTCATCCTCCATTGGAAAATGTCATTGATATGCGGGGTAAAACCAGCCTCCGCGAAATGATCCATTTGATGCATTGGGCCGATGGAGTCCTCTGTGGGGTCACCTTCCACATGCACCTGGCGGCGGCTGTCCCGTTGCGACCAAACCAACATTCCCGACCGGCCATCATTGTTGCCGGAGGTCGGGAGGCTCCTCATTGGGAGGCTTATCCAACCCATCAATTTTTGCACACCGTAGGTATGCTTCCTTGTTGCTCCAAAGGTGGTTGTTGGAAATCTCGTACCCTTCCCCTGGGGGACGGAGACGAGAAAGATGAGGAATCCAATCTTTGCGTCGACGTGGTGAACGGATTGCCGCGCTGCATGGACATGATCACTGTAGGTCAAGTCTGCCATCACATTACAATGGCCTATGCGGGTACGCAAAAAGTAGAGTGAAACCAATAAAACTAGTAAAGGACTCAGAATGGATAAACAAAGTGAGGGTAATATAAGCTTTGACCTATTTATGGAAAAGATCATGGCTTGTGTTCGAAAGGTGAATGACGCATCCCGGGCCATAGGGTCGGCTGATGAACTGGAGGATGATTCGGAGCTTTGGGAAGGCTATCGAACAGCATTGGATCGATTGCACGATACCGTTAAGCATGGTCAAAAAAGTGGCAACGGGGTGCAGGCAGTGAGGAACTGTACTGCTGAATTGCTTTATGATCAAAAATCAAACGGAGATGGAGATAAGAATCCGTTATGCATAGTCGGGGTGCGACTCAGGGGGTGGGTGAACACTACCCAGTTATCGGGTGATCCGGTTTCTTCGGTGTCCAGTAGTAGTAGCTCCACAGGGGGCGGGGGGTGATCATCCTTTCAGAATTGAATTCAAATGTATCCCCTTGAACGGGCTCATGGTCTATTGTGAGAGAAAACACCATTGGGGAATGGATTACATCGGTGCCACTCGCATTCACAACAGGGATGCGAGTGGCATTTTGGTTGGACTAGTGGACGGAGGAATGGATGTTACCCATCGAATCTTCGAGGGGAATTTATGGACCCGTAATTGTCATCAACACTCACCGCGACAGGGTGGTTCAAGTCGCTTGGAAGAGGTAAATGCAGGTCGCGTGATTGACTTTACCCAATTTTCGCCAGATTGCTCAAATCAGGTTTCCGGTTCTCTGGCAATGAATCATGGAACTCAGGTTGCCTCCATCGTTGGAGGTCGTCCGGTTGAAGGTATCTTTCAAGGAGGGGTGGCTCACTCACTAAAAATTCTGCCGCTCAAGGTTCAGCCAATCTCGCCAGAACATGCAGTCGATGCCATTTGCATGGCTATTCAGTATGCCATCGAGCAGGAGGTTAACATCTTAAATTGTAGTTTTATCATTTATGGAAAGAATGATCGGCTGAAATCCATTTTCGAAAAAGCGATCCAAAGTGGTATGCTTATAGTTGCAGCTGCTGGTAATGAGGATGAAAACCTTGAAGAATACCCAGGTTATCCGGCCTCTTTAACCTCAAATTCTCTGATTACTGTGGGAGCTATTCAGTCCGGTTTTCCTGATCACCTTTCAGCCTGCAGCAATGAAGGCGCCTTGGTGGATATTGCAGCGCCCGGTGATGGTGAATTGTATCTCAGTGCTCACAAAAGGGTAGAACATCCCCCAGGGAAGACTTCTTATGCCGCTGCTTATGTGACTGGAGTTGCTGCTTTGGTTTGGGCCCGGTTGGTTGATCGAAGTTTAACCCGGCGGGAACAGACTCAAAAAGTAAAAGAAGTTATTTTGTGTCATGCCAGAAAGGTCATTCCTCGACTTAAAACAGGGAATCCGAATCCTCGAATCAAAACCTGGGGTGACGGTAATCCTATTCTGAATACTCGATTTCTGGGCAGCGGAAAAGATTTTTAGGGATGGGGAGATTCGCCATCGTTTGCTTGCTGGTTCAGGTAATCTGAGATGGCTTCATGCAAGAGGGCTCGCCCTTTTTGCAAGCGTCTCTTAATCGATTTTTCAGACATCTCAAACATCTTCGATAAATCCAAAATACTCATCCCGGTGATGTAATGATGTTCCACAATTTCGACCAGTTCCTTGTCGGTTTGACTTAAGGCATGCAGACACTCTTCCAACGCGATGATGTGCTCGGGATGTTGCTTGGCTGTATCGGGAAGGTTATAAAGGTCTACTTCTTCCGGGTGAACATAGGAAATCTCTGGCCGCGAAGAGGCATTTCGGCGGCGAGCATAATCCACAAGTGCCTTTCGCATCGAGTTGTGCATTGCGGCGAAAAACTGTTTTCTGTTTTTCCATTTCACCTCTGTCCAATCCTGCCCTTTCAACTTGCATCGACGCAATGCCGTGTGGACAAGTGCGGTTGGCCTCACGGAATGGGCATTTGCTTCCATGCTCAACAGACCAACCGCCGCACTCCTGAGGTCGCCCAACAGGTTTTCGATGTCTTCAATTGAAAATGATTCACCCTCTCCCTCACCCTGCATGGCCTTTAGATTGTCGGAATCACGATATTTTTCAAGATTTACCGAATGTGATTTCCATCAAGAAACAACCATTCCAATACTCCGTATGTGAAGAGATGTTACTCAGGGCAGGGGGCATCTGCGTTTTGCCAGAATGCAAAAGTGGCTCCTTGAGGATCCATAATGATCGCGAAACTACCCATTGGGATATCGACTCGTTCCTGGCAAATCTTCGCTCCCAATTCGCGTGCTTTGGAAACAGCTGCATCCAGATCTTCAACACCGATATAACTCATCCACATACCGGGAGCATCCTGAGCATCCCCCGGCGGGGTGACACATCCGCCAACCATTTCTCCATTTTTTTTGAACATGGTGTAGCTCTCTCCACCCGGCATTTCCATGGATTCAGTGGTCCACCCAAATAACTGAGTGTAAAATTGAATGCTGGATTCTTTATCCTTCGTGATGAGTTCGTTCCATCCGATGGTGCCAATTTTTGGAGTGTTTTCGTTGCTCATATCTTTAGTCCTTCATTACTTGGTTCGTCGGGAACTTTAAGTTCCAACAAGGCAAGGTCGAGACAATTCATCTTGTTGATCTTGTTTGAATTGCTCCTATGGGGCACTTCGATTTTAATTCAATCCACATTTGTGGGTTGCTTCGGAGCCTACCCCAAGTTAGTATCCATGAGTCCTGATTAAATCAGGAGGTTCTGCTTTGAAATAAAAGCGTTACTACGTGTGAATGTAAGTGAACAGACCGGGGTGAGTTGCCCCGGTCTTTTTTGATCTCCAACGCCAGGTCCGATCTTGCAGTCTTCAAGTCTTTGTCTATGTTTCTGTGATGACTTCTCAATCCGGTAATCATGGTGGCGGCAAAATTCCTCCCGGAGTTTTCGTCTTGCTATTGCTATTGTTGGTAGCAGGCATGTTCGCCATGTTTCATGTGCCCACTCAGGAAATTCGTAAGCAACAGCAGGCTGCGTCCAATCAGTCTGATGGAAAGGATGTTTCAGACCAATTCATGGAGCTTATGAATTCCGGAAAAAACATGTTGAACCAAGGTCTGAGTGGAGCGGAAAAAGCAGCCGAAAGTTTCAAGCGTGCCACCGAGTTAAATCCTGGCGACCTGGATGCAAAACTCAATTTAGCCAACGCCCTTCTGCTCATGGGGCGTGCCGAGGAGGTATTGCAGCAGACATCCGAAGCACTGAAGCTAAACCCCAATTCGGCTGCTGCCCATTACATCACCGGATGTGCGCATGTGCGGATGGGGCAATTTGAACAGGCCGTGCAATCTCTTCAGATTGCCAAGCAGATTGATCATACGATCAATGCAGTTAGTTACCAACTCGGTCGAGCCCATCAGGGACTGGGTCAATGGCAACCCGCTGCTTCTGAGTTTGAAGAGGTGATTCAGTTCGATCCAGAACATCCCTCTGCCTATTATAACCTGAGCCAAACCTACTTGAGAATGGACCGGCGTGCAGATGCGGAAAACATGTTGGAGAAACATCAGGAAGTTGTGGCGAAAAATCCTTTGAGTGCGGATCCGTCTGTAACAGAAAAATGCATTTATACCGAGGCAATTGCTCCCTTTCAATTGGAGCAACCTGAGCTGGAAGGCATCGCTGTCAAATTTGTGGATGTTACTTCAGAAATGCTCGGTGAGAATGCTGACTCTTATCAAGGTCCTATCGGTTTACTGGATGTAGGGCATGATGATCAGTTGGATATTCTTGTGCGCCAGAAGGAGCAGGGTTTCAAACTCCTCACTCAACAAGCTGGGCAGTTTCACTCACAAGGTTTTCCTGTTCCTGCATTACCTGATGCCAAATATTTTCAATGTTTAATAGGTGACTTACAGCATCAGGGATCGATGAGAACAGGGCAGCAGGAAGATGTGATTCTCCTTTCGGATCAAGGAACCCAGGTTTTTCAGGTGTCACCCAACGGCATGATGTCAGATTCATCCATGTTTTCCAGGCTGGCACCTCTACACGCTCTCAAAGCACACCTGACCGATTTCGATATCACTGGAAAATTGGACCTCATGGCATTGAACTCCACAAATCGCTCGCTCCTCTTTCACAGAAACCAGGGAACCTTTTCATTTACCCTCGAAACATCAAACACAAACTTACCATCGGGATTAACTGGGGTCGTTGATTTCATGTTTGATGATTGGGATGGAGATGACCTTCCCGATTTGTTTGTGGCCCTGGAGTCCGAACCTGCCCGCCTTTACTTAAAGAAACGTGGTGCCGCCATGGAGCTTGCTGAAGTGAGCGCAGACTGGCCACAAGCATCCTCGCTGGTTGTCGGAGATCTTAATAATGATTTGCGCATGGATGTGGTCTTCCTGACCGAAACCGGGGCACAGGTTCGGTTGCAAGGTGCAGAAACCTCGTCCGACTTGAAGTTTAATGGATCTCAACCTAAATCACTCGAATTGTTGGATTATGATAATGATGGATGGTTGGATCTGGTCGCCCTGGGCGGTGACCAAATGCAGGTCTGGCGTAATCGCGGATTGGAAGGGTTTATCGATGTTTCGACTGCTCTCGGATTGAACGAAGTCCAACTCGGACCAGTTCAAAGTCTGCATCGTGGAGACCTGGATGGAGATTGTGATACGGATTGGGTTTTAACCCTGGCCGATCAGTCCATACGTATCCTGAAAAATGAAGGTGGAAGCGCCAACACCATGATGAAGGTCCGTATGGAAGGTAGTCGATCGAATCCCAGTGGAATAGGGGTGAAGCTTGAGGTAACCACTGGGGGGCTTCGAATGATGCGCTCTCTCCATCAGTTACCTTTTGAAATTGGTTTGGGCAAACGAAGAAAAGTCGATTCCATTGACCCTCATTGGACGGACACTATTACACAGGTAGATTACGAGATCGAATCCTGCTCGAGCCTGGTCATTTTCGAATTGGAAATGCCCACCGGCTCTTGTCCCTATCTTTACGCTTGGGATGGAGAAAGCTTCCGTTTCGTAACGGACCTTCTTGGTGCGGCCCCTCTGGGATTACCTGTTGCAGAAGGCGTTTATATTCCTGCTGATACAGAGGAAATTGTTTGGGTAGGTAATGATGCGCTGTTCCCCTCGAAAGATGGACAACACGTTTTGCAAATAACAGAAGAGTTGCGCGAAGTGCTTTACCTGGACGAAGCCAAGTTGATGGTGGTGGATCATCCTGCAGGAACGGAGGTGCATTCAACAAGCAAACTGCTGCCCAAACCTCCGTTTCCAGAACATCAACTTCAAACATTCGGTGATGCTCGATCGGTTCGGTCTGCCAGGCGAAATGATGGTAAGGATGTTACGGATGCCCTCAAACAGATCGATCAGGATATGGCATCACCAGTTGAATTGCAGGTGCCACAGCTCCGAGGCCTGGCAGAGCCTTATTCCATAGAAATGGATTTTGGCCATGTGAACGGCGAAGATCCCTGGGCGTTGGTCCTGACCGGTTGGTTGCACTTTGGTGGTGGTATGGCAAACATGGGGGCATCTCATCATCCCGACCTGGGATTCCCGTTTCCGACACTCGAGATTAAAAAAGCAGATGGTGATTGGCATCCTTTAGACGTCAATGTAGGGGCTCCTGCCGGTAAAACCAAAACGATAGTGGTGGATCTGGCTGGTCAGTTACATACCGGTCCCTTGCAACTCAAGCTGAGCATGGCTTTTGAAATTCATTGGGATCGCATTCAGTTGATGCAGGCCGTTGGTGAGTCGGATACTCAAGTTTACACCATGAGCCCCAGCTCCACGGATTTGCATTGGCGTGGATTCAGTCCTTTCATGGACCTGCCCTGGACCCAACCACTGACCCCTGATTACGATCGTGTGTCGTTTGCTCCCAATTGGTTGGTGACCCCGTCAGGATGGTGCACTCGATATGGAGAAGTGGACGAATTACTTTCCGTTCGAGATGATCAGCTGGTGTTGATGAACGGTGGGGATGAATTGACCCTGAATTTTGCTTCAGAACAAATGCCCCCTCGAAAGCCCGAATTTGAAAGGGATTTTTTCCTGATGACATCCGGCTGGGACAAAGATGCGGATTTCCATGTGGCAAAAGGTTGGACGGTGGGCCCATTACCCTGGCATGGAATGAATGATCAAGCCTACGGAATCGAACATCGTCCTGACCATCTTGATGGTGAATGGATGAAAATCTACAATACCAGATGGGTGGGTGAAATGACCTTAAGAAAAAAGCGTCAGAGTCAGCGTTAGTTATTCAGAATGGATAGAAGTCATCGACTATGGAATTGTCAGAAGAGCAAATCGAAGCGATACGTGTAAAAGCGGAAGAGGGTGATCGGGACGCGCAATATGAATTGGGCTGGCGTCATGCAATTGGAATGGGATTGGAACTGGATGATGAGATCGCACTCGATTGGTTGACCAAGGCTGCGGAACAGGGACACCCACTGGCTCAGAACAATCTGGGTGCACGCTATTATTCGGGGGACGGAGTAGAATTGGATATCCTGCAGGCATACATTTGGTTTTATCGTGCCGCTGCCCAAAATGATCGGAAGGCAGCCAAGAATCGAGATGCGGTCTTTCGGCAGCTTTCAGAAGAGCAAAAGGAAAAGGCTCGCACCATCCTTCCTAAATCTTCGTCATCTTGATTTGCTATCCGATGGATTGAATACAAACGAATAGGATGAAAATCCCCATTGTCTCCAACGGCCTTGAACATCATAAATCAAGCGCTGAATTTCGCCTTCAATTGCGAAAGGTGAAACAGGAAATCAATGACCGTTATCGAGTGCGACTGGAGAAATCTAATTTCCTGATGCGACTTTGGATTCGCTTTCAAATGTTCCGTGAATTCAATAGGAAGAAAACACAGCTGGAGCCATCGTCCCAGGCTCTTTATTTGGGCACTGTCAAATATTGAGATGTCTTCATCTGTCGGTTGGACGCAGAATTCTCAATCACGCCAGTACATCTGGAAGTAACTCCGTACTATCGGCAAATTTCTCCACTGGTGTTCCAAAGGCTTTCAGCATGGAGCAATATAGGTTGGACAATGGAGTGTTGGTGTCATAAACCATGTGACGTCCGGTCTGGATGCTTCCCCCTGCGCTTCCAGCAATGACCAGCGGCAGGTTGCGTGGATTGTGACTGTTGCCGTCTCTCAAGCCAGAACCAAACATGATCATGGATTGATCCAGCACATTGCTATCACCCTCAGGCATGTTCTTAAGTTTGTTAAGAAGATAGGCATATTGTTCGACATGCCATTGGGCAATCAGCTGATATTGGACAAGGTTTTCTTCCTTTTTCTCGTGATGAGAAACGCTGTGATGTCCGGACTTAACCCCATCCAAAAACGAAAAGTTTGTATTACTGACCGCATTACCGAACATGAAGGTGCAGATGCGTGTACTGTCGGTTTGAAATGCCAGTGCGATCATGTCGAGCATGAGTCGGACATGTTCCGCGTGTTCCCTCGGGATGCCTGCTGGTTTGGTTGATGGATCCATGTCCACCGCAGGCTGCCAGGTTTTACCTTCCGGTTGGCTGGCTTGTTCAATGCGCTGTTCAAGGCTACGGATCGACTCAAGGTAATCATCGATTCGCGTACGGTCCTCCTGTCCCACACGGTTTCTTAATTGTTTGGCATCCCCAAGAACTCGATCCAGCAACAATCGATCCTGGCTGGATTGTCCTTGCTGTGGGTTTGTCACCCGAAATAGTCTTTCAAAAACCAAACGAGGATTGATCTCTCTGGCTAATGGCCGTGTCGGACGGCTCCAGGCAATGTGCGATCCATAAACCCTGGTGTAACCAACGTTTGTATCGACGCCAATGCTCACCGGACTGATGGCTAGTTCGAGTGAAGGTAATGGTGTTTGCCCCAGAGCGCCTCGTGCGGCTATCTGATCCATGGAGACCCCATTACTGTTCAGATCAAAACCAAGCGACTTGCTGATCGTCTGGCAGGTCAAAAATCCAGAAGTCTTTACGTAATGACCGTCTCCCACGTTGCTTGCCTGATTCCAAAGGTTGGTTGGAATAAATAGTTTGTCCTTCAGTCCCTCGAGTGGCGACAACGTTTTGGAAAGCTGATAAGAACTACCTTCCCCTTCTGGCGTCCATTGGTCCTCACGAACACCGTTGGGCATAAACAACACTGCCATCCGTTTGGGACTTCGCTGAGATGTCGCTCTTGCTTTAATGGGCATCATGGCCTCCAGCCAGGGTAATGCCAAGGTGGCACCCGTGCCTTTCAAGAGTGTTCGGCGAGACATGGGTTGCTTCATGCTTTGAATATTCATGGCTTTCTGACTCAATCTGATTATTTAGAACTACTTTCCAGCACTGATCTTGAACTCTTATAGCGGAATTGAATGCTTTCGACAATGCCCATCAATAAGTGGTGCGATGAATAATGATTGGCTTTCAAGTCTTCAACGATGGCATCCACGGTGCAGAAGTCTTCATAGGTCAATTCACGGGCCAGGGCGTAGCCGAGCATTTTTCTTGTCAGGTGACGCACAATTTGATCCTTGCGTTCCATCAAAATTTTCTTGAGTTCTCCGGGGCCTTCAAACTCCGTGCCATCGGGCATCGTAGCCCTGGCATCTACGGGTTGTCCGCCTTCTTCAGTACGCCAGCGCCCCAGCACATCGTAGTTTTCCAGGCTGAACCCCAGGGGATCAATTTTGTCATGGCAGGTGGCACAGGTTGGATCCGCACGGTGTATTTCCAATCGTTGGCGCAGGGTTTGAGCTTGTTCCTGATGGGATTCCTCGTCCAAAGGTGGAACGTCCGGGGGAGGGGGTGGGGCGGTTTCGCCCAAGAGCGTTTCTAGGATCCATTTTCCGCGCAGTACAGGGCTCGTTCTGTGTGGGTGAGAGGACACAGCCAACACGGCGGCCATGCTGACCAGCCCACCACGATGGGGATCCTCCTTGATTTCGACACGTTTAGGTTGTTCTCTAAACTCGCCCTTAACTTTGTAATGCCGTGATAATCTGCGATTGATATAGGTATAATCAGCATCAATTAAATCCAGCAACGGGCGGTTCTCGGTAAGGATTTCATGGAAGAAAAATACGGGTTCATATTTCATGCCTCCTTCCAATTCGGAATCGTATCCACGAATCGATTTATCCGGCTTGAATTCGCGTCCAAGAGCACGAGTGCCCAGCCATTGTTCCACAAAATTCTGTGCAAAGTTCCGCACCTTACGAGAGTGTGGATCTTTGAGCATGCGAACAACCTGTTCTTTTAAAATTTCTTCTTGCTGCAGCCTGCCATCAGAAGCCAGCTGCATGAGTGTTTCGTCAGGAGGGGCACCCCACAGGAAGTAGGACAGGCGTGTGGCCAATTCATAGTCTCCCAAGGGGGTCGGTTCGCTTGAGTTTGAGGGTGTTTCAATGATGAATAAAAACTTGGGAGAAATCAACACGGCTGAAAGTGTCAGTTGCATGGCAGGAGAAAAGGCGCCTTCATCAGCCAGGGCTTGTTCAAACAGGCTAATGTACTCATTCATTTCCTCTGCTGTCGCTGGACGTCTGAATGCGCGTGGTAAAAATTTTTCCAGGATTTGTTTGGCGGCCTGTTGTGGTGTGGTTTTTTCATTTGGTTCTGCTACAAGAAATCTTTTACTGGACCGAGTATCCGCAAAAGCATATTTCACCGCGGACCTGGCAGCTTCGAGGTATTTTTCCGCATGAATGGGTGAAATGAACAGGGTCTCGGCGGCATTGTCAAAACCTTCGCCTCCTGAACCCTCGCTGGGTAAAGCCTCTCCAGCGTCGAAATGCACGTCCAGCAAAGCTCTCACCGATGCCGAGTACTCGGTTCGATTTAAACGTCGAACCATCGGTGGGCCCGGTTGAACGCCGTCAGAACAGGCTGCATCCCGGAGAGTGACTGTCATCCATTCCACAAAGGCCAATCGCTCCTTGGTCGAGGGTTGAATGACATCTTCATCATCGGGTGGCATGTCCTCGTCCCGTATCCGATGCAAATGGCTGTCCCAATCCAGTGCATCGGCGATGATTGGGGCCAAAGAAGTGTAGATACTTAGGTCTAACTTACCTTTGGGTCTAGGCGGTTGATGGCAATCAATGCAGTATTGCTGAATGAATGCAGTGCCGTTTGCGTTTGTAAATTCAGCAGCATGGCTCCACCCCGTGTGGCTCAGGATCACCGCAATCATCGCCCTTAACCAAAAAAACTTCTGGTCAGTACGAGCATTTGTTCGGTTTTTTAAGGCACCCATCAACCTACTTTTATTCAACATTTCGCCTTGGTCAAGTGGACTTGGATGAATCACTTCCTTTCCTCTCGTCTGAGTTGTAAAAATGAGTATCCAATGCCTCTTGTAAGACGGTTTTGTAGTCTTTTAATTCAGATTTTCTCGACCTATATGCCTTCAAAGCCTCACCCGAAAGGGTTTTCGATGCTTTGCGAATATCTCGATAGTGACTGGCGAGTGCTTTGGATTCGAATTGGGGAAATATTTTTAAGAGAACATCGGTATATTGGTTACGAAGTTTTTTTGTTCTTTGAATAAGTTCAAGTGCTTCAGGTTCGCTCAAGGCATTGATGGATGCCCGTTTTAATAAGGCGCACCTAAACTCGCCACACCTCATGGGGCGGCATTCATATGTCTGACAAGAGCCATGCCGGAATCCTGAACATGGTTGCTTCATGAGGGTGCTTCCATCCTGAGATTTGCTGATTCGCAACCCAGCTTCTTTGTACTTTTGGATTGGTTCTGAGTCCTTGATTCGGACATTTAAAAATAAGGTGCCATCACAGCAAAATCCGCATGCTTTGCAGAGCTTTTGCTCAAGGGCCTCCTGGCTGATTTGATTGTTCTCCAAGGAAGTATGGTGTTCCACATTCGGCTTTATTGCACGCTCAAAGTGATTGCAGACTGATTGAAAAAGTGAGTGATATCATTCGTATCGAAGTGATTCAATCGGGTCCAGATTGGCTGCCTTGACTGCCGGGTAGGTGCCAAAAATGATGCCGACAAAACTACAGATCAATAGTCCAAAAAAGATCCAGTCCATTGGAATCACCACCGGCATTTCGAGAGCATAGGCGACACCATTTCCTCCAATAACCCCAAGAGCTACTCCCATGAGTCCCCCAACTTCGCAGAGCACAATGGCCTCAACAATAAATTGAGTAATGATGTTTCGTTTTTTTGCGCCGATGGCTCTTCGAACCCCGATTTCACGAGTACGCTCAGTCACCGATACCAACATGATATTCATGATACCTATTCCCGCAGCCAAAAGGGAGATTGAGCTGATCAATGCCATGCCCACACGAACGGCCAGGGTAAAAGCTTGAAACTGTGTTACCAGTGAGTCGTTGGAAAAGATCTCAAAGTCATCCTCTTTCCCTGGTGGAACTTTACGAGCTACGCGGAGAATCCCTCTCACTTCTTCCCGAGTGTCTGCAAACAGTTCCTGACTGGGAGCTTGAACCAGAATCGAAAGACTGCGCCAGCGCCTGCCGTATCGATTCAATCCTGTGGTCAGTGGAATGATGGCAAAATTATCCTGGTTGCCTCCGAGCATTTGTCCCTTGGTTTCCAATACACCCACCACTTGGTATTTTATGCCATCCAGTTTGACTTCCTCTCCCACTGCTGAACTGTGGGGAAAGAGAACTTCCGCTAATCCACCAGCAAGGATACATACTGCACGAGCGCTGTCCAAATCATGATCCATGAAGGATCGCCCTTCTCCAATAACCCAGTTTTTGGCAGGGAAACTTCCCGGAGTTTCACCAAAAAGTCGAACATTGGGTGGTGATTTGCCATATCTGGATGTTGCCATCCCGCCCCAAAAATCCGATTCCATTCCCACACTTCGCGCTAATGTGGAGCGCTCCTGCACCATGATGCCATCGCCATAGGAAATGTCTTTCCGTCTCCAGAATTTTTCAAAATCGGTCACACCAAAAAAGGCACCGGGAAATTTTCGGATTTGAAAGGAGTTGGCTCCCAGTTGACTCAGCTGGGATTCAATGTTGTTTTGAAGAACT
Source organism: uncultured Verrucomicrobiota bacterium (assembly GCA_964342825.1). Lineage (GTDB taxonomy): Bacteria > Verrucomicrobiota > Verrucomicrobiia > Limisphaerales > AAA164-E04 > AAA164-E04. The sequence continues at coordinate 113,252 of CAYFHO010000007.1, forward strand.
CGCACAGCGGTCATCACCACAATGATTGAAAACACCCCAATCATCACACCAAGCAGGGTCAAAGCCGATCGCAGTTTATGACCTGCGATCGCAGATAATGCCATGACGACATTCTCTTTGAACTCATGAATCCACATGATCTATGCCCATTGTTTGAGGGTGAAATTTTCCGAGAGGTTCATGGTTCATTCGCTTCTCAAAGCCTCCACAGGATCCATGCGAGCCGCGCGCCAAGCAGGCAGGAATCCGGAAATAAGGCCCGTGATCAGTGAGACTCCGATAGCCATCAACGCAACAGAGAAAGGCATGGCTCCTCCCAATTTGCTTTTCAAAGCCAAACTGATTGGAAAAGCAATTCCGAGTCCAATGAGCCCACCAATGAGGCATATGACGGCAGCTTCAATCAGGAACTGAGCAAGGATGGCTCGGCGTTTGGCTCCGATCGCCTTTCGAATTCCAATTTCTCTCGTGCGTTCGGTCACCGAAACCAACATGATGTTCATGATTCCGATACCGCCCACAAAAAGCGAGAGTCCGGTGATGAATAATCCAGCAGTTCCAATGACTGCCAGGACCTTGTTAAATGCTTCCAAAAACTGGTCTTGCTGGTTGATCGCAAAATCATCTGCTTCACCCGGACGCACCCCACGGATTCGTCTAAAGGTGCTGCGCAATTCTTCCTTTGCTTCATCCATTCGATCAAGTGATCCAACCTTTACCTGCACTGTGAGATCTGGACGGGAGTAGAATTGATAACGCCATTGCTCCAAAGGAATGATGACACTGTTATCGCCGCCCATTTCACCGAAAAGTCCCCCTTGTTTCTCCAGAACTCCGACCACGGAAAATGGTTTCTCACCGATCCTCAAGGTTTCGTTCAGAGGGGACAGCGTTTGGAATAAGTTGGACGAAACGTTGGCTCCAATCACGCAGACCGGTCGGCCTCCATCCGATTCGGATCGGTTGAAAAAACGACCCCCGGCCACCAATGAACCGCTCGTCTGGAGATACTGTTCATTCGTCCCGATCACCTGAACTCCACTTGATTTTTTATCGCGGTAAGTGACCGACCTTCCCATTTGTGCCACCGGAGCCACAGCTTGACTCAGGGTTAATTCCTGCTCCAGATCGCGCACCTGATCAAATAATATGCGTTCACGTTTCCGCGCGTTGAGCCATTCCTGCTCGGACGCGAAGAACCAGCTGAACCTTTGGACATGGAAGACATCGGTCCCAAATGAAGCAATGGCAGTCAGGAAGGACGCGCGAAATCCGGCGATAGCTGTCCCCATGAGAGTCACGGTCATGATGCCTATGACGATTCCCAGGGTGGTCAGGACCGATCGCAGTTTGTTTGCTTTGATCGCATCCCAGGCAATGACCAGTCCTTCGATCAACTCTGTGAAGAACGTCATTGAGACCTCCGCTTCATGGTGGATGTGTGGGGCACTTTTTAGACTGATAATGGTTGCACGGGCTCGTCACTGGCAATCAATCCATCACGAATTCGAATCATTCGGCGTGATCTCAACGCGACTTCTTCTTCGTGAGTGACGACAATGATGGTGTTTCCTCTTTGAGATAATTCATCAAACAAAGTCAGAATTTCTTCCCCTGTTTTGGAATCAAGATTTCCGGTGGGCTCATCGGCCAGGATAATGGAAGGACGCGTGACCAGCGCACGTGCGATGGCGACACGCTGCCTTTGACCGCCGGATAATTCATTTGGTCGATGAAGTTTTCGGTCAGCCAGATTAACCTGTTGCAAGGCTTCATCGGCCTGTTGTCGTCTCGGTTCCAATTTGACCCCGGCATAAATCAGCGGCAGTTCCACATTATGCAATGCCGTGGACCTGGGGAGCAGGTTGAATGTTTGAAATACAAACCCTATTTCACGGTTTCGAATGTCGGCAAGTTCATTGTCATCCATCTCACTGACATCCAAACCATTCAATTCATAACGCCCCGTGGAGGGTGTATCCAGACAGCCGATCAGATTCATCAGGGTGGATTTGCCGGATCCGGATGGTCCCATGATTGCGACATATTCCCCGCGTTCAATGGACAAGGAAACTCCTCGGAGGGCATAGACCGTCTCACTGCCCATGACATAGTGCCGGGAAAGTTGGTCAATCTTGATCAGGCTCATGTCAGGGCATTTTAATTTTTCCAGGGGCTGCGCCTCCTTTGATGATTTTCTTTCCGTCCTGCAATTCCCTGCTGATGGCAAGAAATCCACCCACTACAATTTCCTGACCTTCTTCCAGTCCATTCTCAATTTCAAAGAAACCATTGTCACTGATCCCCAGCGTCACAGGCTGTTGGCGCACCTTGTTTTCTTCCACCACAAAAACTACTTCGACCGGACGATTGTTTTTCGCTTTGGAGTTTTCGGGTTTGTCAGTTGCCTTCTCTTGTTTCTCTTTGGGCGGATCTGTTTTTTCTACTTTCTTTTCCTCATCAGGATTTTTTGCCTGCTCCTCCTTTTTCTCGGATTTTGCTTCTTTCTTGGGAGGACGGGTGGTGACACTTGCAATGGGTACCGCCAGCACATCTTTTCGGTATCGCGTTTCGATATTAGCAGTCACCGACATGCCAGGGCGAAAGTTGGCTTTTTCCTGGATATGAATTTTGACTTCGAAGCGTGTGGCATCCTGATTTTGTCCCCCGCTGGACCCGGCATTGCGTGCGGCATTGGCAATTTCAGTGACGACACCCGTGAATTTCTCATCTCGAAACGCATCCACCTCAAGTTTCGCTTTCTGACCTAATTCAATCAGAACGATATCCATTTCACCAATATCAACACGTGCCTCCATTTCATTGAGGTCGACAATCGTCATGACATCCGTGCCAGCCTGTTGTGCGGTACCGACAACCCGTTCGCCAAGCTTGGAACGGAGTTGGCTCACGGTGCCGTCGAGGGGGGAGACAATGGTCGTTTTGGCGAGTTCTTCTTCGGATCTTTGTAAGGAGGCCTTGGTCATTTCCACTCTGTGCTGTGAAGATTGCAAACTTGCTTTTGCAATTTGGTGCGAAGTTTCAAAATCCATGAACACTGACTCAGAAATGAGCTTTGATTTGAACAACTCTCTGTTTCGCTCCAGTTCGGCGGCTGCTTTGGTCAGGTTGGCCTTGGCGGTTTCTAAATCAGCCAGCGATGACTTGTAGCTCGCTTCGGCAGAATTCCTGTTGGCGATGTAAAAGTCAGGCCTGATACGCAGTAGTAAATCACCTTGTTTGACCTTTTGAGCTTCTTTAACCGGCAACTCAATTATTTCGCCGCTGACTTCCGGACTGATCTTAACCTGTAAAACAGGTTGGACACGTCCATTGGCAACCACCTCTTCCGTGATGTTGCGCCGCTCCACTTTTCCAGTTTGTACCTGAATGGCGTCATCCTTTTTACGAAAGCTTGCCGCTATAAAGACACCAATGATCGCAACCAGCAATACGGACAAAATGATCCATTTGCGTTTCTTTTTTTTGCTCTTTGGGGGCATGACAATCCTGTTATACCGTTTCGAGGCTCAATTGTTACAGGTTATTTGGACTTCGCTGGAAAAGTTTGGCACCAATCGCCCCGCCGATCAGTCCAGAAAGAGAGGCAAATACGATGGTCACCACCAATCCCATGATGATCTGTGGCATGCTTAATCCCAATGCCTTTTGACGCTCAAACTCAGCTTTTGTCTGCTCAAGTGCTTCCTGATTCCCCGTTTTTTCGACCAAAGTCAACACCAGCCATTCGATCTCCCTGGCGCCTATCTGGTAATCAAAGAGAAAATAGAGCCCCATTGAAACCACCCAGGATGAAAGTGCTCCGAGAAGGCAGGTCAGGATTCCCAGTTTGATGCCCTGCCCAGCTGTCAACGTAAGGGAGTATTGAGAAGTGAACAGGTGTATCGCCAGTAAGGACCCCAATATCTGAGGGAGGCAGCACCCGAAAACTGCGAACGGGATAAATGCGATAATGAAAATCATCGTCGCCCCCATCGCCATTGCTCTGAAATTATCGGGTGGTTCGTTCTGGCCCATCAAGTCGGGCAGCTCAGGTTCATTTGTATTCATGATTTATGTTTGGTCTTAATTTTACTGAGGAGTTCGTTGAGAAGCACGAAACCACTCCGGGTGTTGTCAGGTGACTGATGGCAATTCCAAGGCTGAGACTGGTCACTATCCTTACCCCTATTGGATTCCCTCCCTCGAACCACCATCCACTGATCCAGTCTAATGCCGCAGCAGTCGCTGTGAATACCAGGAAGTGCATGCTCCATTTTGGAATATGCTGAAAAATCGCGAATCGGGCATGTCCGATGAAGAGTCCGACATACAGCCAAAAACACCGAATGCAAACACCCAATGGAACGCCGTCCAGCATGTGGCAGCGGTGTGGCTGTTGATGGCAAACGGTATGGAAAACGACGCTAAGTCCCCGCTCAGGGTGAGTTGCACATAGAATGACAACAGCGATCAAAAACCCGAAAACAGCAGCCAGGACAATACCTGCAACTCTCAAGTGATTTCTATATGCCGAGCTTTCACGCATGAATGAGTGGATCATTTCTAGCATTAATTGATCGTGGATCAAAGTTTTCCTTTGTGAACGAATCAGTGAAATGGATACTGCTGTATCGATTCTTTACCAGCAAATGGAGCATGTGACTAAAATTCAATGAAGCTGTCGCAATTTTTTGGCTTTTATCATCAGATTTCACCGTTGATGATGTTTCTGATTTCCAATGGAGTTTTAAGAGAAATCGATTTTCTTGCAGTTATTGAATGGTATTGATTTTGTAACACGGAAGAACTTTTAAATAAAAAGGAGGAAACGGATGGGAGCATGGGATCATACTGCATTTGGAAATGATGATGCTTGCGATTGGGCGGATGAACTTCAAGGCTGCCAGGATTTGAGCTTGATTAACGTCACACTCGACAAAGTTCTAAAGGTTGGTGACGGTTATCTTGAGGCGTTTGGTGCTTCTCGGGCGATTGCAGCAACAGAAGTCGTTGCCAGATTGCTGGGGCGATTTGGGGTTCGAAATTCCTACACGGAATCCATCGATTCCTGGGTGGAATCGCATCCTCAAAATGTGCCTGATGAGTTGATTCAAAAAAGTCACAAAGTGCTCGACCGAGTTTTGAAACAACCCTCCGAACTGCTTGAATTGTGGGAGGACAGTGATCTTTTTGATGCATGGAAAAAGTCCGTCGCTGAGCTCAAAACTCGAATTGAAACCGAGGATTGAATTTCGGAAACAAATACATGGTGAAGTGGTGAGAACGACAACTTGTTTTTAACGAAAATTCAGATGCACAATAGCTCCGACCAATTCCTCAAAACAGCCCTGACAGCCCTTCACCAACGGTGGGGTAGCATGGGTGATTTCGCCTGGATCCTGTTGGGAATACTTTTAATTTCAGGCATTGGTTTCCTGGTCGCTGTATTGAGTTGGACTTTACGAGGAGGCCTGTCGAAAAGATTCTATCTAAGGTGATGACAAGTAAAACAAGCCCAATAGCTTCTACGCACAATTATGGCCGAATAACGCAAACTGGGAGTTGTTTTCGATCCGGTTCATCCTAGAAGTAGTCGCCCCATATTGCCATGTAGCTTTTGGTTTCTACCGCCTATCAATGATACATTGAAACCAAGTCTCGATAATGCCAGTAAATTCGGAGATGTCAGGGTAAAATACTTGCTGAAAAATGGAAGGATAAGCTCCCGCGAATCCCACTTTTCTCCCTCAATAGCAACCTAACCATAGGAAGTGGAACATTCGAACCCTGGTCCGTGGCGGCTTGGGCTTTTTTACTTAATGAAACAGGGTTGCTCATCGCCCAAATCACCACATCAGTATCCTTTAGATACTACATTTCAAATATTCCTCAAAATCTTCAGCGGGATCATCAAAGTCAGGCGAGATGCTTTCAATGAAATCCGGTCGATCTCCTAGTTTCCTTTTTCCTATTGGGCTGAAATGGGGCTTGGGTGGAGGGATTCAATGAGTTCAAGATCAATTGCTTGAACCGAACTGCAACTCGGTGGGGTATTGATCCAAGATAGAGCATTGCTTGTTCGGGGGCGCATCAAGATGTGGATCGGATAATTTAGGCTGCAATTTGGTAGTTTTTTCCATTATTTGCGAATTCTTCACTATTTTTTCGACTTCTCGCAGAGGTTTATATGGTGGACTCTTTCTCTGACTCGGTTTTTGTCCCGTACCAATTGTCCTTGCATGAACCAGCTAGAGGCCGTCCTAACTTCTAAACAATCATTGCCATACTTTAGTCGCTCAAGGAGGACATGAAACTCGCCTGCAGACCCAGGATAATCGCTCCCGCGAAACTGAAGGTTTGTTTCAGTATCATCTTCGATTGCGTAAAAAATACGGATACTTCCTATGTCCGGCCATGGGAATGCTAGTTCTTGGTTTGGGAT